>JANYJI010000086.1 GCA_025358525.1 Chloroflexota bacterium | reverse complement strand
ACATCACCGATCGCGGCGCCCGGGATAAGGCCCTCGAGAAGGCCTCCAACGAGATCATGCCTTTATTCCACCGCTGCGTGCGATGCAACAATTGGGTCGACGAGACCTGTTTCAACAAGCTACGCGGCCTGTGCGTCAACTGCGCCCCGAACCTCGCGGTGGAGATGGAGGCCGAGCGCTCGTCGGTCGAACTGGGGCAAATGCGCGACGCCATGCGCACCCAGACTGTCTTCTCCGGCGACCTTAGCGCCCGGGCGACGGAATGCCCCAGCTGCAACAAGCCCATCGGGAGCGAGAAGTTCTGCGGCAACTGCGGCACGCCGCTCGGAACGGCGAAGTGCGGCAAGTGCGGTGCCGAACTAGCGGCCGACACGCGCTTTTGCGGCAACTGCGGCAACAAAACCGCCTAGCGACGGATGTCGAGGCTGAGGCGGCTGCGAAGCACGCGGGGCCGCGAGGTCAGAGGTTCAAGCCCTCGCGCGCCGACCTAACTCAGCAATCGATGCCCTCAACTCGTACACGGGCGGCAGTGCGGCGTTGAGGCCAAGCTCGATTGCTTCTGGCGTCAGCTGATAGCTGACTTTTTCGAATCCTACACTTCGGTTCGAGCAAACAAAGCCAGAGCCAGGGCTTGACGTCCATCTGGCCCTGAGTCGGCCCACAGCGCCGGCAGCGATGCAGGTAGGCCACGACCTGAGGCGACCGGTCTGGGCCGGCTCCCGAGCCAGCTGCTCTTCCCCATCGAGTCGAGCCATCCCGGTCTGCCAAGTGGCCACGTCGCGCGTGCGAGCGAGATGACGACCATGCTCGTCACGATCCCGCTCGAACTGGCCGTCGCCGGGCCGGGATCGTCGGCGACTAGCGGAGCAGCAACACTATCGTGGCGTAGTGGTCCAGGAACAGGGTCGTCTCGATCACGGCGGCTCGCGTACGTCGGCGTACCGCCGACGGTGCAGGTTCAGTCAGGGACGCCTCATCTGTCCTGCGACAATCAGGGAATGGATCAGGGGCTTGCCACCGTCATTGCAGCCGTGATCCGCGCTCTCCGGTTTTGCCGTCGCCTGTGCCATCGGCATCTTCGGGAATCTCGAGGCGACATTCCGCCGACTCGCGATTTCCGTGATCACGCAGCGAGCACATTTCTCAGCTTGCGATCACGCGCCACGCCAACCCTTTCGGCGGGTTGCCCGGTGCCTGTCCGGTCACCAGGAGGCCGTCAGGGAGGATGAAGGCCTTGCCGAATGTCTGCACCGAGGCATTGCCCGGCCAATACGGCAGACTGCTGCCAGCGAGAGCGGTGAAGCTCAGGCCCGACCAGGTCTTCCCATCGAACGATGTCCAGCCCTCGAGCTGGCCGTCGGGGCCGTCCGGCGCGAACGAGACCATCCTGGTTCCGTCATCGAAGACTGTGTCCGACGGCGGGTCGGGGATTATACCGCCCGAGGCAGTCATGATTGTCGATTGGGCGAGCGTCTGCCAGACCCGACCGTCGGCCGACCACCAGCCCGTGGCCGCCTGGCCGCCCCATTCCGAGCCGATGGCGAGAAGTCCATCTCTTCCCACGTGGAGCGACTGGATCGCAACCCCCGTGAGGCCGATGCGGTTTACGTCTGCCGCATGCCACGTCCGGCCGTCGGACGACCACCAGGCTGCGGCCGCACCGGCCGGCGAGAGCGTCCCCGACGAGGAAGGCTCCGTGCCGCCCACGGACCCGCCCATGACATAGCCGCCGGACCAGCCGCGGACCACGAAGAAGTGAGCATTGCTGAATTCGCCGTCGGCTACGCCGACGGCTCGCCAGGTCTTGCCGTCCGAAGACGCCCAAATCTGTGGCTCGGTCCAACTGAGGTCTCCCACGGCGATCAGACCGGTCGGCCCGGAGGTGAGGCTTGAAACGTTCGCGCTGTCGAAGACGTGCGTGTCGGACCGGGTCCAGGTCGTGCCATCCGGCGAGGTCCAGACCGCGAAGTGATCTGGACCGCACATCGTCGCCGCGTTCGGCCCGCTGCACGGCGACTTGGCGGTACTGCCGTAGGCGACCAGACCGGCCGGCTTGGCAAGGAGCTTGACCGCGTTCGCGCCGGCGAACACGGCGTCATCCGTGGTCACTCGTATCCAGGCTGCGCCGTCGGCGGATCTCCAGAAGGCAGCCCTGCCGGCTGTGCTGAGGCCGACGGCCCATAACTCGCCCTTCCAGCTCACGACGTCGTCGACGACGGTCGCGTCGCCGAAGGCCACGGGCTTTGACCAGTGCAGGTCCATCCATCCCGCCTTGGCCGCTGACGAAGGGAGCGCGCTGGCGGTCGGGCTCGAGGCTGCGCCAGAGCCCGTCCCGCCGCGGAAATACACAATGAGCGCGAGAGAGCTGGAAATGACTGCCACAACGGCGATGACCGAGACCGCCATCCGCAGGCCGGAGAACCGGCGAGCCGTCCGGCTCGCCACGCCGGGCGCTTCGGTGATCGCCGCAACAGCAAAGCGCAACTCGTCCTGAACCTGTCCTGGGTCGTCCAAGAGAAGTGCCCCCTTGAGCTCGCGCTCTAGACGCTCGTCATTCATCCTCGGCCTCCCCATGCTCGATCGGCAGCGTCCAGTGACGCGCGCATCTCGCGAAGCGCGTAATGGAGCCTCGATTTCACGGTGCCCTCACGGCTTCCTGTCCGCGCGGCTATCTGCTTTGGTGTGAGGTCGGCGACGTAGCGCAGGACGACCGCGATTCGGTGGTCGGCGTCGAGACCGGCCAGCGCTGCATGCAGCACCTCTCGCTCGTGAAGCGCCGAAAGCGCATCGGGCGCCTCTCTATCGGGTGGCTCGCTGAACGTCAACGGACCGATCTTCCGCCGCCGCAGCCGCGCTCGGCATTCGTTGGCCATGACCCGGCCGAACCAGGCATCCAGGCGATCCTGATCTCGAAGGTCCGGCCAGTGCAGCCAGGCCTGGATCGCTGCGTCGTGAACGGCATCCTCGGCCTCCGATGCGTCGCGCAGGATTATGGCGGCCAGCCGATACTCACGATCGAGCCGGCTCTGGGTGAACTGATCGAAGGCGCGGCGGCGATCCGCCTCGGTGCTCGCCACCACAGGAGTCACGGGCATCGGTTTCTCCAGTCGCTCGATCCTCTGCATACCCAATAGATGCCGGCCGGGTCGAACCGGTTCAATCTTCGCCAGCAGTCTGGGTGCGGGCACCGGCAGTGCCGGCGCGGGTGGTCACGGACAGGCGGACGGGTAGACGAGGGTGGTTCGGTTCGGCGCCAAGTGCAGGTACCCGTGTCTGCTGCGCTCGGCACGCTAGAAGCTGGGGTCCCCCCGCGGGGTCCCCAGCGTAGCCTCCGGCCGCGTGCTAATGCAGCGTCCCGAAGAGGTCCAGCTCATCGCCTATCGGTGTGGATCACCCACTCCTGACAAGGCTAATTGCAGTAGATCCACGTATTGGACATCGTGTTGCCGGAGGAGATCCCCGACGTCGTCGAGTCCGTTTGGGACGCCACGATGTTCCACTTGATCTGGTTGGGCTCGGAGTAGGCGCCGGTCCACGCGTTGGCGTACGTCCGCGACACCTGCATGCTAGACCAACTTGTCTTGCCGAGCGGCGGAACTTCCACGTCAACCGCCGTCCCGATGTCATAACGCACATCTACCCAGCCGTTCGCTTCGAGGCTGCTCGACACCGGCAGGTAGAGCTGTGACCCCGCGGGACATGACGAGATGGGCAGGCTGCCCGCGGGATCTGCAGTCGCAGCGGCTGCAACCGGCACACCGGCTTGCGTCAGAACGAACGCGACTCCGATTGACACACCCAAGCGGACCACCGCAAGACCAGGCGTTCTCATGGCCGTCCTCCTCTAGCAATGCGAGACTCGAAACTCGTTCGGGCGGATGACCATCTCCCCTTGGAGAGAATGCAACCACCACCAATCAAATTCGACTGGTGTAGGAATGCCATTAGGCCACGAGACGCAGTATTGGCGGCGCTTCACTGACGACGGCCCATAGCCGGACTGGATCTACGTCTATGGCGCTGCCGGGCTCGATCGTTCGGAATCCACAGCTCGCCCGTCTTGACGTAGGGCTCCTCGGGTGGCTCGGGCACTTCGACGGGATCGGTCAGACCCGCCTTCGGATCGTTGCCGGCCAGGTCGCCGAGCAGAGCGAGCAACCCGGTGTCATCAACGGTGATGCCCGCCAGCAGTTCTTCGAGCTTCTTGGTGTCCGCGGTCGCCATCGCGCCGATGGGATCGAGGGTCGTGAGGACGAGCGCTTCCTCGTCGGGCGATAGGTCGACATAGAGCACGGGCACACTCGCTTCGTGGCGCGAGAGTGCTTCTTCAACTCGGGCGTGGCCGTCGACGACGTGTCCTGTGCGCTTGCTGACGACTACGTTCTAGACCCAGCCAACTTCGGCGAGCGAGCCGCGCAGGGCGTCACGTTGAGCACCGGGATGCTCTCTCCAATTGAGCGGGTGGGCCAGCAGTTGATCGGGCGCGACGTCCTCCATCCCGACGATCCGGCTACGCCAGGGGGTGGTGGGAGCCGTCTTCGTCGTCATTGTTCGGGCCTCGGGCTGCACAAGATACAGGGCACTCGTCCGTGCACACACAAGGCGGGGACGTATGCGATCTGCACTGGCCGTGAGGCCTCCCCACCGGTGGGCAGGAGTGGAGAGCGAGCCCGACCGGTTGGCGTAGCCGAGATCGAGCATTGCGCCGATCTGGGAAAAGGAGCGGGTGATGCGCTTCAGCGTATGTGCGGTGTCCGCCCGCAGATGCTGGGGTGTTGTGCCAGTGGTGGCGGTATCCTGCCGTTGTGTCCGGGGGCCTTTTGCACCTCGGTTGAGGGGCGTGATGACGAAGGCACCGAGCGAGTACGTGATCGATCCGGGGGACGGGCTACCGGCCCGGGTTGTCGGAGAGTGGGCGCGTCGGAAGCATCACTACCTTGAGCGCTATACGGACATCTTCGCGACTGGGATGAAGCAGTTTCGCGACGCGCCTACCTCGATCTCTTCGCCGGTCCCGGGCGATGCTTCGAGCGGGAGACCGGTGAAACCTACGATGGGTCGCCGCTCATCGGGTTGTGGAGGAACTTCACAGACCACATCTACGTAGAGCTTGAGGACGAGGCGGCGGCGGCGCTTGATGCGCGATGTTCCCCATGGAAGCGGGAGCGGTACGTCACTTGGTGATTCCGGGCGACTGCAATGCGAAGATCGATGAGGTGATCAAATGCCTTCCGCGCTACGGGATCACCTTTGCCTTCATCGATCCAACGAACTGGCAGATTTCGTTCGACACGATCCGGAGGTTGACTGAGACTCGTCGCGTGGACCTTCTCGTGTCGTTCTTCGGTCCATCGATGAAGCGCGTCGCCAAACTGGACCAGCCTCTGGTGGACGCCTTCTTCGGCACGAATGCGTGGCAGACGGATCCGCGCTTCCTAGGACCTGATGGTCGCCCAACTCTCTCCGGGCTCCTGGCGTGCTATCGAGAGCAGCTTGCTGGGATTGGCTACCTCAACCAGATCTCGGCACGCGAGATCGCAGTTACGAACTCCAAGAACGTACCGATGTACCTGATGGCGTTCTTCTCCAAGAACACGATGGGGTACACGTTCTGGAACCGCATAACCACGAAGGACGAGAAAGGTCAGATGGCCCTGGACTGGTGAGACTACGCAGACGCGGCGAGACGGGTTCGCTGCGCCCGCGGAGCACCCTTCGGTCGCAACTCGGGGAGTGCCGGGTACTGGTTCCAGGTTCGTCCCTCGAGTTCCCGGCCGCGCGCCTTCGGGTAACGCCCGCCCCACTGCTTGAAGAAGAAGGCGACGTCAGTCTCAAGGCACTGATCGCGAAGGTCGCGGAACCACTCCGGGCGCGGCGGACGGTCCTTCGGGCCCGATTCGCCCCCAGCGATCACCCAGTCGATCCCTTCAAGATCGAGGTCCGGTAGCGCGCTCAGGAGGGGCTCGGCGGAAATGAAGCGTATTGCGGACGGCACCTGTCGGAGGTAGTCGGCGCGGTGGACGTGGCGATTGTATCTCGATAGAGACTCCAGCCCAGACATTGGCTGGCCACGGAAGGCGCGGCGCCAACTCCGCGAGCCGCTGGTGACGCTTCGTGAGGACCTGGAACTGATGCCAGGCTGCTTCCTCCATCACCTCGAAGACTTGACGGATGTAGTCCTCCGGTATCGCCTCGTGGAAGAGATCGCTCATAGAGTTAACGAAGATGCGCCGTGGCCTGGTCCAGAGAAGCGGGAGGCTGAGGCGATCGGGCCATAGCCGCAGGTCGAAGCCCTGCTCGTACGGGTGATCAGGGACGCCGCGGAACCGCTCGGCAAAGGTCTCGGCGTAGCAGTGAGCGCAGCCTGGCGACACTTTCGAACATCCTGTCACTGGGTTCCATGTCGAATCGGTCCACTCGATCGAGCTGTTGTCGCTCACGTCACTTCTCCATCGTGCCGGTGATAGTAGGCGGCGGGAGGAAGACCCGCCAGATGGTGCCTCTTCCTCCCGCCGCCCTCAGCCGCTCGAGTTCGTCGCGGTGTCTGAAGGCCGCCATGGCCTCGTCGACGCATCCACACCGATCGAATAGGCGTGCGAAGCGGACTTGTGCGACGCCAGCCGGGCAGCGGCGCGGCCGATCTTGCCGAATGCTCGCCAGGACCACCTTGGGCAAGGAAACGGGCGGCGTTGTGGCTCGCGAGGCGGCCAGGATGCCCTCGAACGAGTCCCTCGAACGGGAGGATCGGAGACTCGAGGGCTCTCGCGCGTCCCACAGCCGTTTGCGAGAGCAAGACCGTTACCGAATGTCAGTCTGGTGAGAATTAGGAAAAGGTGCGGGGGACAAGCGACGCTCTCGGAGGCGCCGCCTAGCGACGGATGTCGCGCTCGATGACAGGTAACAAACGGGGCTCTGCGCCAAGCGCAGGGCCCCGTTTCTGATTCGAAGGCTACCCTGCCACGGTCCCGCACACGGTGCAGAAACGGGCACCCGCAGGTAGCGGCGAACCGCAGCCGCCGCACGGGCCGGCGGACTTCAGCACGACCTGAGCCGCATCCGGATTGAGGGCCGGCCGCGGTAGAGGCGGAGCTGCCGGCGCCCCAGGCGTGCCGCCGACCGGAGTAGCCGGAGTAGTAGGAACAGTCGCTGCGGCAGGGCTGCCCGTTGTGGTCGCGCCCGGGGCTGCGTTGACGATTACCGGAACCGGCGCGATCAGCGAGTTGCCGCACGAGGGGCAGACAACCCAGGACGGGTCCTCCACGATCTTGCGGCAGTTCTGACAGCGCTTGGGTGCGAATGGGTCCGCCTGGCCGCAGTACGGGCACACCGCGACGGATCTGTCGATGAACTTGTCGCAATACGGGCAGGGGTGCTTGAAAGTCGGCATCGTCCGCTCCTATCAGCCCAAGGTGCCCGAAGGCCTGGATTTCGTCGTTGAAGCGTCGTCAGCGGCTGGGGCTGCCGAGTCGGCCAAGTCTCCCCCGGCCACCCCGGCTGTACTTTCGTTGTCGATGCCCGCGTCACCGGCCTCTCCGTCATCGCCACCGACCTCGCCGATCTGCGATTCCTGAGCCCCGCGGCCGGGCCACTCCGCTGCCTCGTCCCGGGCAATCGCGTGCCAGCGGACCAGGTCCGCCACGGCCGCCGACCAACTGGTCGGATCGCGGTGAACGATCCGCGCGACAAATCTGCCTCGCGCCCAGGCCAGACTCGGCAGCACTGCGAGGGCGAGTCGATAGCGCAGGTACTTCGGCAATCGTAGCTGGTCGGCCGGCAGGGCCATCGGCTCACGCAGGAAGCGGCAGTCAACGAGGGCCTCGCTGATGTCGCGGACCGCCTTTTCGGCGGCGATGCCGAGCTTATCCGGCGGCCCTCCCTGATACTGCGCCGGAGGTATGACCCGGAAGAAGTACGTGGCATGGGCACCGGCCGTGACCAGCTCCATCGCCACCAGGTTGCCGGGCAGCGCGATCAGGAACCAGATCTTGGGCACCGTTCCGCCGGGAGCCTCGGGCGACATCGCGACCCATCGAGGCGCAGCCGAACCGGCAGTCGAACACAGCGACCGGTAGCTTTCGGCAAAGGTCGGCTCGCCCAGGACCGCGGTCTCGACGACCGGCCAGCCGGCATCCCCGAAGGCATCGTGACGGGTGGGTCGGCCGTCAACCAGCAGATCCGACGCCATCTGTCGCACCCCGAACGGGGCGTCTGGCATCAGCTGTGCGACGAAACCCGCGGCGTCCGCAAACGCACCGTCGCGCAGCTTCTCCAGCCGATCGTGGAAGCGCGTCGCGGCGGGCCCCAAGCCGCGCAGCGTCAGCCTGCCCGGCGCCCCGTCAACCGCCACCTCGCCCGGGCTCGGCAGCGTGACCGTCACGATTGAAGCCCGTCGGAAGTGGATCCAGGTTGCGTGTTCGTCCAGCGGGCAGACCACGAAACCCCATGAATGGATCACGAGCTGCCCCACGCCCGTGGTCGCCGTGGCGGGTCCATCCGGGCCGGGACCGAGCGGGCCCCGCGTGGGCGTCCAGGCGAACTCCACCAGTTCGGCTGGTTCGTCTGGAACCTCGACCAGACCGTCGCTCAGGCGTTGCTTGAGTCGAAGCTCCCGCAGCAGCCGAACCATCGGCCCAATCCGATCGGCGAACCTTTCGAGGATCAAGCGCATGGCGTCTGGGCCGTCGCCAAGGACGATCAGCACGGTCGACTGCTGGATCGCGATCAGGCTCAGGTCGCGATAGCCGGCCCGGATGGGTCGGGCGGAGCCGATTTGGAGCGTCAGTCCTGCCGAGTCGATGCCGACCGCCGCCGGCTCCAGAGTCGTGTTCGGGCCGGCCAGTCGGCCCTCGCCGTGGATCTCGATAGTCTCAAGCTTCGCGCCCTTTCCGTCGCGGGCCGTGTCGAGGCCGGTCTGCGTTCGAACGTCGCGAGAATCGCGGCCGCCGACACGCGTCCCACGCGGGTCTCGGGCATCCTGGCCCGGCATGCCGCCGAGACCCAGGGCGCCCGCGAGGCTTTGCAACTGGCTCGCGTCCATGCCCGGACCCAGGCCACCGCCGGACCTGCCGCCGGGTCCGCCCCCGAATGCGCCGTCGTCTTCCATGCCGCCATCGTAGCCAAAACGCGCCGTCTCGATCGGCCGAACGTGAGCCCAGGCAGCGGCAACCTGAGCGTTCGACCCTGGCCCGGCCGCGACAGACACGTGGGGGCCGACCTGCCCGGGGGTACCGTCCCTACTCCTTGCGTAATTGCGCAAGCTGTTGTATATTCTCGCCATGCTCGATGTGGGTGATCTTGACGTAGCCAGGCAGCGGAGCGCGGCAGTGGCCAAGGCTCTGGCCGATCCGAAGCGTCTGTGCGTCCTGCAGTCCCTAGCCGAGTGCGAACTATCGGTGCGCGAACTGTCCGAACGCGTCGGCTGCCACGTTCCGAACATGAGCCAGCATCTAGCGGTCTTGCGCAACTCAGGTCTCGTCCTGACTCGAAGGGACGGCAACGCGATCTACTACCGCATCGCGGATCCGCGCATCCTCGAGGCGTGTCGGCTGCTCCAATCCATCGCCGGACGCCCTCTCGCGCCGGCCCAGACGGTTACGTAGAAAGGACCATCGCCCGATGGCCGAAGTTAAAGCAGTCACCGACGAGACCTTCGAGGAAGTCGTCCTCAACGCGAAGCGGCCGGTAATCGTCGACTTTTGGGCTTCCTGGTGCGGACCGTGCCGCATGGTGGCACCGGAACTCGAAAAGATCGCTGAGAAGTACGGGGACTCAATCGATGTCGTTAAAATGGACGTCGACGCGAACCCGGGAGTCTCGCAATCACTCCAGATCATGACGCTGCCCACGATCGCATTCTTCCGTCCCGGCCAACAGCCGATGGCCGTTGTAGGTGCCATGCCGGCCGAACAGTTCGAAGCAAGATTCGGACTTTCGCAGTACGCTAAGCCCGTCGGCTGAGCAACTCGCTCGGCCTAAATCGAATACCCAACGGAGCCCCCCCTCGGCTCCGGTCTTACGACCCCGGCCTAACCCCCTCAGGCCGGGGTCGTGTTTTAACGATCGGGACTGCCGGCCGTCGCTAGACCGGGCGGATCGTGACGGGCGAGGGGCGCTGGTCCCGCTGGCTGGCTCAGCGTCCGGCGGTGGCGGTGATTGCCTGAAGCTCGGCCTGGTGATCGGCGTAGTGCTCGGTTGTGTTGACGAACAACGACTTGAGGTGCGCCGAGTCCTTGAGCCAGCGAGATTCCGGAACGACCGTCAGGTAGCCCCGCAACTCGCCCGGCAGCGTGGAGAAGCGGCTGCGCAGCTCTGCCATCGGCAGCGCGGCCCATTCGGCCTGGTACCGGTCATTCAGGACGTCGCCCTGGTTGGCCCAGTCGCGGCCGATCTCTTGCAGCTGATCGTAGGTCTGGCTGTTAGGCCCAACGGCAAGTTCGCGGGCGATGTTGAGCCACCACTCGATCCACACGCTCATGTGGGCCATCAGGTCCCGGCCGGTCCAGCCATGGGCGCCGTTGAGCGGCCGCTCCAGCTCTTCGTCGGTCAGTTCGAGCAGGGCCTCAAAGGGTCGCCATGCATCGCGTTCTTCGTCGAGGAAGGAAAGGCCGTCTTCGTACATGGGGCGATGGTAGCGCGGCTCGGCCAGGATGAGTAGGCGCGGCCGCTCCATGCCCTTCAGGTCGAGGGCGCAACCTGCGGTGCCAGAACGCGCCGAACTTCATGGCTGTTCTGTCCCGGCTACTCGGGTCATTGCAGTTCGACGGCCACGCTTTAGGGTAGGAATTGCCGCTGATACCGGTACACGAAGGTGCCAGGGGCGTCGGACACGGGCCGGATCCATCGCGACCCCCGTTTTTGAGACGAATGGGCGTTCGTACGAGGGGGTTGCAGGATCCGACCACGACCCGAGCAGCCAGGACTGTCGGCCCGTATGGCCTTCTATTACAGCGGCTAGGTCATGCCCCACTGAGGGGCCGAACGGCTCGTCCGGGCCTTCTGGGCGAGCCGTTTCGTTTGGCTGCGGCGTGCTGCTGGCTCCGTGTCAGCCGGCCTCAGCCCCTCTGAACGAACGAGTCCAGTCGAGGGCGCCGGACCTGGCCCGATGTGAGGTGGCGCAGGACGACCCGTGCCGCTCGCGAGATGTCGGGATCACGGTCGATCGTTCGCACGATCCAATCGATATAGGACGGCTCCACTGCCGCCACTTCGCCAAGGGTCAGGCCCGCGAACTTGCCGAACCTGAGGCTCTCATTCACGGCCTCGGCCAACGTCGGCAGTTCTGCCTCCAGTGTCGGGCCACGGCGCCGCGACGTCGGCCCGGTGGGCGTCGAGGCTCTGGGAGGTTCGTGCTCCTCGGCCGAACGCGGCCGGGGTGGCAGGCCTGGCAGTTGACTCCGATCGAGCGGCTCCGAGACGCCGTTGCGGGGCCGCAGGAGCGCGCTGGTGTCGATCCGAGCCGTGACGGGGCGAGCGTTAGTTATCGGGGCACTCCGCGGCTGACCGTGCCCCCAGCCGGCCGAGTGCGCTCCGGCCGGAGTGCCAGCACCCGCCGCGCCACCTCTGCCCGCCGCACCGCCAGAACCCGCCGCGCCCCCTACGCCAGCCGCACCGGCTGTTCGAGCCGCCCGCGCGGCCGCCTCTCGATGCAGTCGCCGCTTATTCGGATCGCGTAACTCGTGATAGGCGGCGTTGATCTCGGCCATGGTGCGGTTGGCTCGCTTCTCCACCGCCGGATCGCCACTTGTGACATCAGGATGATGCTGCCGCGCGAGACGCCGCCAGGCCGCCTTGATGGCGTCGGCGGTAGCGTCTAGAGGAAGCTCTAGTACGGAGAATGGGTTTCGCGGCATCAGATCAGTCTACCGGCCCGGCTCGTTGAGCCTGTAGGACGCCCTCCCCACAATCTGTTCGAGGCTTGCTCTTGACAGCCTGGCGCGCGTGAAGTCCCCTACCCGTATGTTCAAGAAGCGAAGTTCAAGACCGGTGCGCTGGCCCCAACTTGCGGCACTTGGCGCGGTCGGCACAGTCGGCGCAGGCCTGACGGGCATCGCAGCCGCCTTTCAGTTCGCACTCCGCTACCGCGAGAGGGTCGGCTTGCCACACCGCAGCCCCATCGAGACCTCGCCCGCGGAGCATGGGCTCGCCTTCGAGCAGGTCGAGATCCCGGCCGGCGACCGCCACCTGGTCGGCTGGTTCGTACCTGCCGAACCGGACGAAGCACCGAAGACGGTACGAGCTAGCGCCCGATCCAACGCATCGACAGCCACGGCTGAGCCTCCGCCTGCCGCCACCACCGCCGCCGACCCGCCCGACCGCCGACCCGCGATCGTCGTCGTCCACGGCTGGGAGTCCAATCGGGGTCGAACCTTCGCCCACGTCCTATACCTCCACGCCGCCGGCTTCCACTGCCTCGTTTTCGACGTCCGCGGCCACGGCGACAGCCCCGACGAGACCCTTCCGATCAACGTCCCAGAGTTCGCCGCTGACACCGCTGCGGCCGTGCGCTGGGCGGCAGCCCGGCCCGAAGTCTCGGCCGTCGGCGTCCTTGGCCACTCCATGGGCGGCGCCGGCGCCATCGTCGCCGCCTCGCACGAAGCCTTGATCAGGGCCGTCGTCAGCGTCTCCGCCCCGGCCGATCTGGTGCGCATGACCCGCAAGACCTTCCAAATGGCCGAGATGCGCATTCCCGAACCGATCGCCACGCCCCTGGCCTGGTTCACGGCAGCGATGCTGCTCAAACCCAGACGCCATTCGGTGAAGGATGCGAGCGCCACGCTCGCCGCCGGCCGGTATCGGGGCCCCTTGCTCCTGATCCACGGAGCACAGGACCGCGGCGTGCCGGTGGAGCATCTCGAACGCATCGCCCGCGCGGCAGTGGACGGTCGAGGCCGCCAGGACGACCCAGGGGTCGAGACACTGGTCCTTCCGGAATCCGGACACAGGTGGCTCTACGAGGACGCTGGTTGCCGCCGCAAGACCGCCGCCTTCTTCGCCAGTTCTCTTGGTGGGCCGGTGGCGCCGGAAATCGCGGGCGAACGCGCTGCCGCCTGTGTCGTGGAGCGCCCCCCGGATCCGGTGTACGGGTTCGGTGCGCTGGCGAGCAAGGCCCCGCCCCGCGAGCGAACGACCATGCCGAACTGAGCGGGCCGCCCACGGCCGATGCGCCCACACCCCACTGACCTCACGGGCCGGACGTCCCGGCCGCTTTCGCACCCCACCACGGAGACAAAAATGGACACCTGGCAGGCAATCGATACGACGCGCGCCATCCGCAAGTTCGAGGACAGACCGCTCGAGCCCGACCATCTGCGCAGGATCCTCGATGCCGGCCGCCGATCCGGCAGCTCCAAGAACCAGCAGCACTGGGATTTCGTCGCCTGCACGGACAGTGCCCATCTCCAGCAACTGGCCGCGGTCGGGCCGTACGCCGACCACATCGCGGGAGCGGCCGTGGCCGTCGCTCTGGTCGTACCCGACCCGGCAACGAACGAGGCCCCGTACTCGATCATGTGGGACCTGGGCCGGGCGGCCCAGAACATGACCCTGGCTGCCTGGGAGCTCGGCATCGGCAGCGTGCCGGCCACGGTCTACAACCAGGATCTGGCGCGTGAACTGCTCGGCTACCCCGCCGACCACTGGTGCGAGTTCATGCTTTCCTTCGGGTACCCGCTCGATCCCGAAGCCCTCACCTGGGCCAAGCGCGCGGGCGGCCGCAAGCCCTTCGACACGATCGTTCACACCGAACGCTGGTAGATGTCGGTGCTCGGGGCGCGAACGCCCTCGCACACGCTGCAGACAGGTCGACCGCCCCAGGTGAACCCGACGCGGCCGATATAGTCACAACGGATCGAAGCCGGCTACTCCCAGCGGAAAGTACGCGCCGAGATCGCAAGGCAGACGACGAGCCAGCCCGCGAGGACCACGGCGTCGAGCGCGATCGGTGCCACCTGTGTGGCGTTGACCATGCTCTGGCGCAGCCCATCGCCCAGATACGTGAGCGGCAGGAGGCGAGCAACGCCCCGCAGGAACTCCGGCATGAAGTCGAACGGGAAGAAGATGCCCGACAGAAACATGAGCGGCATTTGAACCACCTGAACGACGCCCGTCGCCTGCTCCTCGGTCTTCAGGAACGACGCCAGCATGAAGCCGAGCGAAAGAAAGGCTCCGGCACCGAGGAAGACAAATCCCGCGGCCTGAAGCACGTTGCCGACGATCTGAATGTGGAAGACGGCCATCCCGACCCCGATTATCAAGACGGTATCGAGGGCGGCTATTACCAGGCGCAGCAGGATGTTGCTCGCGACGAGCTTCCAGCGCTCGAGAGGCGTGGCGCCCATGCGCTTGAGGATGCCCTTTTCGCGCTGCTGGACCAGCGGAACCGCGGCGAAGATGCCGAGCTGCATCAAGGCCATGGCCAGGATGCTCGGGACGAGATACGCCACGGTCGAGATGTTGGTCGAGGTCAGCGTCAGCGTGTTTACGGCAATTGCCTCGGAGCCGCCGGCCAGCGCCAGATTCATACCGTTCAAAACCTGGGCAACGGCGCCCTGCACAACTTGCGTGGTTTGCGTCTTGGACGGATCCGTGTAGAGCTCGATCGAGGTGGATCTCTTCTGGCCGGTCTTGACGCCCACCAGCGCATCTTGCAAGCCCTTTGGAATGACGATGACGGCCGAGACGTCGCCGCGCTGCATGGCGGCCTTCTGGTCTTCGAGCGATCCGGTCT
The DNA here is from genome assembly GCA_025358525.1 of Chloroflexota bacterium. Taxonomy (GTDB): domain Bacteria; phylum Chloroflexota; class Limnocylindria; order Limnocylindrales; family CSP1-4; genus Fen-1039. Next base: position 17,785 of record JANYJI010000086.1, on the reverse strand, counting down.
GGAACTTGAGCAATGGGACCTTGTTGAAGGCGTCGCGGACGCCCGCCGACGCCCGCGTACCGTCCAAATCGACCCATCCGACCGAGACCTTGCTGTCGCCGCTGCCCGAGAAGAGCACACCGAAGAGCAACACGAACATGACCGGGAAGAAGAAGGTCCAGAAGAGTGCGGCCCGGTCCCGAGTAAAGCTCTTGAAATTCGCGACCGTGAGGCCGATGAGTGTTTTCATCGTTCGGCTCCTAGTCGCGCAGTGCTCGACCGGTCAGGTCGAGAAAGACGTCTTCGAGAGTGGCCTGGCGGATCCCCAGGTTGCGCGGCTCCGCGCTCAGTTCGTCGGCCATGGCCAGCAAGCCGCCGATCGTGTCCGGCACGTCGTTCGAATAGAGCACAGTCTGGCCGTCCTCTTGAGCGGCCCGGGTCACGCCCCCGAGTTTGCCCAGCCGTTGGGCCGGTAGCTTGGGAGTGGTGTCGAAGAATACCGCGCGCTCCTTGAAGCGCCGTCCGATTAATTCGGGGACCGTGCCCATCTCCAGGATGCGGCCGTGGTCCATGATCGCAACCCGGTTGCACAGCTCGGCGGCCTCCTCCATGTAATGCGTGGTCAGCATCACTGACTTGCCCTGCTCCTGGAGACCCTTGACGAGGTCCCACAATGACCGGCGAGCCTGCGGATCGAGACCGGTGGTCGGCTCGTCTAGGAAAACCAGTTCCGGGTCGTTGACCAGGGCCAGCGCAATCGAGAGGCGTTGCTGCTGCCCACCCGAGAGGTTCATCGAATACGCCTTGGCCCGCTCACCGAGGTCGAAGGCGTCGATAAGCTGCTTCGTCGGCAAGTGGTGTTGGAAGAAACTGCCGAAGAGGTCGATAAGCTCGGTCACGGTCAGCCGCGGATACAGCGACACGCTCTGCAACTGAACGCCGATTCGCTGCTTGATCGACTGCGGGTGCGTGCACACGTCGAGACCCAGAACCTCGACGTTGCCCGAGTCGGGCGGGCGCAGGCCCTCCAGGACCTCGATCGTGGTTGTCTTGCCCGCCCCGTTTGGACCGAGCATTCCGAAGACCTCGCCCCGCGCCACCTCGAAGCTGACTCCGTCGACAGCCTTGACGTCGCCGTAGTGCTTCTTGAGGTCCGTGACGCGGATGACGGGTGCGCCGCTTTGGGTCATCTCACTCCCTGGCATTCCGTGTGCGCCGGCAATCCAGCTGACTCCGGCGGCAGTCGTGGCGATTATCTCGGGGCGACCCGGGGCGGTCGTCCGACTTGCGATGGATCGTCGTTCAACGGGCGAAGGACAGCTGGGGCGCGCCACCTCGAGGCCGCGTTATCGCCCTCGCTCCTGGAGCATGTCGGCCGAACGGGGACCAAGTGTTGCGAAGCCGAGGCGATCGTACAACCGGCTGGCCGGCACGTTATCGACGTGGACGCTCAGATGCACGAGGCCCGCACCGGCCGCGATCGAGTCGCGGGCGAGCGCCAAAGTTATGACCCTCGCGAATCCGCGGCCGCGCCAGGCGGAGCGCGTCGAGATCGACGACAGGTAGCTGGCGCCGTCAAACGTGTACCGCTCTCCGGTAGCCACAGGCTCACCGTCTATGCGCAGCAGATAGGCGTGGAAGTAGGGCTGCTGGAGCGTCAGCCCGATCTCGACCGCGAGGTTCGCTCGGCGGTTATCTGGGATCCGGAACGATTCGCCGATGACCAAGGCCAGGGCCTCGGCGAGGGCAATCCGATCCGGGCCGGGAGGATTGTTCCAGCGCTCCAGGACGGCGCCACGCGGCAGAGCAACGTCCGCGAACTCCGAAGGATCGCGGACGAGGAGCATGGCGTAACCCCCGCCCTGGTCCACGAAACCGTTTGCGGCCAGCCGCGCGACCACGTCGGTCGGCCCGCTCAGACCCGGGGTCACCCAGACGTACGGCTTTCGATCGAGGGCCCCGAACAGCTCGAGGGCCTGGCCGAGCCGCGCGTTGAAGGCCTGCGGATCATCGGGCCAGCGCACTGCGGTCAACCGGTTGAAGAACGGCTCCTTCTCCCCAGCCGAGAAGAGCATCACGGCATCGCCGAAATCGCGCCAGCCGCGCCCGGCGATGGCAATGGCCCTTGCCGGATGGACCTCCAGGAACCGGAGCTGATGAGGGGTAAGGCCGAACCACGGAGAAGGGCCGTCGGGCAGTGGCATGGCCCAAAGATTAAGACATCCCCCGGATGGCCGCCACCGCCCGGATGGCCGCCACCGCCCGGATGGCGGCTGTCGCCGGGGTGGCCGGGGGTGTCGGTTTCGGGGCCACCTGGCCCTGTGGCTCGGCTGGAGCGCTGGGCGCCTGGCTGACCCCGGCCCTCCAGCGCGTGGACACCTATACTCAATGAACCCGCCGGTCGCCATCGACCGGCGACCCGATTCTGAGGAGCTCGCGTTATGGATCACACCGCTCAGGAACAAGTCGTCCCCGCTTCCGCCGCCGTTGTCCCGGTCGGCGCCCCGGCAGGCGGCCTATCCCCGGCGGAGATCGACGCCCTCGCGGCCGCGGGCGACTATGCCGCCATTTCCAAGCCGCACCTGTCCCCGATCCTGGGCCGATACTACGAGCGCAACTGGAGCCACGGCGAGGGCCACACCCTGTACGACTCGGCCGGTCGCGGCTTCCTTGACTTCGCCTGCGGCATCGCCACGACCTCGTTGGGTCACCACCATCCCGCGGTCACGGCGGCCATCAAGGATCAAGCCGACAAGTTGCTCCACATCTGCAACGCCCTCGGCTACCTCGAGCCCGTCGGCCGGCTCGCGGCGATGCTCGCCGACGCCTGCCCCGATCCTCTCGACACCGTCTTCTTCGGTAACTCCGGTTCGGAGGCGGTCGAGGCCGCGCTCAAGCTGGCTCGCCGCGTCACCGGGCGGCCCGGCATCATCGCCTTCCGGGGCGCCTTCCACGGCCGGACGTTCGGTGCCGCCTCGATCACCAGCTCGAGCATCAACTACCGGCTTGGTTACGAACCGCTGCTCCCCTCTGTCTACCTGACCCCCTTTCCAAACGTCTACCGCTACTTCGGCGATGACGAGGAGTCCGCGACTGCGGGAGCGATGGGAGCCCTCCAGACGCTCCTGGCGCACGAGATCCCTGCGTCGTCTGTGGCCGCCATCATCATCGAGCCGATCCAGGGCGAAGGCGGCTTCAGCCCGGCCCCGGCTGGCTTCCTGCGCGAGCTGCGCGCCCTCTGCGACACGCACGGCATCCTGCTGATCGCCGACGAGATCCAGTCCGGCATGGGCCGCACCGGCAAGATGTGGGCCTTCGAGCATGCCGACATCGTGCCCGACGTGATATGCGTGGCCAAGGCTCTCGCCAACGGCCTCCCGATCGGGGCCATCGTGACCCGCCGCGAACTGCAGGAGCGCTGGGGAGTCGGCGCCCACGGAACCACTTTCGGCGGCAACCCCGTCAGCTGCGCGGCCGGTGTGGCCGTCATGCGCACCATCGAGGAGCAGGGCCTCGTGGCCAACGCGGCGGCCCGCGGCGATCAACTACAGAAGGGCCTGCGCGCACTCATGGCCCAGGACGATCGCATCGGTGACGTTCGCGGCCGCGGCCTGATGGTCGGGGTGGAGCTGGTCAAGGACCGCGCCACTCGGGATCCTGACACGGCCACGAGCGAGGCACTCATCGGGGCCTGCGCCGACCAAGGGCTGCTTGTCCTCAACTGCGGCACGCACCACAACGTGATCCGGTTCCTGCCGCCCATCGACGCCACGGCCGAAGAGATCGCCACGGGCCTGGAGCTCTTTGCGGCCGGGCTCAACGCTGTACCGCGAACGAAAGCGTAGCGCCAGCGTTCGGCAGCTGCCAGCCCACACCACTCGCAGAATCGGGTAGGTGGCCAGGCTGGCCCTCTCGTGGTCCGCGGCGATCGCCGCGGATCGCAACTCAGTCCGGCGGTCTTCTGGCACCTGGCCCGGTCACGGCGCACACGAACCGGTGGTTCTTGCTAGCGGCTCGCCTCGAGGAAAGTCATCACGTCCTCCAACCGAAAGCGCCGATCGCCCCGCTTACAGACGCGATAGAACGGCAGTTCGCCGCGATCCCCGAGGCGCTTCACGGTATTCACGTGCAGGTGAAGCATCGCCGCAACTTCGCTCGCGGTAAGCATCGGACGGAGTTCGTTAGCGGCCATGGCAGCCATGGGTTTCCTCTGTATCTACATGTGCGACGATGCGAATGAGGTTCCTGATGTAGCCAGGCCCAACGCGCCGGGGGCGACGGGAACCGTACAAAGTCCACCCAACCGTCACAAGCCGTACTTTGGACTGGCTCCGTCGGTACCAGCCACCGCGAAACACGGACCGACTCTGCCTACCTGGGTTGCGGCGACTACGATGCCGACGGCGAGCCCGCGGGGGCCGGAGATCCGCTCGGTGCCAACGCAGACGCGGCCGGTGACGCCAGCTGCGAGTCGGACGGGGCCAGGTTTCCGGATGGAAGGGCGAGGGTGGGCTTCTCGGTGGCCGTGTTGGTCACCGGGCCCATGATGTCGACGCGGGCTACGAAGTATGAGTTGTTGAAGGTCTGCTCCGACTGGACGATCTGGTCACCGATGCCGAGCACATCGCTCGGCGACGTGGCGGCCACCACCGTATCAAGCAGGTCGGCCTGGGCGGTACCGGCCTGGATCAACTGCTTGACATCGGCGTTGGCTGTGGTGTTCTCGGCGGTGGTTTTCTTGGAGTCGCTCCAGTCGCTAACAGCCGCGAGATCCTTCATCCAGGATCGGGTGGCGTCGCGGTAAGCCTTGTAGCCATTGAGCTGAGCCGCGAAGTCGTTGGGCGAGTTCGAAACCTCCTGCCGGGCGGCGTCGCGCTTCTGGATGGAGGCGTTCTCAATCCGCGTCCAGTTCTCCTGCGGTGTCGGGGCATGCGGGCCCCAGCTAGTCCACGCCCAGACGGCGCCGAACAGAACCACGAAGGCGACGATCAACGGGACGTAGGCCTTGACGTATCTGTAAATGTTGCGGGGCACCGAAGTCGATCGAACGCTGGCCGGACCGCGCCGTCGTCGACCGAGCGCAGCTGGATGGCGGTCGACCGACACCGGCTTACCGCTCGCCTTGGCTGGGGTGCCGCCAGAAGAAGCGGACGCTGACCCGGCCGAGGCCACGACCTCGGCGACAGTCTCTTCGCCTGCGGGATTGGTAACTGGCTTGCGCACGGCTTCGGACGGCACGCGCGAGGCTGGCTTACGGTGGCTGGGCGGCACCGCGCGGCCGCGGCGCGACTGTGGTGACAAAGCAATCCTCCTGACGATGCCTGGGGCGACTCTTCGGAGGCTCGCCCCCGTGCTCGCAACCCCTCCGGAAAGACCGAGACGGGGCCTCGGAAGTCTATCGCGATTCGACGGCCCGGTGCCGTCGCCACTCCGTTTCCCGGTACCCGTTCGTCACCGATTCGCAACCTTCGCAACCTTGACCTTGGGGTACTCCCTACTCGACACTCGCTTTTCCGCGACGGAAGAGGGCTCCTGCGCCTGGAGCAGGCCCTGCTGTCGCCGCCGCAAGGTGGTTTGGACGATTTTGGCGCATTCGAGCGAGGAAGGCGCGAAGTGGCGAAGAGAGGCGAGACGCGGGCCCAGGGTCTGTACGACCCTAAGTATGAGCACGACGCATGTGGCTTCGGCTTCGTCGTGGACATTGCCGGCCGCCCCTCTCACAAGATCGTCCGCGACGCGCTAACCGTCCTGGTCAACCTCGAGCACCGCGGCGCGACCGGCTCCGAGAAGAACACCGGCGACGGCGCCGGCCTCACAATTCAAATCCCCCACCGCTTCCTGTCCGACGTAGCGGCCAAGTCCGGCGTGAATCTGCGAGGCAAGGGCGGCTATGGCGTCGGAATGGTCTTCCTGCCGCAGGACAAGACCGGACGCGTCGAATGCTTCCGCCTGTTCGAGCAGGTCATCGCGGATGAAGGCCTGCACTTCCTCGGCTGGCGCGACGTTCCAACCGACAATTCGAGCCTGGGAGCTACCGCAAAGGCTGCCCAGCCCCTCATCCGGCAGGTCTTCATCGACCGGCCCGAACGCCTGGTCGAGGACCTGGCCTTCGAGCGCAAGCTCTACATCGTCCGCCGCCTCGTCGAGAAGGCAGTCTCACGCTCCGCCATCCCGAGCCGCGGCGACTTCTACATCCCTTCGCTGAGTTGTCGGACCATCGTCTACAAGGGCATGCTCAACGCCTCGCAGCTGCAGGTCTTCTACCCGGACCTGGCCGACGAGCGCGTCGAGAGCGCCATCGCGATGGTCCACTCTCGCTTCTCCACCAACACCTTCCCTTCCTGGCCGCGGGCGCATCCATATCGATACATCTCCCACAACGGCGAGATCAACACCCTGCGCGGCAACGTCAACTGGATGCACGCCCGGCAGTCGCTGTTCGCGTCCAAGGTCTTCGGAGCCGAATTGACCAAGGCCCTGCCGGTTGTCGACACCGAAGGCTCCGACTCGGCCATTCTGGACAACGTCCTGGAGCTGCTGTATCTGTCCGGTCGATCGCTGGCCCACGCCTTGATGATGATGGTGCCGGAACCCTGGCAGCATCACGAGTCGATGCCACAGGAGAAGAAGGCCTTTTACGAGTTCCACGCCTGCCTTATGGAACCGTGGGACGGCCCAGCCTCTATCGCCTTCACCGATGGCATCCGGATCGGCGCCACGCTCGACCGCAACGGCCTCCGACCGGCCCGCTACTACGTAACCTCCGACGGCCGGGTGATCATGGCTTCCGAAGCCGGCGTACTCGACATTCCGCCCGACCAGATCGTGGCCAAGGGCCGCCTCCAGCCGGGCCGAATGTTCCTGGTAGACACGGCCGAGCAGCGAATCGTCTCGGACGAGGACCTGAAGCGGCGCATCACCACCGAGCACCCCTACACCGAGTGGGTGCGCGAGTGGCTGGTCAAGTTGACCGAGCTGCCGCCACCTCCGCGCGTCATCGAACCCGATCATGAGACCGTCCTGCGCCGACAGGAGGTCTTCGGCTACACGGCCGAGGATGTGCGCCTGGTCATCAACTCCATGGCCGCCACCGGCACCGACCCCGTCGGGGCTATGGGCAACGACCAGGCCCTGGCGGTCCTCTCAGAGAAGCCGCAGCTTCTCTACTCGTACTTCAAGCAGCTCTTCGCCCAGGTCACAAACCCGCCGATCGACGCCATCCGCGAAGAGATCATCACCGCCACGGAGATGGCCATTGGCCCGGAGGGCAACCTCCTCGAGCCTGAGCCGCGTTCGGCTCACCAGCTCGAGCTGCCCTCGCCGGTCCTCTCGAATGATGAACTCGAAAAGATCCGCAACCTATCGACTGGCGACGCGTCGGGCAAGCCCGACGGGCGCGGCTTTCGACCCATAACCCTGCCGATCCTGTTCAAGGTGGCGGACGGTGGCTCGGGCCTGCGCAAGGCCATCGAACAGGTCCTCGAGCAGGCTAGCGAGGCCATCGACGAAGGCCACAACATCATCATCCTGTCGGACCGCGGGCACAGCGAGACAGAGGCGCCAATCCCGGCGCTTCTGGCCGTCTCGGCGGTCCACCACCACCTTGTGCGGGCCGGCACGCGAACCCAGGTCGGACTCGTCCTCGAGTCCGGCGAGCCGCGCGAGGTCCATCACTTCGCCCTACTCATCGGCTACGGCGCCAGCGCGGTCAACCCGTATCTCGCCTTTGAGACCGTTCACGACGAGGTCCGCCTGGGCATGCTCCCGGGTTCGGCCGAGATCGCCGAGAAGAAGTACCGCAAGGCGATCGCCAAGGGCATCGTCAAGGTCATCTCGAAGATGGGCATCAGCACCATCCAGAGCTACCACGGAGCCCAGATCTTCGAGGCGCTCGGCCTGAGCCAGGACTTCGTCGACGAGTACTTCACCTGGACGCCCACCCGCATCGGCGGCATCGGCATCGATGTCATCGCCCGTGAAGTGAAGATGCGCCAGGACCGCGCCTATCCGCCCAAGCGCCCCATCTACCACAAGCAGCTCGGCGTAGGCGGCAGCATCCAGTGGCGCCACGAGGGCGAACGGCACCTCTTCAACCCGCTCTCCATCGCCCAGCTCCAGCACGCCACTCGGACCGGCGACTACGTCGCATTCAAGGAATACTCAAAGCTGATCGACGACCAGTCCGAGGGCCTATGCACCCTGCGCGGCCTGATGGACTTCAAGCCGAACCATCGTCACCCGCTCGCGCTCGAGGAAGTCGAGCCGGTCGATTCGATCGTCAAACGCTTCAAGACGGGTGCGATGAGCTACGGCTCCATCTCGCAAGAGACGCATGAGGCACTCGCCATCGCCATGAACCGGCTCGGCGCCAAGTCGAACACCGGCGAAGGCGGCGAGGACCCGGCTCGCTTCGAGACGCTGGCCAACGGCGACTCCCTAAAGAGCGCGATCAAGCAGGTGGCTTCCGGCCGTTTCGGAGTAACCAGCGAGTACCTGGTCAGCGCTCGCGAGATCCAGATCAAGATGGCCCAGGGCGCCAAGCCCGGTGAGGGCGGCCAGCTGCCCGGAACCAAGGTCTACCCCTGGATCGCCAAGGTCCGTCATTCAACTCCGGGCGTGGGCCTTATCAGCCCGCCCCCGCACCACGACATCTACTCCATCGAGGACCTGGCCGAGCTTATCCACGACCTCAAGAACGCCAACCCGGATGCGCGCATCTCCGTAAAGCTGGTCTCGGAGGTCGGCGTCGGAACGATCGCGGCCGGTGTTGCCAAGGCCCACGCCGACGTCATCCTGATCAGCGGCCACGATGGTGGGACTGGCGCCTCGCCGCTCTCGTCGATCAAGCATGCGGGCCTGCCCTGGGAACTCGGCATCGCCGAGACCAACCAGACCTTGCTCCTCAACGACCTGCGCTCCCGCGTCGCCATCGAAGTCGACGGCCAGATGAAGACCGGTCGCGACGTCGTCATCGGGGCGCTGCTGGGCGCCGAGGAATTCGGCTTCTCGACAGCGCCGCTCGTGACTCTGGGCTGCGTGATGATGCGCGTCTGCGACAAGAACACCTGCCCGGTGGGTGTGGCGACGCAGGACCCGGAGCTGCGAAAGCGGTTCAACGGCGACCCCCAGTACGTCGTCAACTTCATGACCTTCGTGGCCATGGAGGTCCGCGAATACATGGCCCAGCTCGGGTTCCGGACCTTCGACGAGATGGTCGGGCACTCCGAGCGGATCGAGATGCGACGCGCCATCGATCACTGGAAGGCCCACAGCCTCGACTTCAGCCGAATCCTCTTCCAGCCCAAAATCCCGAAGACGACGCTGCGAACCTGTCAGATCAGTCAGGAGCACAAGCTCGGCGAATCGCTCGACTCCACGACCCTGATCCCGCTCTGCATGCCGGCCCTGGAGCGCGGTGAGCGCGTCGAGGCCGAGATGGCGATCCGCAACGTCAACCGCGTAACCGGCACCACTCTTGGTTCCGAAATCACGCGCCGGTATGGCGGCAAGGGCCTCCCGGAAGACACGATCAAGCTCCACTTCCGTGGCTCGGCCGGGCAGAGCTTTGGGGCATTCATCCCGAGTGGCCTGACCCTCACCCTAGAAGGCGACGCCAACGACTACCTGGGCAAGGGCCTGTCAGGCGGCAAGATCATCCTCTTCCCTGCGCGCGAGTCCAAGTTCGTGGCCGAGGAGAACATCATCACCGGCAACGTGGCCTTCTACGGGGCCACGTCTGGCGAGGCCTACATCCGGGGCATCGCGGGCGAGCGCTTCGGCGTTCGAAACTCAGGCGTGACCGCGGTGGTTGAGGGCGTGGGCGATCACGGTTGCGAGTACATGACTGGCGGCCGGGTCGTGATCATCGGCAAGACCGGACGCAACTTCGCTGCGGGTATGTCCGGCGGTGTGGCCTACATCCTCGACGAGAGTGGCGAGGGCGGGGCTGCCGGCGGCAGCTTCGAGCGCGTCTGCAACAAGGAGATGGTCCAGCTGTTCCCGCTTTCGGACGCCGATGAAACGGCGATGATCCGCAACTTCATTGAGCGCCATGTGGAGTACACCGGCAGTACCCGGGCACAGGCGCTACTGGACGACTGGCGGACTACCGTGAGCAGGTTCATCCGCGTCGTGCCGAAGGACTATCGTCGCGTCCTCGAGGCCCAGGCCAAGATGCGCGAGCGCGGTCTCTCCGAGGAGGAGGCCGAGATGGCCGCCTTCGAGGAGAACGTCCTGGACGCGCGCCGAGTAGCAGGGAACTGACGATGGGCAAGCCGACTGGTTTCATGGAGTTCGGGCGCGAGGCGGCCCACGTCCGGCCACCGCTCGAGCGAGTCAAGGATTGGGCCGAGTCCCACCCGGGCTACGAAGAGAAGACCCTGCGCGAGCAGGGCGCCCGATGCATGGATTGCGGGATCCCGTACTGCCACTCGGGTGCCCTCGTCAACGGCATGGCCATGGGCTGCCCGATCCACAACCTCATCCCGGAGTGGAACGATCTCGTTTACCGCGGCCAGTGGCAGGAGGCGATCATCCGCCTCCACAAGACCAACAACTTCCCGGAGTTCACGGGGCGAGTCTGCCCGGCTCCGTGCGAAGGCTCGTGCACTCTCGGCATCAACCAACCTCCGGTCACGATCAAGACCATCGAGAACGAGATCATCGAGCACGCCTTCCTCGAGGGCTGGGTCGTCGCGGATCCGCCGCTGGCCCGAACCGGCATGAAGGTCGCGGTCGTGGGCAGTGGCCCGGCTGGCCTCGCTGCGGCGGCGCAGCTGAACCGGGCGGGTCACGAGGTGACCGTTTACGAGCGTGACGACCGCGTCGGCGGCCTGCTCATGTACGGCATCCCGAACATGAAGCTCGACAAATCCATCGTGGAACGGCGCATCAAGCTCCTCGAGGCGGAGGGCATCGAGTTCGTCACCAGCACGACGATCGGCAAGGACGTTCCTGCCGAGAAGCTCGCAACTGACTACGACGCCGCGGTCCTCGCGGTCGGATCCACGATCCCACGAGACTTGCTGGTCGAGGGCCGCGAGCTGGCCGGCGTCCATTTCGCAATGGATTTCCTGGTCGCCAACACGAAGGCGCTGCTCGGTGGGCCGGCCACTCCCATCTCTGCCGCCGGCAAGAACGTGATCGTGATCGGCGGCGGTGACACCGGAACCGACTGCGTCGCCACGGCCATTCGGCAGGGCGCAAAAAGCATCACGCAACTCGAAATCCTGCCCAGGCCGCCCGAGACCCGCGCCGACGACAACCCCTGGCCACAGTGGCCCAAGGTCTACAAGCTCGACTACGGTCAGGAGGAGGCCGCCGCCCTGTGGGGCGCCGACCCGCGCCGCTATCTAGTCAACACGCGCCGGCTCGTGGGCGACGATATTGGCCACGTGGTCGCCATCGAGACGGTCGAGATTGCGTGGCTCCACAGCCCTGGCAGCCGGCCGGAGATGCACGAAAAGCCCGGCACCGAGCAGATGCTCGCGGCCGACCTGGTACTGATCGCGATGGGCTTCGTGGGTCCGAACCAGGAGCTCCCGAATGCCCTCGGCTGCAAGCTCGACCATCGCGGCAACATCGTCCACGATGACGACTACATGACAACCGTCCCCGGCGTCTTTTCGGCCGGCGACTGCTCGCGCGGCCAGTCGCTCGTGGTTTGGGCGATCCAGGAGGGCCGACAGGCAGCCCGGGCCGTCGACAAGTACCTGATGTACGGCGAAACGGTCCTGCCCGACTACTAGGCTGGGCGAGCCGCCGCTTACGGCGTGAAATCGAGGCGCACCAGCGAGTAGACCCCATTGGCCGAAGACACGGCCCAGAGGCGTCCCTGCGCGTCCAAGGCGATGGTCGCGATGTGCGGTGCTTTTCCAGGCGGGAATACAGCCCGACGCGAGACGTGACCCTCGCGGTCGCGCCACTCTGCTTCCCCGGTGGGGTTGTTGTACAGGGCGGCCGTGCCATCCGGGCCGGCGGCGACCACATCCGCCGCAGCCATGACGGGCGCGATCATCGCCGCACCGCCGCCGCTCGCATCGAGCCAACCCGGCGGAGTGCCGGCGGTCAGCATTCTGTCCCCGACGGCCGCCAGCGCCGCAGCCTGGAATTTGGTATTGAACAGTTTCCCAGTGCCGGTGGCATCGACGCCAAATCCGAAGCTCCGCTCCGGGTCCGCGACCACGTACACCCGGCCTCCAGCAACGAACACGCCGCCGGTCATTGCGAAGCCGCCCGATATGTCGATGCGGCCCGTGACCTGCAGCGACGCATCCACCACAGCAAGCGATCCGACCCAGTTGCGGGCAATCAGGGCGCGGCCGGTGCCGTCGAAGGCGATGCCCGAAATCCAGGGATCCGGCTTGCCCGACTTGGGGTCGCTCTGGACGTCCGGGTCCGAAGAGGGAAACACCAGGCTGGTCTGACGGTCCGTTTCGGGGTCGTAGACGATCAGCTCGGAGCCGGCGCCGATCCAGAGTCCGCCGGTCGGCGCAATGGCGACCCGATCCCGAACCGAGCTGTGGGTCGTGCCCGTGACCGCGTGCTTGGACAGCTTGGCCGTGGCGACGTCGTAGCGGTACAGGTCTATCGGGCCGCCTGACTCGCCACCGAGGAACCAGAAGGCATTTCGCTTCGTGTCCGAGACGAGATGGCTGACCGGCAGCGGCAGCGCCGCTCGATCCGCCTCGTGGATGGCAGCGGGCGAGCCGATCGGCGTGGGCAAGGCGCCGGCGATAGAGCCCGGCACGTCGGTGACCGAGAAGAGCGCCACCGATGAACCGTCAGAAGACTTCAGGGCGAGCATTCGGCCGTCCGGAGACCACGGGCCCTGCTGCAGGGCCGAGTAGCGAGGTTGATCCACGGACACGACCAGAGCAAGATCGGGCCGCACGACGAGGCTCGTCGACGAGAGATCGAGCAAGGTCGTCTTCTGATCGGCGCTCACGATCCGGAGCGCGCTGCCGGACGCGTCGACAACGAGCTGCGGACCAATCGACGAAGGTATCGACCACCCGCCGGCGACGACGCCACCGAAGTCACGGATAGTCGCGGTCGCGCCAGTGAGGACCACGCTCCCGGCCGTCGTGAGGACATAGACGTAGTCGTCATTGGCCCAGCCGAGAAGCCGTGCGTTTGGCACCGTTCTGGTCTGACCGGTGGCGATATGCACGATCTCCAGGTCCTTGTCCGATTCGGCAGCCAGACGGGTGCCGCTCGGGTTGAACGCCATTTGGCCGCGCACGGCCTCGGCGGTAGCCAGGACGCGGTCCGACGCGAATTCGACCACCTCGACCGGGCCCTTCCAGCCGTGCATCTGGGCTTCCTGGTCGGTGCAGCTCATATGGCCGCGCAAGAGAAGCTTGCCGTCGGCCGACCAGCCAAACGGCGTGGCCTTCTCGCCGGCCTTCACGTAGTGGCCGTCCCGATACCAGTCGACCAGGGGATCGCCCACACACAACGGCCAGCTCACGATGATCGCCGCCGCGCCATGGCCGCTGGCGACCACCCGAGAGTAGGAGGTAGGCCCGCCCAAGTGGCCCTGGTTCATGTCGGCCACGCGGCCGTCGCCACCGATGAGGTGCGTCGCGTCGAGCCAGCCTTCGCTCTGCCCGAACTCGGAGACGAGGTTGCCGGACCGGTCGTAGGCGCGGCTTCCGGAGTCGTCCCGGACGAGCACGTGCGCGCCGTCGGGAGCCCAGGAGAAGCTTCCGTACTGCCCGAGAGGCAGCCGGGCGACCAACCCCGTGGCATGAGGCGTGCCGTGCGCCGTGCCCTGCGCAATGGAGTCCCCTGGAACGCTCGAAGCCGGCTGACCGCCGCCGCGCAGGCTCAGGAGCCCAGCCGTCGCCACGACCCCCACCAGGATCGCGGCCATGGCCGCCGGGACGGCCGCACGCCGAGTAACACCGTGGCCCCCGGACCGGCCGACCCGAACTCGTGCCACAGGATTGCCTCCGCCAAGACCCAGCGCACGCGCATCGGGCCGAATTGGCCGATCGATCCAGGCTCCGCTCAAGACCGACTCCGCCCGGCGGTACCCAAGCAGCAGTCCGCGGCACCGGACACAGCCGTCGATGTGGGCTTGCTCGGCCGCCGAAGGCAGCGGCGAGCCATCCGGACCCGCAAGTTCACACAGCCGGCTCTCGGCGACGTGATTCCGTCCTACGATTGCGGCCAGGTGGTCGCCGATGCGACTCATCGAGGGTCCCTCCCCGCCCGCTCCGAAATGCATTCGTCATCGGCCAGCAAGCGAGCCAGCTTGCGCCTCGCCCGCCATATGCTCGAATACACCGTGCCGGCGGCAACTCCCATCAGTTCCGCGGCCTCGTCCTGGCGATAGCCGAGCCCGAAGACCAGAGTCACCGCTAGACGTTCCCGCTCCGGCAAGCCGGCGATAGCGGCCGCCACATCCATGTCTGGCAGATCGATCACAGGCAGACGCTCGACATGTTCTCCACCGAACCCAGCGACCTGTCGATGGCGGGCGCGGCAGGCGCCTCGGACCGCGATGCGCCGGACCCAGGCCCGCAACTTGTAGGGGTCGCGCAGCTGGTGGAGATGGCCACGGGCATCGAGGAGCGCCTCCTGCGCCACGTCCTCGGCGTCAGGGCCCGCGCCAAGAGCGCGCGCGAGGGTCGCGAGGTCGCTGAACAGCGCCCCGTATTGTGAGTCGAACTCCTCCAGGTCGATCATCTCCCCCACTGCACTGACTTCCACACCCATCAAGTGTGCGATACGCAGGCCGCGCCTTTACAGGTGATTTCCGCCCATGGCTCGCGATTGGCCCTTCTCAGAGCGGTGCTCGGGCTTTACCGTTTGCATATGATCCCCCACGACGCCCAGACGGAACGAATTCGGTCGATCTACGACCGAAAGGCGGGCAGCTCGCCGGGATCGGGCGCGGCCGACCTGCGATGGGCATGCTCGAGAGCGGAGGGCGATACCCTCGAAATCGGTATCGGGCGGGGCCGAACACTGCCGCATTACCCGAGCCACGTTCGCCTTAGCGGTATCGAACTCAGCCCCGTGTCACTACGAGTTGCCGCCCACCGGGCCCGCGAGCTGGGTATCAAAGCATCGTTACTCGAGGGGGATGCGAATGCCCTCCCCTACCCCACCGAGCATTTCGACAGCGTCGTCTTCTGCTTCGCACTGTGCACCATCCCCGACGACCGGGCCGCCATTAGGGAAGCGGTCCGCGTGCTGCGCCGCGGCGGTGTCCTCATCATCGTGGAGCACGTTCGCAGCCCAAATCCGGCAGTCCGGACTCTCGAGCGACTGCTCGAGCCGATCACGCTTCGTCGGAGCGGCGACCACCTCCTACGCGATCCCCTCGACTACGTTCTGGCCGAAGGGCTGGAGGTTGAGTCCCTGGAGCACCGCCTCCTGGGCATGGTCGAGCGGCTTGCCGCCAGAAAGCCAGACGCCGATGAGCTCGAACAGGTCGGCTGAGCCGGCCTTCAATACGAGCTACTGCGTGGGCGAGGCTCCTGCGGGAGAGGCTCCTGCGGGCGAGGCTCCTGTGGGCGAGGCTCCTACGGGCGAGGCGTTTGGCACGCCCGGGAATTTTGGCGAATCGAGCAGGCTGAACTTGTCCATGGGCCAGTAGCGCAGCCAGGCCCGCCCGACGACCGAAGACTTGGCGACGGTTCCGAAGTAGCGCGAATCCTGGGACGCCTCGCGGTGATCGCCAAGCACGAAGAGCTGGCCGCTCGGCACTCGCCAGCTGGAAGTCTGGTTGAGGGGCGTCGTGGGCTGCTCCATGTAGACGTAAGGTTCCGTCATCTTGGCGCCATTCACGAAGACCGCGTTATCGTGGATTTCTACCAAATCGCCGCCAACGCCGATCACGCGCTTGATGAAGGGAATGTCCGGGCCGCCCTCGGAAGCGCCCTTGGGCGGCTCGAAGACGATGACGTCGCCCCGCTTGTAGTCGCTCCAGAGCGGCGAGATCTTGTCGACCAGCACGTACTGTCCGGGCTCGAGGGTGTTCTCCATCGAGACCTGATTGATTTGGTACGGCTGGGCCACGAAATGCTGGACCACGAAGAAGATGACAACGGTGAGAAGGACCGTCTCAACGACCTCGAGGAGACAACCACGCCAGCGTGTGTTCATCCGGGCAAGCACCCCTCTGCGAGTCGCGATTCGCCGCGAAATGGTTGGACGGAGCGGGCGGGACCGTGATCCTCGCGAGTGCCTGGCGGCGACTCACGAGGCTATGACGGTAGCATCTCTGGACATATCTGGAGACGTGACTACGGCCACCGGCCCTGGCCGTACCGGTAGGCGACATCGGCCGAGCATGAGGCCGTGGCCAGCGCCCGCGGCCAGCGGCGCCGGCGCGCCCTGACACAATCTGAATATGGCTGAACAGAAGGATCGGATGCTTCGCGGCGAGGTGTTCGGCGAGGAACTCTGGATTGGCGGCGGCGCTATCGTATTGCCGGGGGTGACCATCAGCGACCGCACCACCGTCGATGCCGGAAGCGTCGCGACCAAGGATCTTCCCGCCGACATAATGGCCGTCGGGGGCCCAGCCTGGGTCAGCCGTCAGCTCTGAGGACCACATGGAACTGGTATTCGGCATCGCGTTTGCGGTCCTTGTGGTTGTTTTCGGCGGAATCGGCCTGGCTGTCGGTGCCAGCGCCGAGGGCCCGGATCCGGGGCCGCCCACGCGCAGCCCACTCAAGGTTCGAATCACGCGCGCAGTGCTGCTGGCCATCGCCGCCTTCATGGCGGTGCTAGGCGCAGAGGCCGCGCTCGTCGCCGGCTGGTTCGACGATCCGGCCATTGGGCGGGCCGAGGCCACGGTCTTCCTGCTCGAAGGTGCTGCTGATCTCCTCCTGGCCGCCGTCGTACTGATGCCCACCTGGACGCTTCGGCGCATCTGGGTCCTGAGACTCGTCGCCGTCTGCTGGCTCGTGGTTGGGCCGCCGACCCTCGTTCTGACCTTCGGACGAGGTCCTCTGGCCACGTTCTATCTGGGCTTCGGGCCGGACTTGTGGGCCGCATTCTCGGTCGTGGTCGGCGCGCTCCTGGTCTGGCTCTCGAGCGTGGGCGGGACCGTGGCGGAGGCGGAGGCGGAGGCGCCCGCGACCAAGACGCCGGCGTCGGAGCTGTCGGCCGCTGGGCCGACCATCGCACCCCGGCGGTTGGCCATGCCGCCCACCCACTGGCGTGGCATCGCTACTGGCGTTGCCCTGGCATCGCTCGTGGCCGTCTCAGCCTGGCCGATGGCCCAGTTCGTCGGGATCAACGCCCTGGGTGGCTGCGCGCCGCAGTGGCTGCTACCGAGCAACCCGGGGTTTTGCGTGAGTGGCCGGCTCGACGCCCGAATGCTTAGCATCTCCGGCCAGACGACGTTGCCGGACGGCGCGCTCGTCGACGTGGTCGTGTCGAGCGACGACTCGACGCGCTTCGATCGTGTCGATCAGCAAAGAATCGCCGTCAAGAACGGCGCCTTCGCAGCGACCTTCAACCTGTCGCCCCAGCGCTCCGGTCCCGTTACGGCGGCCGCCTCGCTGCACATGGCAGACCAGCCGGCGGCCGTCGTCGAACGCTACGGGGCGAAGGGTCGCTCCCTCACCGGACCCACCGCCCTGGCCGATGGCACCGACGGCAGAACGAGCCTGCTGGTCACCCTGCACTTCGACCTGTCGCGGTAGGCCGCCCGGCACCGTCCCGGGCTTCGGCGTACCGGCCCGTGCGCCATGCCGCGGCCGTGGCGGGCCTCAGGCTGTATTGTCTGAGGTGTGAGCACAATTGCCGAGTTCCGCGGTTCGTTCAGGTCGGTCATCGATGA
>JANYJI010000133.1 GCA_025358525.1 Chloroflexota bacterium | reverse complement strand
AGCTGCTCCGTCAGCTCCAGCAGCAGCTTGCGCACCTGGTCGGGACCGATCAGCCGCATCCTGGCCGCGCTACGGCCGCCTCCCACATGGACGCTGACGGCGTCCTCAGGAGCGGCCCGGAACATGTCCTCGTCGGTGACGTCATCGCCCACGATCAGCATCCGAGCGGTCGGCGAGGCAGCGCCCAGATCCATGACCACCAGGCCCTTGTCCGTGCTCGCGTCCTTGACCTCGACAACGCGGCTGCCCTGGAGGATGGTCGCGGACGAATCGGCCAGAGACGCCTCAAGCTCACTTGTCAGGGACGCGGCTTCTCTTCGCCCCTGGCTCACGGCCACGTTGCGGTAATGCCAGGCGATGGCGGCGTCCTTCTCCTCGACGAACGAGTCTGGCACTGTCGCGGCACGCGCGGCCATGACTCCTCTGGCCGTCTCGAGCCAGGCCGAATTCACATCCCGCCTAACCCACTTTTCCTGGCGTGCGTCCCGCGACCATAGGCCGTGCTCGGCATGCAGTCCGATCGGCAGGCTGCCCAGCCACAGCTCTATGTCGACCCGGCGGCGGCCGCTTACGACGTGCACGTCGACGCCCGGCAGGAGCGCCAATGTGGCCAGGATTCGGAGGATCTCGGTGTCCGGGCTCGCCTCTTGGGGTGAAGGTCGCAGTCCCACGAGGGTCCCGTCGTAGTCGAGAAGGACGACCAACGGCCGGTCAGGATCGGCGAGGAGAACCTCCACAACCTCGGCCGGCGTATTTGCCGCTGCGAGGTCCGCGTCCTGGCGCCGCGTCTGCCTTCGGGCTTCGGCGCGCAACGCCGTCTCGAATTCGCGCGCCCAACGGTGCACGTCGTGGCTCCGGACCCGCTCCCGCAGGCCGGCCATTCGATCCCTGCGCTCCGCCTCGGGCATCTCGAGGGCATCGTGGATCGTCGTGGCGACGCTGTCCAAGTCGTACGGATTGACCATCAGGGCGTCGGTCAGTTCGGCCGCAGCACCGGCGAATTCGCTCAGGATCAGCACGCCGTCGCCGTCCGTGCGGCACGCTACAAACTCCTTGGCTACCAGGTTCATGCCGTCGCGGAGCGGCGTGACCAGGGCGATCGCGGCCGCGCGGTAGAAAGCCGCCAGCCGCTCGCTGTCGAGGTTCTGCGAGATGTAGTGGATCGGATCGTGCCCAGGCGAGGCGAAGCGGCCGTTGATCCGGCCGACCATCTCGTTCACCGTGCGCTGAATCTCGCGGTATTGCCCGACCGAACCGCGAGAAGGTGCCGCCACCTGGACCAGCCGAACTCGACCGCGCAACCGAGGGTACTTCTCGAGCAAGCGCTCGAACGACAGCAGGCGGCGGGGTATGCCTTTTGTGTAGTCAAGCCGGTCTACCGAGACGATCAGCGCGGCGCCGCCGGCGGCCTTCCGCAACCGCTCAGCCTCGGCCATCACCGACCGGCTGCTGCCGATCGCCTCATACGCAGCCGCATCGATGCCCATCGGAAATGTCCCGACGCGGATCGAGCGCCCGGCGAAACTGGCCCGACCCTGGCGGGTCTCGCAGCCCAGCACGTTCGCCGCCGACGTGAGGAAGTGGAGTACGTAGGCGACGGTGTGGAAGCCGATCAGCGACGCCCCCAGCATGCCCTCCAGCAGCTGCCGCCGCCACGGCAGAAGCCTGAAGACCTCGGCCGAGGGGAATGGCACGTGCAGAAAGAACCCAATGGCCGCATCGGGAAGCTGCTGCCGGATCATGCCCGGCACCAGGGCCAGCTGGTAGTCGTGGACCCAGATCAGATCGCCCGGTTGGTAGTTATCAACGACCGCGTCCGCGAACCGCTGGTTGACGCGCACATACGTCTCCCAGCCCTCGGTCGTGAGGGGCAGCCTGTCCAGCTGGTAATGGAGCAGCGGCCACAGCACCCCGTTAGAGAAGCCATCGTAATAGCGCTGGACCTCGGCGGCGCTCAGATCCACCGGCACGGCCCTGAGCGCCGTCAGGCGCTCGTTCAGGGTTCGGCGCTGGTCCGGAGAGAGGCGCCAGGACTCGCCCGGCCAGCCGATCCAAACGCTGTCGCCGCTGTCATGAAATCCGCTGAGGCCCGTAGCGAGGCCTCCCGAACTGCGCCCCACGACCAACTCGCCGTGTTCGACGCGGACTGAGATGGGCAGGCGGTTGGAGACGAGAATCACCCGGCCGGACCGCTCCCGGTGGGCCGAGCGGCTTGGGCGGACCGCGGCGCGTGGGGTAGCCCGGCGTGCAGCGGCGCGCTCGGTGGCTGGTGGGCTGGCGTGCCCTCTCGGGCGATCTGGGCGGGTTGCCATGCTGCCTCTAGGCGAAGGCCGGCGAAGGTCGGCGAAGGTCGGCTGCAATACCTGCCGGCCAGCCTGGACTCGATCGTATCAGCGTACCAAAAGGGCGCTGAGCCGCGAACCGTCAGATCAGCCAGCGGATCGAGGACTGCGCGCTCGGTGGCGACACCCGCGCCTCGGCCATCGCCTAGCGGCCCAGAAGCTCGAGCAGACCGCGAATCGAGCTGGCCACCCGGCCGGGATTATCGCGAAGGTCCGCGTTTAGGTCTTCGAGGACCCTCTGGATCAGAAAAGTGTCCAGCAGACACGCCCACTCATCGTCGTCGGCGGGAAGAAAGGTGGCGTCGCCCGTGGTTTCGCGGTACCCGCGCAGGAATGAGGCCGAAACCCACAGATACCAGTGGCGCGCCCAGACGTCCAGGGCTTCGGCGTCTTCCGGCCGCAGCGAACCGCCGACGTCCGCCTCCCTAAGGCGCCCCAG
>JANYJI010000131.1 GCA_025358525.1 Chloroflexota bacterium | reverse complement strand
GATGTGTCGAGGCTGGCGCCCGTGGCCACTCGCCACAGGCCCCGGCCGGACTTCGCGTCGATGGCCCACAGCCCGACGCCGGTGGCGCCGTCGTTGCTCGTCGAGCCGACGTAGACGACGCCGTTGGCCACAGCCGGAGACGACCACGGGAAGCCTTCGGTCGAGAACTGCCAGCGCACATCGCCGGTCGCGGCATCTAGGGCCTGCACGAAACCGAGCCCAGAGCTGCCGACGAAGACCCGACCGTCGGCATAGGCGGTCGACGATTCGACCCAGGAGCCGGCGAAGTTGGCGGTCCAGACCGGGAGCCCAGTCCGGATGTCCAGGGCGTAGTAGGTGGCCTGGCGGCCGCCCGTGTACAGCAGGCCGTTCACAATCGTGGGGGTTGGGTGGTCGCCGGCACCCTGAAAAGACCACTTCTGGCTGCCGGTGGCGGCGTCGAGCGCGTAGGTCGTGCTGTACCAGATCAGGCCAGTCAGCCAGCTGCCGAAGTAGACGGTGCCGTCCGCGACCAGAGGCGTGGACCGGACCATGCCCGGCGTCTTGAAGGTCCACTTCGTGGCGCCGGTCCTGGCGTCGAGGGCGTAGAGATGGCTATCGGCGCTGCCCACGTACACGATCCCGTTAGCCACGACCGGCGAGGACTGGTGGAAGTCCCAGGACGTGCTGCTATCGGGCAGGACCCGGGCCACGGCGTTGTTGAAGATGTTGACCTTCCAGGCCTGGCTGCCGTCGGTGACATTCAGGGCGTACACATTGCCGTCGTCGCTGGCGATGTAGAGGAGGCCGCCCTCGACAGCCGGAATGGATCGGATCAGGCCACCGGTCTTGAACTTCCAGCGCAACTGGTGGTTGGCCGTGTCGACGGCGTACAAGTTGCCGTCGTCGCTGCCGAAGTAGGCCGCGCCGCCCTTGACGGTCGCGCCACCGTAGATGCTGCCCGCGGCCGAGAAGGTCCAGAGGACCAGATTCTGCGAGGGCGCGCCCGTGAAGGCCGCCGGCGGAACGACGGGCGTCGGCGAGGTCTTGGGCGTGGGAGCCACGGTGGCGGTGGCGGTGGCGGGAGACTGGCTGGCGACCGGGGAGCCGGCAGGGCCCGTGCTACCGCTCGAGGCGTTGCAGGCCGCCGACGAGGCGGCCATGAGCGATACGGCGGCCAGTGCCAGAATGCGCTTGCTGAGTCCTCTCAACGGATCCAACCTTCCCTTCGTGCTGCGAGCGCGACCGTCGGTGACAGCCGCGGGCCCCCGGACGCGCCCGCAACTGGGCGACGCGTTGGTGCTTTCGCCTATCAAGACGCAGGCCGACGCAGGAATGTTCACTTGGCCGCAATGGCCCTGCGAGCGAGGGGGCCGGCCGGTCGCTTCTCCGCGCCAGGTCGCCCCAATGACGTCAACCTGCGTCTTGGCGGGCCCTGGCCCCAAAAGGATGCGCAGAAACCGGACCATCGGGGAGAACACCTAGGGTCGAGCCCGGCCGACGCCCAAATTGGTGGTGTTTCGAGCGAAGCGACTCGGCGACCACTATTCGGAGGACCGCGCCGTGTTGACCCGCAAGCAGCCCGACGTCCCGCATGCGGACTTCATCGACCTCCTGCTCGATGCCGACGAACCGACCCGCAAGCTTCTGGTACTCCAGGCGCTCCAGACCGGGGCTCTCAAAAAGAGTGAGAGCGACGAGCTCATGGCCCAGGTCATGCGGCTTGAGCGCGCGGCCGCCCCTCGAACGGCCATGACCCCGGCGAAGCCCAAGTCCGAGCAGCAGGCCGCCTAGCCTGAAACTCGGGCACCGCTGCGAAGGATGGGCTGCCCTGGCCTCGGCTGCGCCCCAGGACTGAGTCCCGCATACTCGGGTTATGAGGCTGAGAAAGAAGTCCTTCGGCGAGCGAGCCCGCGAGACGGTGCCCGTTTTCGTGATCGTGGTCATGGGTATCGCCGGCGTCTTCGTGGCCATGAACGTGCTCGTGACGGCCGTCCCGACCGCGATCGACAACGGCTCCCCGTCGCCGTCGACAAGACCGGTCCTATTCGCCTCGGGCCTCCCGACCGGGGGGCCCTTCGTAGACCCGACCGAGGCCACTTCTACCCCGGGGCCGACCGCTTCGCTACCGAGCGTGCCACCCACCATCGTGAACTCGGCGGTATCGGAGAAGGACCCCGACGGCGCCTGGGTGGTCTACCTGAGATACCCAGCCTTCGTCGTCGGGACCACGCCCTGGGCGGACTCGATCGACGCGGACATCCTTGTCGAGCTGCGGACACGGGCAGCTCAGTTCGAACAGGGCCCGGCCTCGGATCGCCGGGCTGATGGCAAGGTCAACACCCTGACCGGCAGCTTTACAACGGAGTTGCTGACCCCCGCCCTGGCGTCGTTCACTCTGACCCTGGTCGATGAGACCACGCCGGGACACACCACCACCACTGTCGAGACGCTAAACCTCGACCTTGGCACAGGACAGCGGATTAGCTTCGGCGATGTCTTCATGGATTCGCAGACGGCGTTGACGGTGCTGTTTCAACAGGCCCCGCCACTACTGCTGGCAAAGCTCGGCGCTGCGTATGACCAAGCCGTCGCGACCGAAGGGACGGGCCCGATCATGGCCAACTACACGCATTGGGCACTCACGCCGGCCGGATTCAAGGTGACCTTCAGCCAGTCGCAGGTTGCCGCCCTCGACCAGGGACTGCCGTTCGTGGTCTTTCCGTGGACCGATCTCAAGTCGATCATGGTCGCCACCGGTCCGGTGGCGCAGCTCGCGGGGTTCTAGCAGGCTCGCGTCGGTATCGGACCCGACCCGCTGCGGCGCGCGCGCCGGTACGGATCGGACCCGACCCGCTGCGGCGCGCGCGCTTCGCCATGCGTTTCGGCTGACACCGACAGCTCCGGCCCGTATCCTTCGGATGACCCGTTCGGACTGCCGACAGGGCGCAAGCTGGCCTCGCCGGTTGCCGGACTCCTCGAGTTCGGGCCGGCCCATCGGAGGGTTTCATGGCGGCTGAATACAACGCCACGGTGTCGAGTCGGGTGGAAGTCGCGCCCGGTCTGGTCATCCTGCGGGTCGTTCCAGACAAGCTGCCGTTCGAGTTCAAGTCGGGCCAGTACGTCGTTTTGGGCCTGAAGGCGACGGAGCCGCGGGTCGACGAGTCCGAAGGCGAGCCCGCTGCCGTTCTCTTGGCGTCATCGGGCGCCCAGGCCCTGACGACCGGGGCAGTCGCGGAAGTCCGAGCCGTCGAGGCAACGCAGTCGGTCAGGGGCACGGCCGCGAGCCAAGCCGCCGTCGACGCGCAGGCTGTCTCCGGCGCCAGGGCCGCCGCGGACCCCGAGCGAATGATCCGGCGCGCCTACTCGATCGCCTCCGAAAGCCGGTCCGACGAACACGTCGAGTTCTACCTGACCCTCGTCATGAGCGGCGAGCTGACGCCCAGACTTTTCAACCTGAAGGTCAAGGACCGGCTGTATGTGGGGCCGAAGGCCGTCGGCGTCTTTACGCTCGACAAGGCGCCTGGCAAGCACCTCCTCATGATCGGCACCGGGACTGGTCTGGCGCCCTACATGTCGATGCTCCGCAGCGATCTCGTATGCAACGGTCAGCGCAAGTTCGTGGTGGTCCATGGCGCCCGATATTCGTGGGATCTGGGCTACCGCACCGAGTTGACGGGGTTGGCTCGCCACTGCGGCAACTTCCACTACATCCCGATCATCACGCGCCCGCAGGAGGACGTCACCTGGCGCGGTCAGAGCGGCTACCTCCAGAACGTCATCGCCTCGGGCACGATCGAACAGCAGACCGGCCTGGCGCTCACGCCCGACAACTTCGACATCTTTCTGTGCGGCAACCCGGGCATGATCGAGACGGTTATCGGCTGGGCAGAGGCGCGCGGCTTCATACGCGACAAGGGCCACGACATCGGCACGCTTCACACGGAGGAGTACTGGTAGAGGAGTGGGCTGGGGCGCCGGGCGGCGCACAGGCGCGGCGGCGGACAGGCGCGGTGCTGGGGCGCGGGACAACGCGAGGTGTGGTGGCGCGGGACAACGCGAGGCGCGAACCTGCCCAGATTCAATTGGGGGTAGCACGGGGCCAACAAGTGAGGCTGGGAGCCGGGCAGATAGCCTGCGCCGGCGGCCCCGAGGTCCATGGGCGAGCGTGGATCTCCGGCCAAAGGGTCTCCACGCCGTCGAATCGAGTCATCGCAGACGCTCAGATTTGGACTCGTGCTACCCGGGTTAGCAGATGACAGGAATGTGGGTGTGGAACTCGGCCGCATCGCCGGTCGCGATCCGGCCCAGGCGTTGGCGCCACTCGGGGCTATCCGACGCGAGGCTTCAGCTGCAATCGCCAGCTCGACGAGACATCCACGCTGGGCCCAAGAGCGGTGTGAACACCCAGACGCATACTGGTCCGCTCGAGCGATCATCGCGCCCGGCGTCGCCCCTTGCCTCGCCGTTGGTTCCAGTCGGTCATTGACCAGGCGTCGCACCTTGCTTCGCCGCCAGCGCTCATGGCGACCTTTTGACCGGCGTCGACCTAACGGAAATTCATGTACGACAGCACTCGCCCGCCGAGCGAACGCCGATGTCGACGTCCCATGCCGTTGACACCCACGCCCATCTGGCTCTAGACTCCCGCCACATTCGAATACGGGCTGTGATCGGGACGAGTACTCCCCGGCGCCGGCGTAGAGAACCAGCGGTTGGTGAAAGCTGGAGCGGCGACGAG
>JANYJI010000129.1 GCA_025358525.1 Chloroflexota bacterium | reverse complement strand
GGCCTCTGGTGGCTACGGTGTCGACGGGCTGGCCGAACTTGATTCCCTCGACCCGCCCGACGGCTAGGACTTGACGATTAGCCGCGCCAGACCGCCCAGGATGGCGGCTGCTCCGCCACCTATCCCGACGTACAGACCGCTGCCGATCGAGACTGTTGGAAGTAACTTGATCGCCTCGGCGACACTGTTGTAGGTGGAGATTTCGACGCCTATGACGAGGGCGCCGGCTGCAATCGCCAGGAGGGCGAAGAGCGGGCCGACTCTCGACGCCAGCCTGACGAGGAGGATAAGGCCCATCACGGCGGCGACGATGCCACCCGCCAGCAGGTAGTCGCCGTTGACGAGGTTGGTGGGGTCAATACTCAAGTCGCTCAGTGCCGGCATGGCGTCAATCGGCTTCATCACGCTATCGCTGCCATTGACGGCCCATGGCAGCCAGGCGGACGCGATGGCCGCGGCGCCACCGGCGAGTACGATCAGCCCCGCGACGCGACCGCCGCCGTGAGCCTTGGCCACTGCAGCGGGGGCCGTGGAGGCCGGATCCCCGTACTGCGGCGGAGCCCCGTAAGGCACGGCCGACGGGCCCTGCGGTGCTCCGTACTGCGGCGGAGCCCCGTACTGGGGGACTTCCCCATATGGTGCCGCGGGCGGAGCCCCGTACTGAACGGCGGGCGGTGCTTCGTACGGCACGGCTGGCGGGACAGGTGGCGCTTCGTACTGCTGCAGTGCTTCGTACGGCACGGCTGGCGGGACGGGTGGCGCTTCGTACTGCTGCAGTGCCTCGTAAGGCACGGCCGGCGGGACCGGCGGTTGGGGAGTCTGTGCCCATGCCGGAGCAACGGGCGCAGCTGGCTGCAGGGGTGGAGGCGTCTCCGCCCAGACGGGCGGCGCTGCGGGCGCGGCTGGTTGCGGTATTGACGCGGCCTCCGGCAACCGCGCCCCGCAATTCGCGCAGAACTTACCCTGACCATCGATCTGGGTGCCGCAACTCGGGCAGATCATGATGACCTCGCTTCGCAGATGGGCAGATGAGGGCGGTATTACGCAAACCGTCAGGCAGACGATACGAGAGCCGGGGGCTTTGTGCACGGCCGTTCGGCACCGCGAGTCAGCGCCAACTAGAAGTTGAGCATTCGGGGCGCGATTTTCGACCTAGAGAGCCGGCATGGACGGTCGTGTCATAACGAGGAGTGGCGCCAGGGACCAGGAGCCATGGCAGAGACACAAAGACGCGGCTCCCGCCCGGAGGCGAGAGCCGCGTCAGCGGGAGCGGGTGTTGCTACTTGAGGGCGTCGCGGCAGGCCTTGGCGTCGGCCATTGCGGCCTTGAGCTGGTCGCGAGCCTGACCTAGAGCGGTCCGGGCGCTGGAAAGGATCGGGCCGGCGGTGCCGGAGTTGTACTGAGCCGGGGTGAGCGGCAGCAGCTGGGCGGACAGCGGCTGGGCCAAGCTAATCGCATGGGCTACGGCCGCGTTCATGGCGTCGAGGGCCGTCTGGGCTGCCGCGGTGTTCTTGCCGGCGGCCTTGGCGGCCGCTATACGCTTCGTGAGGTTGGTGTTGACGGTGGTGAACTTGGTCTGCGTTGCGATGACACCGTCGGCGGCAGAGACGAGGTGGACCTGCGGCGCCACCAGCAGATAGGCCCGGTAGTCAGTGGCGATCTTAGTGACGTCGGCTCGAAGGGCAGGCAGGCTCGTCTCGGAGTCGATGGTGGTCTTAAGACTCGTCAAGCCGGTCTTGGTGGAGGCAACCTCACTCTGCAGCGCTGCCGAGTCAGAAACGGTGAGCACCTTGGAGGCTGACATCCTGGCCGAGAGAGCGGCGAGGGTCGTGAAGCGGCGGCCAATTTCGCAGTCGCCGAAGGCACGGACCGTCTCGACCGTTGCGCCGGCCTTCCTCGCAGCTGCCTGCGCGGAACAAACGTCCTTGCCCGATGGACCCGCCGGCGGTGTAACGGCGGCCGCGGCGCCGACACTGGACAGAAGAAGCGCGCCGCCAAGGGCGAGGCCAGCAAACATGGTCGGGATTCGAGTCTTCACTGTGTACTCCTTGCGCTGAGGTGGCGCCTATTCGCCGCCGCTGGCGTCGCTACCTGAAAGCGAGCCGTTGACGCCATTGATGAGGGTGTCGACGTTGGAGAGCTGGGCGTTTAGCGAGTCCTCGGGGGCCGCCGAAGCGGGAGAGCCCGCCGCTGCGGCCGAGTCAGTCGAGGCGCTAATCGGAGTTGGCGTGATAGTCGCGGCGACCGGATCGGCCTGGCTTGGTTGTGCCGCCGGCGTCGAACTGGCCGGTTGGTTATCGGCGGCGCCATTCGGTCGGCCGCAGGCCACTACCGCAATGCCGACCAGCAGCGCTATGGCTGCGAGTCTGGTGGCGGAGCTAAGTTGACGGTTCACCCGGTTGGTCTCCTTGACGACTCGACCTGAACTGACGAACGAAAGCCTGGGCCCTCGACCCGCCACCTGTTCGGTGCCCCTGTAAGACGCCTGTAAGGCCGGGGTACTGCGATCGGCCTCGGACGCGACGATTCCGGGAGAAGACGACACCTTGACGCGAGTGCCCTTTTGTCGATAGATTCCTACCTACTACTCATACGCAACTAGGAATCAATGGGCAATATCGAGGACTCCGAGGTTGAGCTCCGGCTTGGGCGGTTCAAGGGCGCCGCGAAGCAGGCGGGCGTCAAGCTGACGCACCAGCGCCTCGAGGTTTTTCGGGAACTCGCATCCAGCCTCGATCATCCGGATGCCGAGACCCTGTTGCACGGCGTTCAGGCGCGATTGCCGACAGTGTCGCTCGACACCGTCTACCGGACGCTGTGGATGCTCAACAACCTCGGGCTGATCTGCACGCTGGGCCCGCGTCGCGACAGCGTGCGCTTCGACGCCAACGTGGCGCCACACCACCATTACGTCTGCGTCGCCTGCGGCCTGGTGCGGGACTTCGAGAGCGCCGACTTCAACGCCGTTCCAATGCCGAGCCGAGTAGAGGGCTTCGGCAGCGTCGTCGCCTCCCACGTTGAGATCCGAGGCATCTGCGATGAGTGCGCAGCTCAACAACCATAGAAGCGGTGGTCCGAAGACAACAGACAGCCGCATGGCACAAGTAGGAGCACGTCATGGCTGACAAGAAGAAGCTGACGACCGCCGGTGGTGCACCGGTTCCGGACAACCAGAACGTGATGACGGCGGGTCCTCGCGGCCCGATGTTGCTCCAGGACGTCTGGTTCCTGGAGAAGCTCGCCCATTTCGATCGCGAAGTCATCCCCGAGCGCCGCATGCATGCCAAGGGTTCGGGCGCGTTCGGCACCTTCACGGTCACCCACGACATCACTCGCTACACCAAGGCCAAGATCTTCTCCGCCGTTGGCAAGAAGACGGAAATGTTCACGCGCTTCTCCTCGGTCGCGGGCGAGCGGGGTGCGGCGGACGCTGAGCGCGACATCCGCGGCTTCGCCATGAAGTTCTACACGGAGGAAGGGAACTGGGACCTGGTCGGCAACAATACGCCGGTCTTTTTCATGCGCGACCCGCTCAAGTTCCCGGACCTCAACCACGCCATCAAGCGCGATCCGCGCACCAACATGCGTAGTGCGGGCAACAACTGGGACTTCTGGACCTCACTGCCCGAGGCGTTGCACCAGGTTACGATCGTAATGAGCGACCGGGGCATCCCGTACTCGTTCCGCCACATGCACGGGTTCGGCAGCCACACCTTCAGCATGATCAGCGCCGCCAACGAGCGCGTCTGGGTGAAGTTCACCTTCCGAACCCAGCAGGGCATCAAGAACCTGACCGACGCCGAAGCTGAGGCACTCGTCGGCAGGGACCGCGAGAGTAACCAGCGCGATCTCTACCAGAGCATCGAGAAGGGCGACTTCCCGCGCTGGACCCTCTTCATCCAGGTGATGCCCGAGAGGGACGCGGCCACGACTCCCTACAACCCATTCGACCTGACCAAGGTCTGGCCCCACAGGGACTACCCCCTCATCGAGGTCGGCGTCATGGAGCTCAACCGCAACCCCGAGAACTACTTCGCCGACGTTGAGCAGGCGGCCTTCAACCCCGCCAACGTCGTACCCGGCATCAGCTTCTCGCCTGACAAGATGCTGCAAGGGCGCCTGTTCTCCTACGGCGATGCTCAGCGCTATCGGCTCGGCGTGAATAGCGAACAAATCCCGGTTAACGCGCCGCGCTGCCCGGTCCACAGCTATCACCGCGACGGCTCGATGCGGGTCGACGGCAACCATGGCGGCACCCTCGGCTACGAGCCCAACAGCTACGGCGAGTGGCAGGAGCAGCCGGATTTCGCGGAGCCCCCGCTATCGCTCGAGGGCTCGGCCGACCACTGGAACCATCGCGTGGACGAGGACTACTACTCGCAGCCCGGCAAGTTGTTCCGGCTCATGGCCTTCCCACAGCAGCAGGTGCTCTTTGAGAACACCGCCCGGGCCATGGGTGACGCCCCGATAGAGGTCAAGGTGCGCCACATCGGCAACTGCCTGAAGGCGGATGCCGCTTACGGCGAGGGCGTCGCGAAAGCGCTAGGCATCCCGCTCAGCGAGGTCCCGAGGTAAGGGCAACTTCGGGAGACCAAGACCAGGACCCAGATCGACATCGAAAAGGGCAAGCTGGCAACGCCTTCCTGGGCGAGGAGTCCGCTGCAGATCGCGTCCGCGTCCCATAAGTCGGTCGTTATCCGACGTTGTATGTGACCCCCATTCCGGGTACGGTATGTCGAAACTTGGCCCCTGCGTATTACGTACGGGCCAGGCAGCTGGTTTCGTCGCGGGGAAAGCCGGTGGCCGGATGGACGCCGACTGGGTTTCCTGGTTTCTGCGGCGGTCATCTAGGAACGAGCAGTCGGTGAAGACCTAGGGATGAACGTTCAGGAAGCCCTTGACGCCTGGCAGGCACAGTATTCAAGCCAACCTCCGGTTGGCTTCATGCTGCGCTTCACCCATGAGTCCGTCTGGACGCGCATTCACTACCTGCGGGACAGCGCCGCGCCGGCCACCATCGACGACGACCGGCGAACGGCTGCGCGCTTCGACGCAGTGGCCAGCGCTCTGTTCACGGGCACGACCGTTCTCGTTCTGGCGATCCACCTCGATCCTCGGGACGAGGACATGACGGAGCTGCGGGCCCTCGGCGCCACGCCGATTCCGCCGCCCGAAGGTTGGATCGAGACGCTGCGGGAGTATCTGCCGGATTCGGGCCGCGCCGAGTTCGTGGGGGCGACGCTCCTTTGGCAGCGGGGCTGCCTCGATGATCTCTGGATGGCGGTCGCACGCGACCTGATCGGCCGAATTGCTGTCTTCTGTCCGATGACCGGCGATGCCTTCTGCCCCTATGGTGGCGGCGCGGACGTCTTCGTCTGGGGCGCGGAGCGCCGCTCCAAGCTGGGGGACCGGTTTCGCGCCTGGCTGCCCAGCGCCGCATTGCCGGGACCCACTGTTAAGAGGCCGGCCGGCAAGATGGCGGCTGAGAAGAGCTAATTCGCCAGTGCCGCGTACCAGTTGTGGGCTGCCCCGAGACCGGCGACACTACGCCAATGAGCCCTGAGACCAAGCCCAAGCCGACCAAGCCCAAAGCCACCCCGAGTCCCGTCAAACCAGCCGCCCCGGTGGCGGCAGCGGCGCCGGCAGTGGCAGTGGCGCCGGCGGCGCCGATCACGCCGGCCGATGTGGTCCGCTATAGGGCGAACCTGCAGGGCGAAATCGACGCCATTGCGTTGTACGCGCTCCTGGCCGAGAAGGAGCCGGGCGAGACGCTCAAACACTTCTACACGCGCATGGTGGACGTGGAGACGATCCACGCCAACGTGTGGCGAGAGCGACTCGAGTCGGCCGGTGTTGACACGAGCCGCATGAGTCCGGCCTGGCGAGCCCGCGTGCTGATGTTCGTGGCACGCCATTTCGGGCCGAGCCTCGTCGTGCCGACCATAGCCGAGCGTGAAGCCGCGGACGAGGCGATGTACGACGACCAGCCCGAGGCCCTGGCCCGGATGCCCGGAGATGAGCGCTCCCACGCCCGGCTCTTCCGCGAACTCGCCAACGGCAAGGGAGTCGAGGGCGGGACCATCGCCCGTATCGAGGGCCGGCACCGCGGCAGCGGCGGCAATCAACTGCGCGCCGCCGTTCTGGGGGCCAACGACGGCCTCGTTTCGAACTTGAGCATCTCAATGGGTGTAGCCGGCGCCTCGCAGGGCGGCCACGCTGTCCTCATCGCCGGCATGGCCGGCATGCTGGCCGGCGCTCTGTCCATGGCCATAGGGGAGTGGCTCTCCGTCCAGAGCGCCCGCGAGCTGTTTGCCCATCAGGTCAAAGTCGAACGTGAGGAGTTGCTCAACGTCCCAGACGAGGAGGAAGAGGAGCTGACGCTCATCTACCAGTCCAAGGGGCTCAACCGCGAACAGGCTAGTCTGATGTCGCAATCCATCGTCGGTGGCGATCTGGGTCGCGCCGTCGACACGCTGGCTCGCGAGGAGCTCGGCATTGACCCCAACGAGCTGGGCGGCTCGGCCTGGGTCGCGGCCGTTACATCGTTCTTCCTGTTCGCTCTCGGCGCCATCGTCCCGCTCTCGCCATTCTTCTTTGCCACCGGCCTTCCGGCCGTCGTTGCCTCGATCGTCATCAGCGCCGCGGCCCTGATGCTCGTTGGTGCCGCGATCACGGTCGTGACCGGCTCGAGTGTTCTCAAGACCGGCGGTCGGCAGGTCCTGCTGGGAATGTTCGCGGCCGCGGTGACGTTCGGCCTGGGGGCCTTGGTCGGAAGGGCGGTCGGCTGAGCCGAAAGCCTCGGTCGGATAGGCGGACCGGCGACGGTCGGCCCTGACCCGGCTGGCGCTCGATGCGGTACGCTCCGTCACGTGAGCATCCAGACACCAACCTCGCCGCCAGGAACCTCGCCGGAACGTGGCGATTTCATCCGCGACATCGTGGCCGCCGACCTCCGCGAGGGTCGCGTCCAGACGATCGTGACCCGCTTTCCCCCGGAGCCGAACGGCTACCTCCATATCGGCCACCTCAAGGCGATCTCCATCAGCTTTGGCATCGCCCGTGACTTTGGCGGCCGCTGTCACCTGCGCTTCGACGACACGAACCCAACCAAGGAAGAGCAGGAGTACATCGACCATATCCAGGAGGACATTCACTGGCTGGGGTTCGATTGGGGCGAGCACCTCTACTTCGCATCTGACTACTTCGACCAGCTCTACGAGTGGGCCGCCTACCTGATCGGGGCCGGCAAGGCCTACGTGGACGACCTATCCGCCGACGAGATCCGCGAGCACCGCGGCACGCTGACCGAGCCGGGCCGGAACAGCCCCTGGCGGGACCGGCCGATCGAGGAAAGCCTCGATCTCTTCGGCCGAATGCGGAAGGGCGAGTTCCCCGACGGGGCGCGGGTGCTGCGGGCGCGGATCGACATGGCCTCGCCGAACATCAACCTGCGCGACCCCGTCCTGTACCGGATCCTTCACGCCGACCATCCGCGCACGGGTGACGCCTGGTCCATCTACCCGATGTACGACTTCGCCCACGGCCAGTCGGACGCGATCGAGGGCATCACGCACTCGCTCTGCAGTCTGGAATTCGAGATCCACCGGCCCCTCTACGACTGGCTCATCGACAACCTGCCGGTGCCTTCGAAGCCCCGCCAGATCGAGTTCGCGCGGCTCAACATCACCTACACGGTCCTCTCCAAGCGCGTCCTGCTGCGCCTCGTCAACGAGGGCCACGTGCGCGGCTGGAACGATCCGCGGATGCCCACGATCGCGGGCATGCGCCGGCGCGGCTTCCCCGCCGAGGGCCTGCGCGACTTCGTGACCGGGGTCGGGGTGGCGAAGGCCGACAACGTCATAGAGTTCGGCCAGCTCGAGCACGCCGTCCGCAATGTCCTCAATCGGACGGCCCCCCGTCGCTTCTCGGTCCTGGAGCCGCTCAAGGTGATCATCGAGAACTACCCCGAGGGCCAGATCGAAGAGATGGACGTAGCCAACAACCCGGAGGACCCGTCGGCTGGGACCCGCAAGGTGCCGTTCACGCGTGAGCTGTGGATCGAGCGAGAGGACTTCATGGAGGAGCCTCCGGCGAAGTTCTTCCGCCTGGCCCCGGGCCGCGAGGTGCGGCTGCGGTCCGCGTACTTCGTGACATGTCGCGAGGTGGTGAAGGATGCGGCCGGTGAGATAGTCGAACTGCGGTGCACGTACGATCCGGCGACGCGCGGCGGGGACTCTGCTGACGGCCGCCGGCCCAAGGCCACGCTCCACTGGATCTCGGCCTCGCATGCGATGCTCGCGGAGATTCGGCTGTACGACCATCTGTTTGTTCGGCCCGATCCGGGCGCCGATGGCGACCTCTTCGCGGACCTGAGCCCCGACTCCGAGAGGGTGCTCCAGGGCTGCCTCGTAGACCCGACCCTGGCCGAGCTACCGGTAGGCGAAACCGTGCAGTTCGAGCGGCTGGGCTACTTCACTCCGGATCGCGATTCAACGCCCGGCCAGCCCGTCTTCAATCGCACACTCACCCTCAAGGACACGTGGGCGAAGCTCCAGGCACAGGGCCGGCAGAACACCTGACAGGCGCCGAGTGGAATCGAAAAGGAGCCCGAAAGCTCGGGCTCCTTCGCGTTTGACGTCGCGGGCTAGTAGGAGCGGTTGCTCGAACTTCGCTGGTTGGTGAAGCAGTCGCTGCAGTAGACCGGCTTCGCGCCACTGGGGCGGAAGGGGACCTGGGCCTCGCGGCCGCAGCTCGAGCACGTTGCGCTGAACATCTCGCGCGGGCCGCTTGAATAGCCGCCGCCTGAGTTGCCGCGATCCGAGTAACCGCCGCCGCCACCGCTGTCACCGCGCTGGGCCTTCTTGGCCGCACGGCACGATGGGCAGCGACGCGGCTCGCTGAACTGCCGGTCTGCGTAGAACTGCTGCTCGCTCGCGGTGAACGCGAACTCCTGACTGCAGTCGGCGCAAACCAGTGTCTTGTCTTGCCCGTACAAAGAAAAACTCCTTCTCTTGCGGCCTCAGCGAACCTTTCTCGCCGAGAACCGATGAGAGGGAGTGTCGTGTGCCGCTTGGTTTCGACACCTATTTTGGTGTCCTGGGATCAAAGTACCACACCCGGCGGCGGCTGTCGAACGAATAATTATCGACCCATGGATTCGCCGCCCCCTGGCCGATTGCGGTCTCGGAGGTCCTGCCTGCCAGGCTCGGGCCGCAGACCCGGCATTTCCTGATAGGATTTCACCCGGCGCGTTGGCGAGTAGCCTAACGGTAAGGCACCTGCCTCTGGAGCAGGGGATTGAAGGTTCGAATCCTTCCTCGCCAGCCAAATTCTCAAACCGAACAGGCCCCCGGAGGCGACTCCGAGGGCCTTCTGATTCCGCTATGGGGCGTCCCGCTCTTCGCGTTGAGTGGCATAGATGGCCTCAGCTTGATCGGCCGCTTCGGCCAGGATCTCTTCCGGCGTTGCCTCTGGGTTGGCAGCTCGAATCGCGGTTGTGACCTCGACCAGGTCCACTCCTTCGACCTCTTGAACCGCTTGCAGATTGATGAAGTAGTTAGCCAGGATCGATATCACTGCCGCCACCGGTAGTCCAAAGAGCGCGCCCCAGATCCCAGCCAGTTGGGCTCCGATGAGAACGGACAGGATGGTGACGACGGGATGAACACCAGACGTCTTCTTCATCAGTCGTGGCACCAACAGATTCATGATCAGTGCCTGCACGAGGAAGAGCATCAGGGTGACCGGGATGAAGGCGCCGGGCACGAATGCCGCCGTGATCACGATTGGCGGTAGTAGCGCCAATCCTGGGCCGACCATGGGAATCGGCATGCTGAGGGCCGCAAATAGACATATGAGGAACAGGTACGGTAGGCCAAAGACTAGGCCGACCACGAGGGTCAGCACGACCTGGATGACGATGAGGATGACCTGGGACCAGAGGAACCCTCGGAAGGCTCGACCAACCGAGCGGTCGAAAAGATCGAGCTGGGTCTCAAAGCGATTTGGCATCACCCTGCGCCACTTGGCCTGCAGGCCCGAAGCGTCCGAGACAATGAAGACCGACAGCACCAGGATGATTGAGAGGGTGCCGACAGTCGAGGCCACGGTTCCGGCGATCACCCCAGACTGACCGCCCAGGGTCGCCTTGAGATCGGGCAGAAGTCTGGCCTCCCCCTGGCGGAAGAGGGCGGCCAGGTCAATCTGGTTGGTGCCAATTCCAAAGCCCCTCTGGAGCGAGGCGAGACTTGCGCTGATGGTCGCGGTCGCCTCGTCGGTTCTACCGACCAGACTCGTGGCCTCAGTCGCCCCGATAGAGGTGGCAACGAGAACAAAACCGACAAAGGCGAGGGCCACGCAACCGTAGACCAAACCGACCGCCCCGCCTCGTCCAATGGGGAAACGGCTGGCGGCCCCGTCGACGAGCGGGCTAACCACAAACGCCAGCAGCCAGGCGAAGAAGCAGATCAGGAAGACCCCACTGAAGGACCCAATGGCAGTCATGGATTGCTGTAGAACGAGCAGAAGGAAGGCCACTGTCCCGGTCGCAAAGAAGATCGTTGCGGCGCGACGGAGGCTGTATGCGGAGCGCGGATTGAGCGAACGCAGACCGGCCGAAGGAACCTTTGGAACCGCCTTTGTCATCTCGGTCCTCCACTAGTGACGCCTGCCCGCGCCGATCACGGCTCCGCATGCGATCCAGAATTTGATCAGATTGGCGCGCCGGCCGCAAGCATGAGACTCGTGAGGCTTAACTCCGGCCGCTAGCGTCTGCGGCGGGCCAGCCAGGCGGTCCACGTCGTCTCGTCCGAACCGGCCGTTACGTCGTCACCGTAGCGAACCAGCGGCAGCCTAAGGACGCCCGCATCGGCCCGGATCCGCGCAATGAGGCCAGCAGGGTTGGTGGTGAGGTCCTCGGTATCGAGGAGCGCCGCCGCCCCGAGCCGACTCACGAATGGACGGAGCTCTGCGGCGTCCATCGGCCTCTTGCGCACGTCGACGAATCGCACCACGATCCGACGCTCGCGGAAGAACCGCACCGCCGCGCGTGTCGGCTGTGAGTCCTCCAGGCCGAAGACATCAATCTTGGGCATCTTCTTCGTCGCGGTCTTGCCCAGCGGGGGCGGCATAACTAACCCCTATGTCTGTCCGGCTAGATACTCGCGAAGCAGGGCGCGGAAGACGCCGACCATTGGTATGTGGTTGCCTCGAATAGAGAGAGCGGCCGCCCCGGCGTCAGACCGTCTAGCCGTGAGCGCCAGCCACGAAGGCCGACGCCACACCAAAGGGGTCCTCGTTACCGCCGACCATCCGGTCACGGATCGGGTCCATCTGCTCGGCGAGCTGGTTCATCGACACACCCAGCCGTCCCGAGACCAGAGACAGCAGGTCGCGGGTTTCCTGGTGCTCGAACCGAAGGGTGAACGAACGCCGTGCTTGCATGCCTGGATTATCCGCTGATGACACCACAAATCAATAATGACGTCGCGAAACACCCGGACGTCGAGCAACCACCCAAGACGGGGCGTCACGGCCAAGCTGACACGCAGCTGCGGCAGTCTGCCACCATGGACGACATGAGCAGGGGTCTCTGGGGCCGATTCAAGTCTGCGAAAGCGCCGGTGGCCGCACCGAAAGCGCCGCCCGACCGCTCGCAGGACCACGCGCCGGACCCGACCGAACTGCCGCCCGACCCGGCGGCCGAACTCCACTTCTGCTGCATCTGCGGGGCCTTCCTGGACGACGATCCTGAGGATGAGATCGACGGCGAGGGTTGGGGCAAGGACATCTGCGGCGACTGCAACCGCACCAAGAACGACGAAGCACTGATGGGCCGGTAGCGCTGCCTGACACACTCGACGGCGAGCGGCGCGAATCCGACGCCCCACCCTGAGGCTGGGCCCCGCTTAGGCGCGGCGCGCGCGTGAGATCTCGCCAGAAGTGCCCCGGTTGCGTACAAATGCGCGACCACCGCACTGCTCCCACGCGGTAGGCTGGCAGGTACAGCGTCCCGCGTTCCGTCGTGCCGGGGCGCCCGGCGATTGACGTACCGTCAGCGTCCAAAGTGGGGTGGAGATTGAGTCCTCGCGGAGCCCGAACCAGCCGCGCCTCAGCCGGGCAAACGGCCGCCACTGACCCCGCCGCCAGCGCCACCAACGGCCTCGAGGTCAAGCTCTGGCAGGCCGCCGACATGCTCCGCAACAACATGGACGCCGCCGAGTACAAGCACATCGTGCTGGGGCTCATCTTCCTCAAGTACATCAGCGACGCGTTCGAATCGAAGCACGCCGAGCTGGCCGCCGCGGCCGCCCGAGCCGAAGGCGCCGACCCCGAAGATCCCGACGAGTACAAGGCCGCCAGCATCTTCTGGGTCCCGCGCGAGGCCCGCTGGTCCCACCTCAAAGCGAACGCGCCCCAGCCCAC
>JANYJI010000111.1 GCA_025358525.1 Chloroflexota bacterium | reverse complement strand
GGGGCGATGGCGGCTCCTCTGCTAGGGCGATGGCGGCTCCTCTGCTAGAATGAGTGGCACTCCCCGAATGGCGTCGTGGTTACCGAATGCCCACGAACGCGTCCGGTAACGGTCGCGTTGAGGCTGTTGATGCCAGGGCTGGGAGATGGAGGAGGAACCATGGCTCGACCCGTCCGCACGGCAGTCGCCCCAAACCCTCTCCGGCCGCCGAAGTCTCATCTGATCGAGGAGTACAACGCGCGGACCAACATCGTCCGCTGCGATTGCGGCTGGTCAGGTAACGCCGACGACTTTGCTGTCCATCGTCGGGCAGTCGGGGCCGCAAGCCCGTCCTGATTGGACGAGACGTGGAGTCCTTGCTCCGCGCCCCATGACGCAACCTCCGCGCAAAGGCCCCGTAAGGTCCCGTACATGAGCCAGCGGCCCCTCGCTACATATGAGGACCTGGGCTATCGGGACGTCTTTTGGGCCGCCCGGACGTACGAGGATGCTTGCGACCGGATCGCCCTGCGCGCCTTCTTGCCGTCCGGGGGCAGGCGGCTCATTGAGGTTGGGGCCGGCTTCGGCCGACTGGCCGGCGAGTACACCGGCTTCGATAGGGTTGTCCTGCTCGACTCGTCAGAGGTCCACGTAGCCGCCGCCAACGAGAGTCTCGGCGGCGATCCCCGGTACGAGGTCCAGCTCGGCCACGCCCTCGCGCTGCCCTTCCCTGATGGCCACTTTGACGTCGCGGTCTGTGTCCGGGTCCTGCATCACTTCGGCGATCCAGGGCCACTCATCGCAGAATTGGGGCGAGTCGTGCGGCCAGGCGGCGTCCTCATCCTCGAGTTCGCCAACAAGCGCAACCTCAAATCGATCGGGCGGCGGCTGTTGCGCCGGCAGAGTTGGTCGCCGTTCGCCCCGGGATCGGTGGCCTACAAGCCGCACCATTTCGACCATGCCCCCGTCAGTGTTAGTCGGGCCATACGCATAGCCGGCTTCTCGATCGATCGAATGCGGGCGGCATCGCTCTTCCGCGTGCCCGGCCTGAGCCAGCGACTGCCACCGACCGTTCTGGCCCGAGTCGAAGCCCTGCTTCAGGAGCCACTCGGCTCGATCACACCTGGGCCGTCGGTCTTCCTCCTGGCACGCAAGGGGGACCGATAGTCGGCCCAGGTCGGCTGACTTGCATCGCGCCGGTTGACCACGATCGACTACCGCCGACTAGGGCGACCTAGCACTCCTCCGTGCCGGGCGCCCTCTGGACGGGCCGATAGAGACGGTAGTTGGCGGCGCAGGCGGCCTGGTTGCCCTCATGGACCGCGGCGCTGACCTGATGATCGTGGACGCTGGTGGCATCGCCGGCGGCGTAAACCCCGGGCACGCCGGTGTGCTGGTCGGAGTCCACAACGATCTGCCCCAGCGCGTTCAAGGCCACCCCAAGCTGTCTGGCAATCTCATTTCGTGCGGTCGGGGTGTGGGCGGTGAAGACCATCTCGACCGGGATCCTGGTCCTTTTCGGATCGCCCAGTACGAGTGCCTGGATCTGGCCGTTTTCGTTCGGGTACGAGGCAACAGGCCAGCGATAGGCGGCGATGCCGTTCGCGGCCAACTCGGCCAGCCGCGATTCGGGGACGCTGAAGCCCTCAGATCGACCCGCCGTAATGGTGACCTGGCCGGTGAACTGGAGCATGTCGAGGGCCATCTCCACTGCCTCCTCGGTGTGCCCCACCACGCCGACTGAGCAGTCGATCGCCTCGTAGCCGTCGCAGGCGATGCACCAGAAGAGGCTGCGGCCGACGCACTCGTCTCGACCTGGGAACTCGGGGAAGGGGTCGCGGACTCCCGTCGCCAGGATGACGGTGCGGGCGATGACCGCCTGCGGGGAGCCGGCCTGGAGCTCCCCCAGGGATCGGCCCAGCTCTTCATCGCGCGTCACGTTGGCGTCGGTCCCGGCGCCACCGCCCACGTTCCCCTCCACGAGGAGCCGAAACAGGCCGCCATCGCTAGTAGCGGCAGTGACCCGGCCGAGCAGGAAACCGGCCCCGTATGTGGCCGCTTGACGCCGGCCCAGGAGCCTTATCTCGGTGGCCGGAATGCCATCCGGGAAGCCGAGGTAGTTGCGGTTGATCTGGCTCCAGAGCGAGCGGCCGTCGCGATCGTCGATGACGAGGACGGAGCGGCGCATGCGCGCCAGGTTGACGGCCGCAGAAAGTCCTGCCGGGCCGCCTCCGACGATGGCGCAGTCGTACACCGGATCGGGGGCGCCGTCCGGCTGGTCGGACGGACCCGCTTGAGGAGCGGGCTGGCCCGAGTTGTTCAGTGCGCCTGACTGACCTGATTCGCTCATAGGACAATGATGCCCCAGTGAGCCGCCTGCGCGGCGCTCAAATCGGGACCTGAGGACGGCGCCCGGGCGGATCTCTCGGCGCAGTTCGATGTGGCGGCTAAACTGAACCCCAGAAGGAGGCAGGACGACCGACACTCACGTTTCCCCGCGCTCACCGGCGACCAATACCACTGAACCGCCGGTTGGCGCACAGACGCCCGCTGGCGCTTCGACGTCAGTAGCCGGCGCGACGTCCGGCGCCAGAACACGTGAGGAACGCCTGCTCCTGCTCCGGCCGCTGTTGCGCGAGCGAATCCTGGTGCTCGACGGCGCCACCGGAACGCTTATCCAGCGTTACGGCCTGTCCGAGGCCGACTTCCGCGGCCCACGGTTCCGCGATCACCCCCGCGATCTCCGGGGCGACAACGACCTGCTCTGCCTGACCCGGCCTGATGTTGTGCGGGCTGTGCACGACGCGTATCTGGCGGCCGGCGCCGACATCATCTCGACCGACACGTTCACGGCCACGCGCATCGCCCAGGCCGACTACGGGCTGCAGGGCGTCGCCTACGAGATCCACGTCGAGGCGGCCCGAATCGCTCGGGCAGCGGCGGACGCCGCCGAGGCGCGCGAGCCAGGCCGGCCCCGCTTCGTCGCCGGCTCGATTGGGCCGACGAACAAGACCGCCTCCATCTCACCGGACGTGGCCGACCCGGCCACCCGCTCGGTAACATTTGTAGAGCTGGCAGAGGCGTATGCGGAGGCCGCCCGCGGACTGATCACCGGCGGCGCGGACCTGATCATGGTCGAGACCGTCTTCGATGTCCTGAACGCCAAGGCAGCCATCTTCGGGATTGAGGGCGTCTTCGATGAGCTGGGCGTCCGCCTCCCGCTCTGGATCTCCGGCACGATTACCGACGCCAGCGGTCGGACGCTCTCGGGCCACACAGTCGAGGCGTTCTGGAACGCCATCCGCCACGCCCAGCCACTAATCGTGGGCCTCAACTGCGCGCTGGGGGCACGGCAGCTGCGCGGCCATGTAGAGGAACTCTCCGGTCTGGCGGACACGTTCGTGGCCGCGCACCCCAACGCCGGCCTGCCCAACGAGTTCGGCGGATACGACGAATCGCCCGAGGTTATGGCCGCGGTTATTCGCGACTTCGCCGAGGCCGGCATCGTCAATATCGTCGGCGGCTGCTGCGGAACGGGCCCGGCGCACGTGGCCGCATTTGCTGAGGCGGCCCGCGGCCTGGCGCCGCGCAGCGTGCCGGAACGGCCGCCGGCCCTGCGTCTTGCCGGCCTCGAGGCCCTGAACGTCGGCGAGGGGAGCCTCTTCCTCAACATCGGCGAGCGGACGAACGTGTCGGGGTCGCGGGCCTTCGCCCGCCGCATCGTCGATGGCGACTATGACAGTGCCCTCGACATTGCCCGTCGCCAGGTGGACGGCGGCGCCCAGGCGATCGACATCAACATGGACGAGGCCATGCTCGATTCGGAAGCCGCGATGACGCGCTTCCTCAATCTCGTCGCCTCAGAGCCGGCGATTTCCCGCGTGCCCATCGTCGTCGACTCGTCGAAGTGGTCCGTGATCGAGGCCGGGCTGCGCTGCGTCGGCGGCAAGCCGATCGTGAACTCGATCTCACTCAAAGAGGGCGAGGAGCAGTTCCTGCGCCAGGCGCGGCTGGCTCGCCGCTACGGCGCGGCGGTCATCGTCATGGCATTCGACGAAAAGGGCCAGGCCGACACGGTCGAACGGAAGGTCGAGATCTGCCGGCGCGCCTACGGGCTGCTGACCGAGCAGGTCGGGTTTCCGTCGGACGAGATCGTCTTCGACCCCAACGTCTTTGCCATTGGGACCGGCATCGAGGAGCACGCTGGCTACGCCGTCGCCTACATCGAGGCCGTCAGGCGGATCAAGGCCGAGCTGCCCGGCGTTCGAATCTCGGGCGGCGTCTCGAATGTCTCTTTCGCATTTCGCGGTAACGACACGTTGCGCGAGGCGGTGCACGCCGTCTTCCTCTACTACGCCGTTGCCGCCGGCATGGACATGGGCATCGTCAACCCCGGCCAGCTGGCCGTGTACTCGGAGGTCCCCGCCGACCTGCTGGAACGCGTTGAGGATGTCGTCCTGAACCGCCGCCCGGACGCGACCGATCGGCTCCTCGAGATCGCCCCGAAGTACGCCGGCTCGGGCTCAGCGCGAGCGGAAGCAGACCTGGCCTGGCGTGAATGGCCGGTCATCGATCGCCTGCGGCACGCCCTGGTAGAGGGCATCGATAGCTGGGTGGTCGTGGACACCGAGGAGGCACGCCTCGCGGCCGCCCGCACAATCGATGTCATCGAGGGCCCGCTGATGGCCGGCATGAACGCCGTCGGAGACCTGTTCGCGGCCGGCAAGATGTTCCTGCCGCAGGTCGTCAAGAGCGCCCGCGTCATGAAGAAGGCGGTCGCGCACCTCGTGCCGTATCTCGAGGCGGAGAAGGCGGCGGCCGGCGACACCCGGGCGCGCGGCAAGATCCTCATGGCCACGGTCAAGGGGGACGTCCACGACATCGGCAAGAACATCGTGGGTGT
Organism: Chloroflexota bacterium; assembly: GCA_025358525.1. Lineage (GTDB taxonomy): Bacteria > Chloroflexota > Limnocylindria > Limnocylindrales > CSP1-4 > Fen-1039. The sequence continues at coordinate 34,189 of JANYJI010000111.1, read as the reverse complement.
GGTCCTGCAGTGCAACAACTACGAAGTCGTCGACCTGGGGGTGATGGTTCCGGCCGCCCGCATCCTGGAAGAAGCCCGCGCCCAAAACGTGGACGTGGTCGGGCTGTCGGGCCTGATCACGCCGTCGCTCGAAGAGATGGCCCACGTCGCCGCAGAGATGGAACGGGAGGGGTTGCGCCTGCCGCTGCTGATCGGCGGTGCCACAACGTCACGTGCCCACACCGCGGTCAAGATCGCGCCTCGCTACTCCGCGCCGGTCGTGCACGTGGCAGATGCGTCGCGGGCGGTGGGCGTTGTTTCGAAGCTGCTCGGTGACGGCGCGGCGGCGTATGCCGCTGGAGTCCAAGCGGACCAGGAGCAGACTCGGACTGAGCGCGCCGGACGCCAGGAACGCATCACCCGTGTCTCCATCGAGGCCGCGCGGGCTAATCGGACGCCGGTGGACCTGTCGGTGCCCGCTCCCCGGCCGAGCTTCCTGGGCGTTCGGACCTTCGACGACTACCCCCTCGAGGAGTTGGCGGGGCGGATCGACTGGACCCCATTCTTCAACGCCTGGGAACTGAAGGGCACATATCCGGCAATCCTCGATTCACCCGTCTTGGGTCAGTCGGCGCGTCCGCTGTACAAGGACGCCCGCCGGTTGCTCGACCGCATCGTCTCGGAGCGGCTCTTGCGGGCGCGAGGCGTCGTGGGCTTCTGGCGGGCAAACTCGGTCGGCGACGACATCGAGCTGTACGCCGACGGGGGGCCGGGAGCCTCGCGTGCCGACGGGGAGCCGGGAGCCTCGCGTGCCGACGGGGGGCCGGGAGCCGGTCAGGAACCAGACGCCCGTGCCGCCACGCTCGCGGTCGTCCACACGCTTCGCCAGCAGATGGAGAAGCAGCCCGGCCGCCCCAACGAGGCGCTGGCCGATTTCGTGGCGCCGCGCGTCGCCGGCACACCGGACTATCTCGGCGGCTTCGCCGTGACCGCTGGCGCCGGCTCGGCCGAGCTGGTCGCTCAGTTCGAGGCCGCCAACGACGACTACAGCGCCATCATGGTCAAGGCCCTGGCCGATCGCCTCGCCGAGGCCTTCGCCGAGCGACTCCACGAGCGGGTCCGCCGTGAGCTGTGGGGTTACGCGCCGGACGAGGCGTTGGACAACGCCGCGCTGATCCACGAGGAGTATCAAGGCATTCGACCTGCCCCCGGCTACCCGGCCTGCCCGGAACATTCCGAGAAGGCGACCCTATTCGCGCTGCTCGAGGCCGAGGCGCGGACCGGGATCAGCCTGACCGACTCGTTCGCGATGCTGCCGTCGGCGTCTGTCTCCGGTTTCTACTTCTGGCGCCCCGAGGCGCACTACTTCGGCGTCGGCCGCATCGGCCGCGACCAACTGGAGGACTACGCACGGCGCAAGGGCTGGTCCGTGGACGAAGCTGCGCGCTGGCTCGCCCCCAACCTGGACGACTAGTGGCCCAGTCATCGGGCTCCGCGCAGAACCTCAGCAACCTCACCGTGGGACACTCCATGCAATCGGCGTTCATCGCAAAGTAAGCCTGCGATGAGCGACCGCCGGTAAGGTCGCGACATGGATGACGCGAAAGTCGGGTCGGTCTTTCGAGCGGTCCGAATCAGGCGCGGCATGAGCCAAAGGCAAGTTGCGGAGGCGGCAGGCATCAGCCGGGCGGTTGTGTCGAGCATCGAACGCGGCCTGCTGGAACACACCTCGATGCGCCTCGTCCGGCGCGTGTCGACCGCGCTTGGCATCACGCTTGAACTCGAGGCCCGGTGGCGCGGAGCCGAGGCGGCAACACTCCTCGATGAGAGGCACGCCCGACTGGTTCGGGCAGTTGTTACGAGGCTGACCGGCCTTGGCTGGCAAGCCTTTCCCGAGCACACATTCAACGTCTGGGGGGAACGCGGCTCCGTAGACGTGCTCGCCTGGCAGCCCGCCACCCGTGCCCTCCTCTGTGTCGAGGTCAAGACCAAGCTGGCCGACCTGCAGGATCTACTTGCGACCATGGACAAGAAGCGCCGCCTGGCACCGAGCATCGCCCGTGCGGAGGACTGGAGGCCGCTAGTGGTCGGGAGCGTACTGGTGGTGCCGGCGGAAACATGGGCGCGAAACGCGGTGGATCGCTTCGATTCGGTCTTCACGGCCGCGCTTCCCGAGCGGACCGCCAATGTTCTCGGCTGGCTCAAGACGTCGGATCGGGACATGCGCGGCATCTGGTTCCTCCTCAATGACGCCCGGGGAAGCGCTAAGCGACGTCCAGGCGGCTCCATGAGGGTCAGACCGCGCGCAGCTAGCGATCCATCCGCCCGGCCACGCTCAGCCTCGATCCCGGGAGGACCACAGACTGCGCCCGCCGCCAGCCGCGGCCCCAGCCAGGGCACTTAGCGCTTCCCGGGGCGTCGATGAGCAGGCGGCGCGAGGCTGACCCTCGCCAGGCGCGCCGGTCCCCTCTCGTTGAGGTATGAGCGCCCCTTCGACCGCTAGACTTAGCGGCAACTGAAGCGGAGGCGGAGATTGAGGGACGGGCAAGTGGCGGATAGAACGAAGCCTCCTGGCGAGGCCATCGCAGACGTGGCCTCGGTCGTGGTCCTGGACTTTGGCAGCCAGTACAGCCAGCTGATCGCCCGCCGCGTCCGCGAACTCAACGTCTACTCCGAGCTGCTCCCGTTCGACACCCCATGGAGCGTGATCGCCGCCCGCAAGCCGGCGGCAGTGATTCTCTCCGGTGGTCCCGCCAGCGTCTACGAAGACGGCTCGCCCCACCCCGATCCCGCGCTGTGGAGCGGCGGCATCCCGATCCTCGGCATTTGCTACGGGCTGCACCTCATGGCCGAGGCGCTCGGCGGCGAGGTTGTCTCGTTCGAGCGCAAGGAGTTCGGGCCGGCCGTCGTCTCGGTGACCGACCAGGAGGGCCTCTTCGCCGGCATCGAGCCCGAGCAGTCGGTCTGGATGAGCCACGGCGATTCGATCGAACGCCTGCCGGACGGCTTCCGCCCGACAGCCCGAACCGATTCGACCCCGTACGCCGCCGTCGCCCACACGGAACGCAAGATGTATGGCATCCAGTTCCACCCCGAAGTCGTTCACACCAAACGCGGCCGCGACATCCTGCGCAACTTTGTTGTGGACATCGCCGGCGCCCGCCAAACCTGGACCCCCGCCAACTTCATCGCCTCCAACGTGGAGGCGATTCGCCGTCGCGTCGATGACCACAGCCGCGCCACGGGTACGGACGGCAAGGTCCTGTGCGCCCTCTCCGGCGGCGTGGACTCGGCCGTTGCCGCGACCCTCGTCCACCGCGCCGTGGGCGACCGCCTGATCTGCGTCCACGTCGACAACGGCATGATGCGAAAGAACGAGACGGAACTGCTCCAGGTGGCGTTCGATCAGCTCGGCGTGCGCGTCATCGTCGTCAACGCCCGAGAGCGGTTCCTGCGCAAGCTGGCCGGCATCACGGACCCCGAGCAGAAGCGCCACGCCATCGGCAACGAGTTCATCCGGGTCTTCGAGGAGGAGGCGGCAAAGCTCGGCGAAATCGCCTTCCTGACCCAGGGCACGCTCTACCCCGACGTGATCGAATCGGCGACATCCGACAAGGAGAAGTCGGCGAGCAAGATCAAGACCCACCACAATGTGGGTGGCCTGCCGGACGACATGACCTTCCAGCTGATCGAGCCACTGCGCTACCTCTTCAAGGATGAGGTCCGGGCCGTAGGTACGGAGCTAGGCCTGCCCGACTCGATGGTCCAGCGCCAGCCCTTCCCCGGCCCCGGTCTGGCCATCCGAATCATCGGCGAGATCACGGCGGATCGGCTCGATACCCTCCGCGAGGCAGACTGGATCGTCCTCGATGAGATCAAGGCGGCCGGGCTGTACCACGAAGTCTGGCAATCGTTTGCGATCCTGACGCCCATTCGGTCGGTTGGAGTCATGGGCGACGGACGAACCTACGGCAACCTCGTCGCCATCCGCGCGGTCACCTCAGAGGACGCGATGACCGCCGACTGGGCCAAGCTCCCGTATGAGGTCCTTGGGAAGATCAGCGCTCGGATCGTGAACGAAGTGCCCGGTGTGAACCGTGTCGTGTACGACATAAGCTCGAAGCCGCCCGCCACAATCGAGTGGGAGTAGCGACCGGCTAGGTCAGGGCAGGAGCCTGGACCTCGTGGGATTTGGCGGCGCCGGCCGGACCGTGCGGACAGACGGATTGGACAGATAGCCAAGCAGCGGGAGAGAAGCGTGCGCAGAGTCCAGGCCGCGATCGCCATCTTTATCGGCTGGGCGTCCCTTCCAGTTGGGGCGATGGCAGGCCTGGTGGCGTCGCAGTTCCTCGGCCTGAACCAGGGCGAGGGGCCGGTGCCGACCACGACCGTCTACGGAATTTCGGCCGCCGTCCTTGTGTGGGTCTTCGTGGCCGCCGCGCTCGTCACCGCGATTCCGCTGGCCATGGCCATGTTCGCCGTAAGTGCGCACCGCAATCTATACGCAACGGCGGTCGGCATGGCAGCTGTCGGCGTCTTCCTGGCTCCCGATCAGCTTGGCCGCGCCTTCGGGTTCCCGGTTCTGGTCGGCGCGGTTGCCATGGCAGTCGGCGGGCGGCTGCTGCAATTGGAGAAAGCTGCGGAGGGTGTGGGCGGTACCAGGCAGCGCTTTGGCCCACTCCAAACCTGGGTCTTCGACGTGGCCGAGCCGGCTGGCGACGATCCCTCAGATCCCAACGCCGCACCAGGGGCCGCCATAGAATCGACGGCCTGGACCACGCCCGTCCTGGAGCCGATGACGACGGCCTCGATCGCATCGGCCGGCGTGCCGCCTGAGCCCCCGCCATCGGCCGGGACCCGGACGGGTAGACGCAAGCAAATCAGGAAGGCGGCGGCCGGGACAATCTGCCAATGGTGTTCGGCCAGCGTGGCCGTCGAAGCCACGACCTGTCCCACCTGCAAAGCCTCGCTCAACGCTCCGGCAGCCGACTCCATGGCTATCTCCGGTCTGACGCAGGTCCAGCCCGAATTACGTGCCTACGCCCAGGCGTCCCGAGGCGGCAAGAGGCGATCGAGCCTGCTCAAAATGATCTTTAGCGACACAGCCGTGAGCTCGGAAACAGATGCGCCACCGCCGAGTGACGCAGCCGCGCTGAGGCCGCCGAGCCGTGAGCTGCGGGGCGAGATGGCCCGCCTGGACGCTGACATCGCCGCCGGGCAGGTGGACCCCGGTCGCCAGCCTGCCTCGAACGAAGCTGCACGACCTCCCGAAGCCACTCCCGAAGCCACTCCCGGGTCGGCGGAACCGCGCCGCCGCAACCCGCGCACCTAGGCACTCGCCAGACTGGGACCCTCGCCGCTGGCCGCTATTCTCGAATCATGCCCGACACCAACCGGCGACTCCCCTCACCCGGTCCATCCTACCTGCGCCAGTTACAGCTTCGGCCAGGCGGCTCCAAACAGGTTGGTATCTCCCAGCCCCAGGTCCTGGCCGACGGCTGGTGGGTGGCGCTTCTGTGGTGCGAAGAGGACGGCCGACTGAGCGTCTTCAACGACCTGGCCCCGGACTACGGCACCCCGCCGGGCTCGCCGATGTTGCGGCTGGGGCCCGGCCTCTCGGGGACACTCTCCGGCCTCATACTTGAGGAGAACGGCCGACAGCAGCTCCGTCTGCGCCTCGGGCAGCCGCCCGAAGATGAAGAGGTGCCCTGGCAAGCGCCTCTTGTAGTGCTCGCGGGGTTTCGCTTCGAGCCGGCCCGGATACTTGCCATGCGCGACTCGGAGCTGGGCCAGACGGTATTGCGGGCATTCCGCGACGCCCTGCTGCGACTCTCCTACTAGCGAGATCAAAGAGCGAGCAGATCGGCCGAGCCAGTCCCTGGCGGCAACCTGGGCAACTGCCGCCCGTATCCCGATTGGGCGCCGGTCGCTAGACTCGCCTCATGCCGAACATGTTTGAAGAGTTCATGGAGGAGCTGCGCCGCCGGCAGGCTGCGCGCGACGACGCCAACAAGCAGCCCAAGGCCAGGTCGACCGACGCCACTGGCGCCGACGATCGCCACGAAACTGCCAGATCCAGCGAAGGGCCACGGGAGGAAGACACGGTGAGGTCAAACGGCTCCGGATCGGACGACGCCGATCGCCACGAGAGTCCGGCGGGCGAGGGTCCTGCGGGCGAGGGTCCATCGGGCGAGGGTCCATCGGGCGATGACCGCAGTCCATGGTCGATTTTTGAACGTGGCGGCCGGGGCTCCCGACGTGGTCCGGGTGGACCGTCGGCTGACCTCCCCGAGTTTCACCTGACCAAGGGCTGGATCGCGCTGGGTGTCGGCGTGGTCGGCCTCCTGGTCCTGGCCTCGATCTTCACCCTGACGGTCGGATTGATCACCGACGGGATGTGGTTCAACAGCGTCGGCTACGGCGATGTCTTCTCGACTCGGATCGGGTCACAGATCCTCTTCTTCGTCGTCGGTGGGCTGCTCGCCTTTGTCTTCTTCTGGGTCAACTTGAGGTTGGCCGGACACTTCATTCCCAAGGGCCAGCTGCGCCGGTTCTCGCTGGACGACTTCCTCGATCGCTTCAACCTCGAGCGCTATACGGGCAGTGAGTTTGGCTCCAGCCCATTCAGCCGCCCTCGGACTCGCACGGTCGGCGGGTCATCGAACGCCGTCCAGGTCCCGGATCTGGGCCGCCCTGTGTTCTGGACCCTGCTAGGCATCGCCACTCTCATCGCCTTGGGCATGGGCGCAATGGCCAACGGCGGCTGGGACACGATTCAGCTCTTCCTGCACCGAACACCATTCGGCCAGACCGACCCCACCTTCCACCTCGACATATCCTTTTTCCTCTTTGAGCGGCCCTTCTACCGGCTGATCCAGTCGTACGTAAGCGGGCTGCTGCTCGCGTCGCTCGCGCTTGTGGGCATCAGGTATCTGGTTGCGGTGATCTCGGGGGCATCGATGCCGACCTCGACCCGGGTGCACCTCGGTCTCCTGGCGATGCTCTACCTATGGTCGGGGGCCGTAGGCCTGCAGCTCGACCGCTACGAACTCGTTTACAGCAACACGAGTGGCTTCTTCCAAGGCGTCAGCTTCGCCGACGCCAACGCCCAGATGCTCGCCATCAACGTCATGACCGTCATCTCGGCATTCGTAGGCTGCTTCATTCTCGGCTTCGCCTACACCCGCTGGCGAGTCCCCCTCGTCCTGACGGTCATCGTCTGGATTGGCGCCTTCGCCATTGTCGACTATGGCTATCCGCAGCTCGTACAGCGATTGTCTGTCATTCCCAACCAGCAGGCCCAGGAATCGCCGTATATCCAGAACAACATCGATATGACCAGGCTCGGCTTCAATCTGGGCGGCTGGGGCGGCACTACATACACGCCCGGTCAAACAGTCACTCAAGCCACCGTGGAAGGCGAGTCCTCGACCATCCAGAACGTCCGGCTATGGGACTACCGCCCGCTCGCCAAGACGCTCGACGGTCTGCAGGTCGTCCGCCAGTACTACAAATTCTTCGATGTCGACACCGATCGCTACGTCTTCACCGACGCCAAGAGTTGCGCTCCGTCGGCGGCACCCTGCGTGCGACAGGTCATGATCGCGGGCCGCGAGCTGGACGCCGACCAGCTGGCCAAGCTCACCAAGGGCGACCAGTCCTGGGTCAACCAGCACATCACCTACACCCACGGCTACGGCCTGGTGATGACCCCGGTCAACGAGGTCCAGCCCGGAGGCCAGCCGGCTCTGCTTATCAAGGACTTCCCGCCCAGCTCAGCCCCGGGCGCACCGAAGATCACAGAGCCCCGCATTTACTTCGGCACGCAGTCGAGCAATTACGTGATCGTCAACGCCGCCAGCCAGGAATTCGACTATCCCTCGGCCGCCTGCCAGGGCTGCGACCAGTTCACGACGTGGAGCGGCAAGTCCGGGGTCAAGCTCGACACGCCGCTCGCCAAGCTGCTCTTCGCAGCTCGCTTCGGTGACCTGAACATGCTTATCAGCAGCCAGGTCACGGGCAGCAGCCAGCTCCTCTTCAATCGCTCGATCCAGGAACGAACCAAGGCCATTGCACCGTTCCTCCGGTACGACAAGGACCCGTACATGGTCGTGACCTCGAGCGGCCGCCTGGCCTACGTCCAGGATGCCTTCACAACCAGCGGCTTCTTCCCCGACGCGAACACCTACGACCCGGGTAGCAAGAGCGGGCTGGCCGGCGAGCCCTTCAACTACGTCCGAAACAGCGTCAAGGTCGTCATGGACGCCTATGCCGGGACGATGAGTTTCTACGTCGCCGATTCCACAGACCCGATCATCAAAGCCTGGTCGGGCGTGTTCCCCAACCTCTTCAAGCCCATCTCCCAGATGCCGGCCGACATCCGCGGCGACGCGACCAACGTCGGCCATCTCCGCTACCCCGAAGACATGTTCAACGCCCAGACGGCGCAGTACACCCGCTATCACGTCACTGAGCCGAGCGTCTTCTATCAGGGCAACGACGTCTGGCGCCTACCGCCAACCGGCGATACCGACTCCGGCAAAGGCCAGACACAGCTCGGCCTCGAGGCCTACTACGTTCAGATGCGCGTTCCCGGTGAACCCAACCCCGAGTTCGTGCTTCTGCAGCCGATGACCCTCCAGGGGCGGCAGAACATGATCGCCTGGGTGGCCGCCCACAACGATCCGGCCAAATACGGCCAGGTCAGCGTCTTCGACTTCCCCCGCAACTCCAACGTTTTCGGACCGGAGCAGATCGAGTCGCTGATAGCCCAGAACCGGGACATAAGCCAGCAGATCACGCTGTGGGGCCAGGTCAACAGCAGCGTCATCATGGGCAACCTGCTGGTGATCCCGCTCCAGGATTCGCTCCTATACATCCAACCTGTCTACCTGCAGGCCGCCAACAACCCCTTGCCTGTCTTCCAGAAGGTCATCGTGGGCACGCCCACGCAGATCGTCTGGGCTGACAATCTGCAGGGGGCCCTCAGCCAGATTTACGCCGGCCAGGGCGCCACGGCTCCGACCGGCTCGCCCGTTCCCGGAGCGTCCGCCCTTCCCAGCCAGGCGGTCCCAACGTCGACGGCGCCCGGGTCGCCGACTCCACTGCCTAGCGTCTCGCTCAGCGGAAGCGCTCAGCAACTGATCGCCCAGGCCAGCCAGCACTACCAGGCGGCGCAGACCGCACTTCGCAACGGCGATTTGCCGACCTACTCGCACGAGATGGACACCGTAGGGCAGCTGCTGACGCAGCTCCAGACGGTGCTCGGCACACCGGCGCCAACCACGAAGTAGCGTGGCTGAGGCGTCGGAACTTCAGGCAGCAATGTCCGTCCGGGCCCGCCTCGGCTGGCCCGGACGGATGCGGCGCGCACTGGCTTTCGGCCTCTCCGGCCGCGACGTGGTCGTGGTCGCATTGGCCGGCTTCATGCTCCGGGGCGGGATAGTCGTGCTCGCCGTACCGAGCGCGGTCTTGCCCTCAGTCATCGGCCTGGCCGGCGCGGTGGGGGTCAACGCCTTTGGCATCGACGGACGGCCCATGCCGCCCTTCTTCGAGCTGGTGGCCATCGTCTCCGTCTTGGCGGCGGTCTGGCTTCTGGCGGCAATGGTCGTCGGATCGCTGATCGACGTGTGGCTGATCGAGACCGCGCTCAACCCGAACGGTCGATCGCTGCGGAGTCCGCGCCCGCCTCCCCGCCTCGAGCAACTCCTCGGCCTGGCAGGCATACGAGCCATCTGCCTCGTGCCGCTGGCCATAGCCCTGGCTTGGGCTGGCTCGAGGATCTACACCGCGGCCTACAACGAGTTGACGATCCCGTCCAACCTGGCGGTGCCTCTGCCTGTGCGAACGGTATTGGCCGCGACCGACGCTGTGGCCGTCGTCATGGTGGTCTGGCTGCTGGAGGAAACGATCGGCGCCATTGCTGTTCGCCGGCTGGTGCTGACCGGCTGCGGAATCTGGCGAGCTATCGGGGGTGCCGTCCTCCAGTTGGTCCGTCGACCGGTGACGTCGGCCGCGACGGTGCTCCTCTCCTACCTCGCAAGCGCGCTGGCCATGGCGGCCGGCCTCGGTCTGACCGCCGTCGCCTTCGACTGGTTCCGAGTCGCGGCCAGGACCCAACAGCCAATCCCTTTGAGCCTGGCCATCGGCCAGTTCAGCACGACACGTGACTTCAGGACCGCCGTATTCTTGCTTGCCGCCCTCGCAGTCGGCGTCGCCTGGGTTGCCGCCTCGACTTTGGCAGGCATGGCCTCGGCCTGGAGAAGCGCGGCCCTTACGGGCGAGGTTGCAGAGGCCACTTCACGGCCGGTCGGCAAGCCGTCAGAATCGCAATTGGGACTATCGGAGATAGGGCCAGCGACATCTGGCCATTGACGTAGAGGATCGCCGCGGGAAACCTCGGTATTGCGCGGCCGAGGGTGCCGCGGACGTATAGGCGGAGGATCCGCGTGGTCGAATCGACGCGCTGTCCGAGTTGCACATCTCCAGTCCTGCCCGGCCAGGCATTCTGCCCCAACTGCGGAGCATCGCTGACGGGCGCCCGGGCCGCGGCAGACCCGGCATCGCCTGAGGCAGGAGCCCCTGTTGGCTCTCCGCAGGGCCTGGCCCAACACACCTCGATACCTCTGTCCAAAGGCGCGTCTCGTGGCGCAGCCCGTGCAGGATCGGCGGTCGAGCGCGCACCGGCTGCCAAAAGGCCCGCACCCCAGGCCGTCGACCCTCGGCTGGCAGCTCTCGGACTGAGCCGGCCGGCACCCGTGGCACCCGTGGCACCCGTGGCACTGGGCCTGGCCCCGGACCTCACGCCCGCCCCGCCCGGAAGCCTCGCCGAACCGTCCAGGCCGCCCTTCGGCCGGCCCGTCACGCCAGGCTCCACGTTCGAGCCGGGGCCTACGCCCGGGCGCGACAAGGCACCCATCGCTGAACGCGGAGCCGACGGGGCAGGCCGCATCCCCGGCGGCTACCTACCACCGGCTGGCGGTTCCCCACCTTCGCCCTGGACGCTGCAGCCGTCGAGTACATCGGGCCTCGGGGCGCGCCGCCCGGGCTCGAGCCCAAGCCTCTCAGTCGGAGCCGTTCCGATTTCCGCGTCAAACATGCGCTCGCCTGCCTTTGGAAAGGACCCTGCCCAGGTTGACCCGTCGGCCCCATCGGTCCCATCGACCTGGCCTGGCGCATTCCCCGTCGAACCCGCAAAGACCGAGCAGCCGCCTGCCGGAGCATCTGCTCAGCCTGAAGTCAAGTCAGACCGCAAGGAGTCGGTGCAGGAGCTGGTGGCCTTCGGGCTCAGCGTGGCCGGGGCCGCTCTCGGGATCGCCAGCTTCTTCCTGCCCTGGACAGGCGCGACTGGCATAGGCGTGGGTACGACCAGCTTGGCCGGCGGGAACGTGACCACCAACAAGTGGGCCTTTGACATGCCGGCCGGAATTCCACTACTCCTGATCACGGCCCTCGTGCTGGGCGGCATCGCCGGCAGCAACCGTGTCCAGCTCGAACTGCCGAAGCTCGCATCGGTCATCGCCAGAGTCACGGACCTCGTCCTGCCGATGATCCTTGGCGGCCTCTATCTGGGTGTCGTGCTCCTATACGTGACCTTGCCGTCGTCATTTGGATACGGCTTGGGCATAGTCATCCTGCTGGTCGCCGCAGTCCTCCTTGTAGCCGGATCGGTCGTCGCCCTCATCGTCCCGTCCGAGCCAGCCCCTAAGCCCCAGTAGACAGCCCGCCTACCCAGTCGGAGAGTCGGGTTCGATCCGGGCGGCCGAAGGCTCGCACGACTGCCCGGCCGTCACCTCCGATCGAGCTACCGCGTCACAGCCAGGCATCAACGGGCCGGCTTCGAAGGCCAGCCTGGTACACTGCCCAACGCCTTTCGGAGCGACGGCACAAGCCTCCTGGGGCCGAGTCGAGAGAGAACAGACGCAATGCCAACCGATCTAGCCGGCCAGGTGGGGAACGCCTTCGGCGCGTTCTTCGGGAGCGCTGTCGTCCAGCTGGTCCTGTACTCGATTGTCCTGTACCTCTTCCTCGTCTGGCTTGCCGCGGCGTACTGGGCCTTCCGCGACATGCACGATAGGACCGAGAACCCGGTCCTTCCCTACCTGGCCTCCGGTCTGATAATCGTCTTCACCCCGTTCTTCTTCGTTTTCGGAGTGATCGTATACCGGGTCATCCGGCCGGCCGAACGGCTGGGCGAGGTCTACGAGCGGAACCTTGCGGAAGAAGCTCTCCTGGCCGAAGTGGAGGCAATCAAGACTTGCCGCGGGTGTGATCGGCGCGTCCAGGAGGAATGGATCCTCTGTCCGTGGTGCCGGGCTCGCCTCAATCGCGTTTGCCCGAACTGCGAACGCCTGGTGGGCCTCGACTGGACCCTCTGCGCCTGGTGCGGCAAGGACTTCGAACGCCCCGTCGCCATCCCCGAAGGCGCGGGTGCGGCAGTGCCCGGCAGTGTCGACCGGGTATTACCGGGCCATCGCGCGCGCGGTAGGATCACCAACACCAAGCCTGCCGCTGGCGGCTGAGGCTTCGTTCCTCCGGAGGTTCGATAGCGCCTCATGGCCGATGATCGGCGGGCACCCGAAGGGGAGGGCGAGAGCTTCGACCGAGGCAGTGGTGCAAGTGCGCCTAACCCCGAACCATTTGGGGCCGGAGGGCCAAGCTCCACGCTCGCCGATCGGGCACGGCCGCCCTGCAGCAAAGCGGACCAGCCCGCGGCTGATCCAGGCCCGGACCTCGAGCCGCGGCCCTTCAACGATCGATCTACAGGCCCAACGCCGGCCGCAGGCTGGCCGCCCAGTGCGTGGCAGCCGCCCAGTGCGTGGCCATACCGATATGCAGCCGCACCCGCTGCCTGGCCGCCCGGATTCGTGCCGTGGGGCTACTCATCAGCGCCACCCGTTGCCCCCGTCCTTGAGTCACCCGGCAACTTCCACCCGGTGTCGCGCCGCTCGTTTCTATCCCTCCGAGGTCGCGCGTCCCCCCGCTTGTACCTGTTGAGTCTGATTCTGGGCGTGCCCGGTTTGGCTGCCCTGCTCTTCCTAGAGATAGGGGCTCGCTCAGGCATCAGTTTCCGAGGGGCGCCGATCCCAACCTCGCTGCTGGTCGAGGCGATCAGCGTCGTGGCGGCCGTCGGCTTGTTCGGTGCCTCGCTCGCCCAGGCACGCCAGCGCAGGGCGGACGGCTGGAATGACTACGCAGGGCCCGCGCCTCTTCTGGTTGGAGGGGCGCTTTTGGCGCTAATCACCGGCCTCTCCTTGCCTCTCGAGTACGGCCTCGCACAGGCCGGAGTCCGCTTGGGGACAGCCGACTCCACGATGCTGCACGTCCTCCTGTACCTGACGGCTTACGTCGGTGTTGTCCACTTCATTGTCGTGAAGACCGGCGCTCTGACCTGGCGGGACATCGTCAGGCCGCGGCGGCTGGCTCCCAGCCAGGACGACTGGGCGGCCGCGCCTCAGGAACCGGAGTTCGTGGACGCGTTGGGTCGGCGGGTGCAAAGCTGGCGGTCGAGAATCGCCTTGGGCGCCGCCGGCGACATCCTCCTGGCACTGGCCATGCTCCTGCCGCTGTTCTTCGTCTCGGTCCTTCTGTCGGCGCTGCTGTCCGTGGCTCTCGGGCTGCACGAAAGCGACATCAGTTCCCCCGTAACCACGACAGTCACCGACTTTGAGCGATGGATCACGATGCTCGCCGTGGCAATCCTTGTCCCGCTGGGTGAGGAGATCTTCTACCGAGGCTTTGCCACGAACGCCTGGGGCCGATCGCTGAGTCGCAATTCCACGATCTTGCGCGGCGCCCTCTTCTTCGCCACCGTTCACGTGATCAACGTCACGAGCACAAACGCCGGCCTCTCCTTTCGGGCCGCCGTCTTCAACATGGCGGTCCGCATCCCGGTAGCCATCGCTCTGACGTGGATCTATATGCGGCGCCGCTCGCTCGTCGCCTCGGCGACGCTGCATGGCTCGTACAACGCGCTCATCGTGATCCTTGGAATCCTCGCGTCCTACTGAGCCAGGCTTCCGCGGGTACGCAGTGGGCCGATACCAGGCCACGGTCAGCTGATAAGCCGGAGTTGGTTGGCTGATAAGCGGCAACGCGTAATCTCCGCTCGTTCCCGGAGCCCGATGGCGGGGGGAATCGGCGGGCTTCCGTCGTCTGGCTCCGGGAGCAGGTGCTGTACTAGGCTCGCCGGAAGATAGCGGGGCTCGAATCGGTGCGTCAGAGTTGCGTTAAGGAAGGGCAGGGGCGAGTCTCCAGGGGAGCCGCGGAACGACGCTCAGGGCCGATGAGCCGCCTGCCGGAGAACGAGCGGCCTCGGGAGCGCCTCGCGGCCCATGGCGCCGCAGCCCTGAGTGCCGCCGAGCTGATCGGAGTGCTCTGGGGATCCGGATCTCACGGCAAGACGGCCGCCGATGCGGCTGCCGATGCCCTGCGGCGTCACGAGGGGCTCGTCGGCCTGGCTCGGGCCACCGACGTGGAGCTGGAGACGGTCCCAGGCGTCGGCCCGGTGCGTGCGGCACAGTTGAGCGCTGCATTCGAGCTAGGCCGCCGTGTCGTCGCAGATTGGCCCCAGGGCCGCTGGATCATCCACTCGCCACGCGACGTCGGCGAACGTCTTGTGCCACAGATGGGCTATCTGGAGCGCGAGGAGCTGCGAGTCGTCCTGCTGAACACTCGCAACGCTGTTCTCCGCCTCGTGACCGTGTACCAGGGCAACGTGTCGTCCAGCCTGGTGCGCGTGGGTGAGTTGTTCCGCGATGCCGTGCGCCTCAACGCCACTGGCTTGATCCTCGTCCACAACCACCCGTCCGGCGACCCCACGCCAAGTCCGGACGATCTGAGGTTGACGGCCGAAACCCTCGCCGCCGGACGCCTCCTGGACATCCAGTTGCTTGACCACCTGATCGTCGCCGGGGACGGCTTCGTTTCCCTCCGGGACCGAGGAATCGCCTTCGACAGGCCGTCCTAACGAGGCGCCGCGAGCAGCGACCGAATTTCGCCGAGGACGCGGCCGATTGGCCAGGACTTGCGCCGGAGCGGTAGACTGCCGCAGCCCGCCGAGCGTGGTAAGGCTCTCCAAGAGGTCCGCCATGAACGGGCAGGTATACTGCTACCGCTTTCCAGGATCGAGGCGGGGCGACTGGACTAACCGCAAATAGGATTGGACAAACGCCGTCGCAATCCAAGGGCTTCCGACCCACTCGACCAATCGGGCTACTCAGGCTGGTAGACCCTCTCCCTCCCGTCGGGGGAAGCCAGCGCCACGTAGAAAGAACAGCCTCTAGTCATGTTTGGCCTGAACGCTCTGCTCGGCCTCTTCTCGCGAGACATCGGGATTGACCTAGGCACAGCGAATACCCTTGTCCACGTCCGTGACCGCGGCATCGTCATCAGCGAACCCAGCGTGGTCGCCATGGACGCCAAGACCAGGAGGGTCCTGGCCGTCGGTGCCGAGGCGAAGCGCATGGTGGGCCGGACTCCGGCGAACATCATCGCGATTCGTCCGCTCCGGGACGGAGTCATCAGCGACTTCGACGTGACTCAGCAGATGATCGAGTACTTCGTACGCAAGGTTCACGACCGGATTGGCATGGTGCCGCGGCCGCGCATGTTACTAGGCGTCCCATCGGGCGTGACCGAAGTCGAGAAGCGCGCCGTCCGCGACGCAGCCATGAACGCCGGCGCCCGCTGGGCTGGCCTGATCGAGGAGCCCATGGCGGCCGCCATCGGAGCCGGCCTGCCGGTCAACGAGCCCACCGGCAGCTTGATCATCGATATCGGCGGCGGTACCACCGAAGTCGCGGTCATCAGCCTGGGCGGCATCGTCGTCAGCCGAAGCATCCGGATCGGTGGCGACGAGATGGACGCTGATATCGTTGCCTACGCTCGCCGCGAGTACAACCTCCTCCTCGGAGAGCGCACGGCCGAAGACGTCAAGATCGCTCTCGGCTCGGCCAGCCCTGGCGAATGGGATATCCAGCGCGTAACGCTGCGCGGCCGCGACCTCCTGACCGGCCTACCGCGCGCAGTCGAAGTCGGCGGGGAGCAGATTCGCGAGGCGATCGAGCCCTCGCTCCAACTCATCGTCGACACGATCAAGGACACGATCGAAGAGACACCGCCGGAGCTCGTGGCCGACATCATGGACCAGGGCCTCGTGCTCGCCGGCGGCGGCGCGCTGCTTGCGGGTTTCGATCGCCGCATCGCCGAGGCGACGCAGATGCCCGTCCACGTGGCCAACGACCCGCTGACCTGCGTTGCTCGCGGGACTGGTGTTGTCCTCGAGGAACTCGACTTGATGGAAGAAGTCCTGGTGTCGGACACGTACGCCCGCCCGTCTCGCTGACGCCGAGCCGCCTGGCCATGGGGGCCGAATGAACGCAATTACAGCGACCCGACGAACGATCCGACGGGAATGGACTACCTGGGGCACGCTCTTGATCCTTAGCGTCGGCCTGATGGGCATCTCCGATACCCCGCAGGCCCATGGCGTCGAATCGGCCGTCAACTGGGCAGCCAACCCGGTCGAGACGGCCCTGAGCAGTGCGGCCGACACGGCCGGTTCCTACTGGTCGGCCTTGACCCAGATCGACAAACTCAGGACGGACAGTGAACGTTTGCGCCAGGAGAACCAGACTCTCAAGGCGCAGCTAGACCGGATGCCGGCGGTCTCCAAGATCAACGATGACTGGACCAAGATCACGGCAGCCCAACAGTCGGTGCCATATCGGACAACCCCGGCCCGCGTGATCGTGCGCGACCTTTCGGACGTTCGACTCCGAACCCTCGTCATCAACAAGGGCAGCAGCGATGGGCTAACGGCGGGTCAGGTAGTGATAGATGCCGGCGGAGCGTTGGTCGGCCGGCTTTCGGAAGTCGACGCGACCGTTGCGACAATCCTTCTCGTGAGCGACCCGTCGGCCGTGGTCGTGGGCAAGGAGGCCAAGAGCGGCGCCACGGGCACAATCCGCGGCTCCAGCAGTGGCCAGCTCCAGATGTCCTACGTGGACGTCTTGGTGAAGCTCACCAAGGGCGAAGCCGTTGTTTCGGCAGGCGAGGCGCTCCCGTGCACCAACGATAGATCGCCGTATCCGCCGATGCTGCTCATCGGCGAAATTACCGACGTGTCAAAGGACCCGAATGCCGTCGTTCAGACCGCGACGATCCAGCCCGCCGCCCATCTGACTGATGCCACATTCGTATTGGTAATCGTCGACTACCACGGCGGTTTCGGTCCGCCGATCCCATCGGCCATCCCGGGCGCATCCGAGTCGCCACGTCCTGCTGGTACCGCCAAGCCAGGGGCATCGCCAACCCCCAAGTGCTGATCGCCGGCGGTAGGGCGAGGCAGGCAACACCCGGGACAAAACTGCTACTCTCGATTCTCACGCACTGACTGGAGCCGAGTGAAGGGTCTCGTTCTCGCGGGCGGCACGGCCACTCGCCTCTTCCCGTTAACAATCGTTACCAACAAGCACCTTCTGCCAATCTATGACCGGCCGATGATCTACTACCCGATCGCCACCCTCGCGAGCATGGGCATCCGGGAGGTTATGGTCATCGTCGGCGGCAAGAGCGTCGGCGATGTGGTTGAGTTGCTGGCTGACGGCGAGCATTTCGGGCTGGACCTGACGTACCGCTATCAGCGCGGGGCGATGGGTATCGCCCACGCCATCGGGCTGGCGCGCGACTTCGTTGGCGATGACGCCTTCTGTTGCGTCCTCGGCGATAACGTCCTGCTCGGGCCGCCGCTGGCGGAGACAGCCCGCGAGTTCGAGGCCGGACCATGCGGCGCGGGCACGCTCCTCTACGAGGTCGCCGATCCGCAGCGATTCGGTGTCGCCGAACTCGACGTCGCGGGCAACGTCGTGAACTTCGAGGAGAAGCCGGCCCAGCCCAAGAGCAACCTGATCCCGATCGGTGTCTACTTCCTCCGCCCGAGCGCATTTGCGATCGTGGATCAACTCGTGCCATCGGGCCGGGGCGAACTCGAGATCACCGACCTCCTCAACCACTACCTGCCCGGCAACCTGTTCGCCCGCCGCTTTGAAGGCCTCTGGACCGACGCGGGCACCGTAACCTCGCTCATCCGGGCGGCCGAGCTTTCCGAACAGGAGTCGCGCGCAGGCCGGATGACCGCCCCACCGACGAGGCCAAAAGCGTGACCGAGACCGGGACTCCGCGCTTCCCCCGGCTGCTCGTCACCGGCGGAGCCGGCTTTATCGGTTCGTGTTTCGTACGAGACGTCCTCGCCCGCAAGGACGGAACGAACATCACGGTAATCGACAAGCTGACCTACGCCGGCAATCGCGCCAACCTGGCTCCGGTCGATGCGGATCCCGAGCAGTCCGCCAGACTCCGCTTCGTGGCAGGCGACATCGCTGACCAGACAGTCGTGGCGCGGTTCGCGGCCGAAGCCGACGCCGTCGTCAACTTCGCCGCCGAATCACACGTGGACCGGTCCATCCTGGATCCCGAGGCATTCCTGCGGACGGACGTCCTGGGGGTTCACATTCTGCTCGAGGCTTGTCGAACCGAGCAGGAACGCGCCAGGGTCGGGGCGCGCGCGGCCGCTCCGCGCTTCCTGCAAGTCTCCACCGACGAGGTTTACGGCTCGGTCGAAACCGGCGAGAGCCGCGAGGACGACCGCCTCGAACCGCGCTCCCCATACTCTTCGGCCAAGGCGGGCGGCGAGCTGCTCGCCCGCTCCTACTTCGTTACCTACGGCCTCGATGTGGTTATCACTCGCGGGTCCAACACTTACGGCCCGTACCACCACCCCGAGAAGCTGATCCCGCTCTTCGTGACGAACGCGATCGACGACCAGCAGCTGCCGCTTTACGGCGACGGCCTCCAGCGCCGTGACTGGCTCTATGTCGCCGACCATGCCGGAGCCATCGGCCACGTCCTGGATCACGGCGTCTCCGGCGAGACGTACAACGTCGCCGGGAACAATGAGCGAACCAACCGCGAGATCGTGACGGCACTCCTGGAACACCTGGGTAAGCCGTGGTCTCTCGTCCGGCAGGTTGCGGATCGGCCTGGTCACGACCGCCGCTACGCCATGGACAGCTCCAGGCTCGCCGCCCTGGGCTGGACTAACACGATGCCCTTCGCGCAGGGTCTTGCCGCAACCGTGGACTGGTATATCCAGAACCAGGATTGGTGGCGGGGCATCAAGTCCGGGGAGTGGAAGGACTACTACCAGCGCCAGTACGGAGCCCGGCTGGCCGGCTCCCGAGAGGCCAGATGAGGTCGTCGCACTAATGCGAGTTGCCGTCACGGGAGCTGGCGGGCGGCTCGGCACCTCCCTGGTCAAGCAGCTCACGGAGGCTACGGCGGTACACGAGGTCCTGGCCTGGGACCTACCCGTGCACAACCTCGACGACCCCCTTTCCTCGCGCCGGCTGGTCACCCTCCATCGGCCTGACGTCGTTATCCACACTGCGGCCTGGACGGACGTCGACGGCTGCGCTCGCGACCCCGAGCTGGCCATGCGCCGCAACGGAACGGCCGCCGGCGAGATGGCTCAAGCCTGCGTCGATGCCGGAGCGGCCATGGTCATGCTGTCCACGAATGAAGTGTTCGACGGGCGCCGAACGGACGGCCTGCCATACCGCCCGACTGACTGTCCCAACCCGGGCAATCCTTACGGCGCTGCCAAGCTTGCCGGCGAGGAGGCTGCCCGAGCAGCTTACGGCGCGACCTGGGAAGGTTTCGCGGCGGCGGCCGGTTCGGGCGAGACCGCGGGCCTGGTGGCATCGGCCGCGCCCGCTCTGGCCATAGTCCGAACCGCATGGCTGTGTGGTCTGCCCGGCCTGGACTTCCCGCAGAAGATCGTCGCGGCGGCCGAAAAGGCTCGAGGTGCCGGGCAAACGCTGAGCCTCGTCTCGGACGAGGTGGGCTGCCCGACCTACGCCCCCGACCTGGCCGGCGCGATCGTCGCCCTGATCGTCGAGTGGAGCCGGCCCGGTGGCCGCAACCTCGGCGGAATCCACCACATCGTCAACACGGGAAGGGCCTCGCGCGCGGAGTGGGCCCGCGAGGTGCTGCGACTGGTCGGCATCTACGTCACCACCGAGGACGTGCCGCTGAGCTCGTGGCCGCGACCGTCGAACCCGCCGCCGTGGGGCGTGCTCGAACCGACGCCGCTGCCAGGAGGGCTGCTGCGGTCATGGCAGGATGCAGCCGCGGAATACATGAAGTTGATCACCCGAAGAACGGAGGCTGGACGATGAGTCAGGGCGAGGTTCCTGCGGGCGAGGTTCCTGCGGGCGAGGTTGGTTCGCGGCTCCGGGGGGTGCGCTATCGACGCCGCAACCGGCTGGCTGACTCACGCGGCTCCTTCGTTGAGATATGGCGAGCCTCGACCCTTGGGCAGCTGACTGAGGATGAGGCCGGCCAACCCGACGCGCGCTTCGTCCAGGCCAACCTCTCGACGTCCGCGCCAGGCGCCCTGCGCGGACTGCACTACCATCGCCGCCAACTCGACTACTGGACCGTCGTGAGTGGCCGGGCGCTCGTGGCTCTCGTTGATGTACGGCCGGTTCTTGCCGACTCAACCGCTCATGCCGTGATCGAGATGCGTGAGCTAGGCGCGGCTGAAAGCGTCACGATCCCCACAGGCGTCGCCCATGGCTTCCTTGCCCTGGAGCCGCTGCAGCTTCTCTACCTCGTTACCAATGAGTACGACGGAACCGACGAACTCGGCTTCGCCTGGGACGATCCAGCCGTCGGTGTGCCCTGGCCGGGTGTCGACGGGACGCCCGACGGCCGGCCGATTCTGTCCGACCGGGATCGCTCGAACCCGACCCTGGCGGAGCTTGTCCAGAGCCTTCGTCCACGCTGAGTCGGTGCGCCCGGACCTCGAGCTCGACATTGTCGGCCACTAACGCTGGCGGGGTCGCTCGCTGTAGGCTGGCGCAAGCAGTCGTTGCCGGCCGGCCAGGGTCGGCGGACTCGCAATAGCGGAGACGAGAACATGAGCGAGGAGCCGGGCAACGATAGCGCGGCGAAGTCAGGCCGCGAAACCGTAAGGCGGACCACCAGCAAAGCCGCGGAGCCGGATATGCCGAAGCCGGTGCGGGCGCGACGAACGGCCCCGGGCAAAGCCACAGCCAAGGCCCCGGCCAAAGCCACAGCCAAAGCCACAGCCAAAGCGGCTGCCCTCGCCTCGGAGGCCCAGCCCATCGGCCCTGCATCGAGACCCGCCGCCACGCCCCACACGGTCGTGGCGCCTGAGCCACGCGGTCACCGCGTCGAGGCCACCAGCGTGACAATTACTCAGGGTGGGGCTGGCGAGGTCGAGGCCGAGTCCATCAGCGTCACCCAGGGCGGTATCGGCGCCGCATCGGCCGAGGACATCAGCGTGTCAATGGGCGGCATCGGCCAGGCTCAAGCCGACGACATTGCCGTCCGACTGGGGGGCGTCGGTATCGCTCGGGGCGACCGCATCTCAGTGGAACTCGGCGCGGTCGGTCTTGTCGTTGGCAACGAAGTCTCGTTGACCCAGGGGTTCGCGCGGACCGTCCTTGCTCGAGATGTGCGAATCCGTCAGGGTGGCGCGCAGGCGGTCGTCGCAGGCAACGTCACCTTCGAGGGTCCGGCGGGAACGTTCATGCTGATTGCCCGTAAGGTGGAGGGCAACGTTCGGACCGTGCTGGATTGGCGCGCAGCCCTCGCCCTCGGAGCCGGAATGGCCGTTGCGGCCGGGCTGCTTCGTCTTCGCCGCCGGAGCTGAGAGGCTGCGTCTGCAGACCCAGAGTCCCGCCCGACCGCCAGGCCTCACCGAACAGACAGTCGGCCTGCCCGGCGCTCCGCGCAAGGGCGGTCGGAAGAGTGTCCGGTATACTCTGGAGCCAGCTGAGCGGCGTCCGAGGATCCCTCCGCCACCTCCGTTCCGCCACAGGAGTGCCTCGTGATCGACCCCACGGCGCGGGTTCACGCGTCGGCAGAGCTCGAAGCCGACGTCAGCGTCGGGCCCCACACGGACGTATGGAATCGCGCTGTGCTGCGCAGCGGTGTCAGTCTGGGGTCGGAGTGCGTCATCGGCCGGGATGCCTTCATCGATGCCGGGGTCAGCCTCGGCGATCGCGTCAAGGTTCAGAACGGAGCCCTCATCTACCACGGAGTGAGCGTCGGCAATGGCGTCTTCATCGGCCCGGGCGCGATCCTAACCAACGATCGATACCCGCGTGCCGTCACCGCCACCGGCGAGCTTGCCCGTGGCGACGATTGGACGATCAGCCCCATCGAACTTCGAGAAGGCTGCTCGATCGGCGCGGGAGCCGTTGTTGTGGCTGGCGTCACGGTGGGCCGGTTCGCCACGGTGGGAGCCGGTTCAGTTGTGACCCGCGACGTTCCCGACTACGCCCTCGTTGTCGGAAATCCGGCTCGGCGCCTCGGCTGGGTATGTGCCTGCGGAGCTCGGCTGGCCGACTCCAGTGGGGCCAACGCCGCCCCAAGTCCCACGTCCGACGCAGCCCTCGCCTGTCCGCGATGCGGCCGAGTCTACGTGTTCAGTTTGCAAATCGGTTCGCTGGTGGAGCGACCCGCCTCGAGCACAGGAGTCTCAGCATGATCCCGCCAGCTCGCCCCGATTTAGGCCCCGAGGAGATCGCCGCCGTAACCGAAGTACTAAAGAGCGGCATGATCGCTCAGGGTCGTAAGGTCGCCGAGTTCGAGGAGCGCTGGGCCGCCTTCTGCGGTGCCAAGCACGCCATCGCCCTGTCCAACGGCACGGTCGCGCTGATGTCGATCTTCGCCGGTCTGGGCCTCGGCCCCGGCGACGAAGTCATCACCGTCTCCCACACCTTCAATGCGACGGTCAGTTCGATCTTGTTTACCGGCGCGTCGCCGGTCTTCGTCGACATCGAGCCGGACACGTACCTCATGGACGCCGGCCGCATCGAGGCCGCGGTCACACCCCGTACGAGAGCCATCTGCCCGGTCAGCCTCTTCGGCGTAATCGCCGACATGGATGCCATCGGGGCCATCGCCGACCGCCACGGACTGGCGGTGGTCGAGGATGCCTGCCAGGCTCACGGCGCGATGTACCGCGGCCGGCGGTCCGGCGGCTTCGGCCACGCGGCCTTCAGCCTGTACGGCACCAAGAACATGACCACCGGCGAGGGCGGCTTCGTCAACACTAACGACGATCGGCTGGCCGACTGGATCAAGATGTACCGCAATCAGGGCATGCGAGAGCGCTACCACCACGAGATCCTGGGCTACAACTTCCGAATGACAGACATCGCGGCGGCGATCGGGCTCGTTCAGCTCGACAAGCTCGAGCGCAACACGGCCCGCCGCCAGGCGATCGCTCGCCGCTACGACGCGGCCTTCGCCGACCTTCCGGTTCAGCTTCCGATCTGCCCCGAAGGCCGCACTCACGTCTACCACCAGTACACCCTGGGCGTGGGCGAGGCGCGCGACCAGATCGTGGCCGAGATGAAGGATGCGGGAGTGATCTGCGGGATCTACTACCCGATCCCGTGCCACCGCCAGGCCTACGTCATGGAACTCGGCCTGGACGCGGATCTGCCGGTCACCGACGCCGCGGCGGCCGCGAGCATGTCACTGCCGATGTACCCCGGCCTGACTGAGGCCGAGCAGCAGCAGGTCATCGAGGCTCTGCGCACGGCCATCCTACGCAACACGGTCGGTGTGGGCGAACGCTCATGACGATGCCCCTGCGCCTCGGCCTGGCCGGGCTGGGCTCTATGGGCCGAAACCACTTGCGGGTGATCTCAAACCACCCCCAGACCGAGCTGACGGCCATCTCGGACCCGGATGCCGCCGCTCTCGAAGCGGCGCTGTCGCAGACCGGTGCCCGAGGCTTCGCCGACCCACTGGCCATGATCGAGGAGGCAAACCTCGACGGTGTCGTTCTGGCAGCGCCGACCACGGCCCACGTTTCGCTGGCCCTCGCGGCCATCGAGCGCGGCCTGCCCGTCCTGGTCGAGAAGCCGTTGGCGGCGACCGTCGAAGACGGCCTGATGATCGTCAATGCCGCTCGCAAGCAGGGCGTGCGCGTTCAGGTCGGTCACGTGGAGCGCTACAACCCGGCCGTCCTCGAGATGGGGCGGCTGCTCCGCGAGGGCTGGCTGTCCACGATCTACGCCATCACCTGCCGGCGCGCCGGCCCCTTCCCGGCCCGGATCCGCGACGTGGGCGTGACCGTGGATCTGGGCACGCACGACGTGGACATGCTGTGCTGGATAGCCGACGAACGACCCGTCCGCGTCTACGCCGAAACGGCCCAGCGCCTGCACGCCACTCACGAGGACCTGACCTTCGGCCTGATGCACTTCCCGTCCGGGGCGATCGGGTTCCTGGACGTGGACTGGCTGACCCCCGTCAAGCGTCGCAGCCTGGTCGCCGTCGGCGAGGAGGGCATGTTCGAGCTGGACTACCTGACCCAGAAGCTGACCTTCACTCGCTCCAACGTGGAACGGCCGCAGATGATTCGTGGCTACGCCACCACCTTCAGCGGTGACGTGGCTGAGATCCCGATCACGAACGTGGAACCGCTGCGGGCCGAACTGGACGAGTTCGTACGGGTCCTGCGCACGGGCGACCGGCCCTATGTCGACGCCGAGGACGGGCTGTGGGCAGTGGCGATCGCCAACGGCCTCCTGACCGCAGCTGCCGAGCGCCGGCCCATCGACCTCTCGGACCTACCTTCGAGGCTCGCAGCCAAATGACCATCGTCACCCGCCCATCCCGCGTCGTCAGCCTTCTCGGTGGCTCCATTACGCCGCCGGTCAATCCATGCACCCACGGCACACCTCGAATGGTCAACCCGTGGACCGGCGAACCGGGCACGGCGGGCAGGGCCGTCGTCGTGGGTGCCGGCAAGATGGGCCTACCCCTCGCTGTTCAGTTCGCCCGCCACGGCTGGACCGTGACGGCTGTGGACGTAAATCCCAACGTCGTGGCCTCGATCAACGAGGGCCGCTCGCATGTGGCCGAAGAGCCGGGGCTGGCCGAGGCAGTGGCGGAGGTCCACGCCGTAGGCCGGCTGAGCGCCACCACAGACGCCGCGGCCGCCACGCGCGAGGCAGACGTGGTCGTCCTGATCGTGCCGGTCATGCTCGACGACGCCCAGCAGCCGGACTACCGCTACATGGACTCGGCCGTGGATTCGATCTCCGGCGGCGTCCACTCCGGCGTCACGATCATCTTCGAGACCACTCTCCCGGTCGGCGACACTCGCGGCCGCTTCGCCCCGCGACTGGAAGCGGCGACCGGCCTGCAGGCGGAGACGGATTTCTTCGTGGCCTTCTCACCGGAGCGCCTCTTCTCGGGCGCCGTATTCGCCAACCTGGCGACCTATCCCAAGCTGGTCGGCGGTATTGGTCCAGAGTCGGGGCGGCGCGCAGCCAACTTCTACGACTCCGTGCTGGACGCCGAGATAGTCGCCATGAGCTGTTCCGAAGCGGCCGAGTTCAGCAAGATCGCCGACACGACCTACCGCGACGTCAACATCGCCCTGGCCAACGACTTCGCCCGGTATGCCGATCGCGTAGGCGTCGACATTCAGGAAGTCATCGAAGGCGCCAACAGCCAACCCTACTCGCACATTCACCAGCCGGGCATCGGCGTCGGCGGCCACTGCATTCCCGTGTACCCGCATCTTCTCCTGAGCCGCGCCCCGGATCTCGAGGTCGTCGCCGTCGCCCGCCGTACCAACGATGCCCAGGTTGGAGTGGCCATCAAGGCCCTCGAAGGGCTGCTTGGCGGTCTCGACGATGTGCCGATCCTCGTCCTTGGACTGACCTACCGCGAGACGGTCAAGGAGCTGGCCTACTCGCGCGCCCTGCCCCTTATCGAACGCCTGTCGTTCCACGGCGCCGAGGTGGCGGCCTACGACCCGCTCCTCTCCATCGCAGAGATCGAGCGCTGCTGCGCCGGCCCGTATCAATGGGGCCAACCCGCCCGCTTCCGCGCCATCGTCACCCAGACGGCCGACAACCTTTGGGAGTCGATCGACTTCTCACTCTTCCCCGAGCTCGAAGTAATCCTGGACGGGCGCAACAGCCTGCGCGAAATCGATCTCCCGCCGAACGTCCGCTACATGGGCATCGGTGTGCAGGCCGCTACGCGACGCCGCCCGGACTACGCTCCGGCCGGCAAGTAGGCGGCGGCCGCCGGTGCGAATCGTCAGTGTCGTCGGCACGCGACCGCAGTTGATCAAGGCGGCCGCGCTGCAGCCGGTACTTCGCCGCTTCCACGAGGACATCTTTGTGGACACCGGCCAGCACTACGACGAGGCGATGGCCGGCAGCTTCTTCGGTGAGCTCGGGCTCGCCCAGCCGAGCTACTCGCTGGGGCTGGGCGGAGGCGGCCACGGCGACCAGACCGGCCGCATGCTGATGGCTCTGGAGCCGCTGCTCACGGCCGAGAAGCCGGACGTGGTTGTCGTCTACGGCGATACCAACTCCACGCTGGCCGGGGCCCTGGCGGCGGCCAAGCTGGGAATTCCCGTGGCTCACGTAGAGGCCGGGCTGCGCAGCTTCGACCGGCGCATGCCAGAAGAGCTGAACCGAGTCGTGGCCGACCATCTATCCACCTGGCTCTTCGCCCCGACCGCTGCGGCCCTGGCCAACCTGGCGGCCGAAGGGATCACACGGGGCGTCACCGAAGTCGGCGACCTGATGCTCGATCTGGCAGCCCGAGTCTCCGAAGAGGTTCGCGATCCGGCCGTCCTGGCCCCCATCGCTGAGCGTTTGGGCATCCCACTGACGCCCGGCCACTTTCTGTTCGCGACGGTCCATCGGGCCGAAAACCGGACGCCCCAAGCGATGACCGAATGGTCGGCCCTGCTAGGCGCGGTCGCATCACGCGATCGACCTGTTGTTCTGGCCCTCCATCCCGGAACCCGGGCCGCCCTCGACGCGGCCGGCGTCACCCTCCCAGAGGTAGTGGCCGTCGTTGAGCCGCAAAGCTATCGAACCTCGCTGGCCCTCCAGCTGCACGCCGCAGCCGTCCTGACCGACTCGGGCGGCATTCAGCGCGAGTCGGCCTGGCTGGGAGTTCCGTGCCTGGTCCTGCGGACCACGACCGAATGGGTCGAGACCGTCGGAGGGGCCGGCAGCTCGGCCGTCCTGGTCGGCCTTGACCGTGGCCTGGCCGTGCGTGAGATGGCCGCACGAGCGCCACTCGCCCGGTCCGAGGAAGCGGCCGCCGAGCGGGCGGCCACACTGCGGCTGGGGGGCTCGGGCGCTGCGGAGCGAATCGCGAGCGCATTCCCCGTTAGCCGCGACGTCGCCGGAACCCGAGCGTGACGACAAACACCCCGCGGCGGCCGATCTGCATGATCGTCCATGCGTACTACGAGGAAGACCCCAGAGTCAGGCGCGAGGCGGAGGCCCTCGTGGCAGCCGGCTGGGATGTCGACGTCTACGGCCTGCGCCGGCCAGGCGAGGCCGATCGGACGATCGTGGCGGGTGTCAATGTGCGTCGCCTGCCAGTCCGTCGCCATCAGGGCGCGGGTCTGCCGGTCTACCTCGCCGAATACGGGGCCTTTCTGCTCCGCTCGATGTGGGCCGCCACTCGTGCCTGCCGCCGCCGCCGCTACGCCCTGGTGGAGGTGCACTCGCTCCCGGATTACCTTGTCTTCGCCGCCCTGCCAATGAAGCTGGCCGGAGTGCCGGTCCTGCTCGACCTGCACGAGGCGATGCCCGAATTCTTCCGAAGTCGGTTCCCCAGGGCCGCCAATCCAATCAGCTACCGACTGCTCCGCCTGCAGGAAAAGCTGTCCATCTGGCTGGCCAACGAGGTCTTGACGGTGAACGAGCCACTGGCCGAACGCCTTCGAGGCCTGGGCGTCAAGCCCGACCGTCTGGCCGTCGTTCTCAACAGCCCGGACCTGGGCCTCTTCGACCCGACGGCGCAGCCCCGCCGTGAGTTCATGGCCGACGGAGTCCTGCGCATCGTCTACACAGGCGCCTTGACGCCCACGTACGAGCTAGATGTAGTCCTGCGGGCCGTAGCCACCATAGCTCGTGTTCGGCCGGACCTGCCGGTAGAGGCCACGTTTTACGGTCGTGGCGACGCTCTGCCCAGCCTCGAAGCGCTGGCCGCCAAACTCGGAATCGCCGAACTGGTCACCTTCCCCGGCCGCATCCCCATCGAGGCCGTTCCCCGGGCTGTCGCCGCAGCGGACATCGGCATCGCCCCCACCCGCCTGGATCCGTTCACGGGCATGAGCCTCTCAACCAAGCTGCTCGAATATGCGGCCATGGAGAAGCCGGTCGTGGCCTCGCGCCTGCCCACCGTCGAGCGCTACTTCGAGCCCGACACGCTGGCCGTCTACGAGCCAGGCGATCCCGAATCGCTGGCCGCGACCATCATGGGCCTCGCCGACGACCCCGCCGACCGCCAGGGGCGTATCGAGCGGACCAGCCGCCGCGTGGAAGAGTTGAGCTGGACACGCCAGGCGGCCGCGTATCGGGCAGTCGTGGATCGGCTCCTGGCCCGTTCGCGCCGAACCGGAGCGAGGCGGAAGCCATCACGGTAGTCAACGCAACGGCCCGCACACAGTCTCCTCCGCGGCCGCACTGGCTCGGCGATCCGCCGTTTCAGGAAGCAGAATGCGGTAGCATACGGCTCCGTTACCCCGGCGTGTCTCGTCGGGCCACGCTCGCAACCAGGACGCCCAGATGACCTTCCGTTCCCGACCGGCCGCGCAGCCCACACGCCGCCGAGCCAGACGCGACGACAGCCGTCGATCGATCTACATCACGCTCACCTTCTCGCTGGCCATCGCGTCTGCGCTGTCGCTTATGGGAGGCGTCTTTGTAGCCGGTTACTACACGGACCACTGGGCCCCGATCGCGGCAGTCAATGGCGAGGTCATCGGCAAGGACGCGGTTCGGGATCGAGCGGCGATGAACGTGTCTCTCTACAAGCGCCAGGTCGACGACCTGACCGCACTCAGGAACCAGGGCAAGATCACGTCAGCCGAGTTTCAGTCCCTTGCCAACGCGCCCATGACAGCCCAGGATCCGACGACGATCCAAAACGATGCCCTGACTCAGCTGAAGCATGAGGCTACGCTCCGTCAGTACGCGGCGAAAAACAACATCTCTGTAACCGACGCTCAGGTGAACGACCAGATCCAGGTCGAGGCCACGATCCCGGACCTGCGCCACGTAATGGTTATCGGCGTTCAGCCTAATGCAACGCCGCCTGCCACTGCGCCCACACCTTCGGACGTGCTCGCTGCCCAGACCAGGGCTCAGACGCTCCTGGACGAGGTTAAGGGCGGCAAAAAGTGGGCAGACGTCGCCACCGAGTCGGGCCAGGACGCCGTCGCCAACGGCGGCAGTCTCGGCGATCTGGGGCTGGTTAGCAAAGACTCGCTCAGCCTCGACCCCGAGATGATCGACGCCGTCTTCGCCCTGGCCAAGGTCAACGACATGACCACCGTCATCAAGGGCTCAGACGGCATCTTCCGCTTCGCCACGGTCACGAGCATCGTGCCCAAGTTCGTGGATGCAGATTGGGAAAAGTCGGTGGGCCACGGTGACACATATCGGGCTTATGCCCGGGCCGGGGCCCTTTCGAAGGCCGTCCAGAACAAGATCGAGGCCCAGTACGTCAGCGGCGCGACCAATCAGCGCCATGTTCTCGAGATCGCGATCGCGCCTGGCGCCAGCCCGCCGGGCGATGGCGATGAGGTCAAGTTCCGGCTGCTCGTCTTCTCCCCAGCCCACAGCGAGGCGAACGCTTCGACGGTCCCGACGACCGACCCATCGTGGGACGATGCCAAGAAGCGCGCCGATGCGGCAGTCGCCACCCTCCGCAGTGACCCGACCAAGTTCGCGAGCATGGCCGTCGATACAAAGGTGAACGACGACCAGATGGTCAACACCCGCAGCGGCGAGGTGCCCTGGATCACGAACTCATGGTTCGCTGCCCAAACCGCATCCGGTAGCCAAGGGCTTGGCATGACCAACGTGGCCGCGGCGCTCTACAAGGATGGTCTTGTGACCGGCACGCTCCTCGACCCGATCCAGGAGCCGTCCAAGGGATATGTCGTAGTTCAGTTCGAGAGCCGACGCGCGGCGCCGGAGCAGCGAATCGCCAACGCCCAGCTGCTGATCAACTCGGGCGTGGACTTCGTCGAGGAGGCCAAGCAGATCAGCGACGCAGCCGACGCAGCCAAGGGCGGCGATATGGGTTGGGTCACGAAGTACATGCTCACGACCGACCAGGAAGCTGCGATCTGGCAGACGCCCATCGGCGGCGTGAGCCGCATGGTCTCCAACAGCGGCTACTGGGTGTTTAAGGTCCTGGACGAGCAGACCCGGGTCGCCGATGCGGACACCCAGGCAAGGCTCAAGAAGCTCGTCTACCAGCGTTGGCTGGCGGACCTCCAGGGCACGGCCCTCGTCTGGACCGACGCCCCTGGCCTGGCTGCCATGGCCCCGCCTTCGCCGACTCCGTAGCCGCGCGGGACTGGTGCTCGACGCGTTCGTCGCAGAGGCTCGAATCCGCTGGGGGCTCGACCCAGCGGCCGGGCTGCAGATTGCCACGGCTGATCGGCTGGCAGAAACGCCAATCGAGCCCTCGCGGCCGCTGCTCCTGGTTCCGCTGACAGCCCTCCACGTTCCTGAACCGACTTCGGCCGGGGCGTCGCCACTCCCGGGCCGACACGCGCCGGCCGACGGTGGCGCGCTGGCCATCCTGCGGCGCCTCTACCCAGCCGACCATGTCGTCGGGCGCATCGGCGTGGCCGACGCCACTACCGTTGGCGAGCTGGACACTGCGGCTCTGGCCGGCCCTCTATACCTGGCGCCGTTGGCGCCTGAGCGCGCGACCGCAAGCCCCTGGTCTTTGCCCTGGATCGCGGCTCGACTGCGCCAGCCGGACGGTTGCCCGTGGGACCGTGAGCAGACCCATCAATCGCTCAAGAAGCACCTGCTCGAGGAAGCGTACGAGGTCTACGACATTCTCGACGGTGGGGCTACGCCCGAGCTGGCCGGCGAGCTGGGCGACCTATACCTCCAGATCGTGCTCCACGCCCAACTCGCCGCCGAAGCCGGCGTCTTCGACATGACGGACGTCGAGGAAGCGATCAGCCGCAAGATCGTTCGCCGCCACCCTCACGTCTTTGGCGATGCCCGCGTCTCCACGGCGAGCGACGTCAATCGGCAGTGGGAGCAGATCAAGCGGGTCGAGCGCGAAGACGAAGCATCGCGCGGCGCGCGGCTTGAGGGCGCCAGCGGCTCACCGGGCGAGGCAACCGAAGTTCGCGGCGCCCTCGACGGCATCTCTCGATCCATGCCGGCGCTCGCCGCGGCCCAGGAGATGCAGGAGCGGGCAGCTCATCTGGGCTACGACTGGCCGGAAATCGTCGGCATCCTCGACAAGGTCCACGAGGAGATGGCCGAGTTGGCCGCGGCCGAGACGGACGAGGAGAAGCGCGAGGAAGTCGGCGACCTTCTGCTGGTCGTGACCAACCTGGCCCGGCGCCACGGTGTCGAGGCTGAGGGCGCTCTGCGGGCCGCGGCCGACAAGTTCCGGGGCCGCTTCCACCGCGTCGAGCGAATGGCCCGCGAGCGTGGTGTTCAGCTACGCGACATGAGTTTCGCCGAACTCGACGAGTTGTGGGATGCTGCAAAGGCCGAGGCGCGCGCCGAGGCCAGGGGCCACCTGCCGGCGGCGAATGAGGAGTCGACCAAATGACCATCGGGGCTCGATCGCTGCAGCGGACCGACGGCCGCCTCCCGAACGACCTGCGACCCTTGACCCTCACTCTGGGCGTGCAGAAGTGGGCCGAGGGCTCGTGCCTGATCAAGGTTGGCGGCACGGAAGTGCTGTGCGCGGCCACGATCGAAGACAAGGTTCCGCCCCACCTGCGCGGTAAGGGCTCCGGCTGGGTCACGGCCGAGTACAGCATGCTGCCCCGCGCCACCAGCGAGCGGACCATCCGCGAAGCCGCCAAAGGCAAGGTCGGCGGCCGAACGTTCGAGATTCAGCGCCTGGTCGGTCGGTCACTGCGGGGTGTCGTCGACATGGCGAAGTTGGGCGAGCGCACGATCACAGTCGACTGCGACGTAATCAACGCCGACGGCGGAACCCGCACCGCTTCGATCACCGGCGGCTGGGTGGCCATGGCGGCCGCGATGCGGACCTACGGCATGGAACGCTGCCTGATCGGGCGCGTAGCCGCAGTGAGTGTCGGCATATTCGATGGCGTCACTCTCCTGGACCTCGACTATTCCGAGGATTCCAAGGCCGAGGTGGACTTTAACGTCGTAGCCACGGACGCGGGCAAATACGTAGAGCTGCAGGGTACCGCCGAAGGCAAGCCGTTCGACCGTTCGGACGTTGACCGAATGCTCGATCTGGCAGCCGGCGGGCTCGAGCGGCTCTTCGCTGCGCAGGCTGAGGCGTTCGCCTCGGTCAAGCGCTAGCAGGCTTCAGCGCACGTGACGGCTCACTTGTCAGCGCTGGCGTCCGATCGATCGCGCCTTTTGGTTGCCACTCGTTCGACCCACAAGCTCCGCGAACTGCGCGAGCTCCTGGGCCTGAGGGCCGAACTAATCGATCTCGACGACCTCCACGTCCCCGATGAGGTCGTTGAGGACGGCGAGACGTTCGAGACGAATGCGTCCAAGAAGGCCCGCTTCTTTGCGGCCTTATGCGGGTTGCCCACCCTGGCGGACGACTCCGGTCTGGAGGTTGATGCCCTCAACGGCGGGCCGGGCGTTCGAACGAAACGCTACGCCGGCGAGAACGCCACTGACGAAGACAACAACGTCAAGTTGCTCGGTGCCCTGGATGGGTTGGCGGCATCGCGGCGCGGGGCCCGCTATCGCTGTGTCCTGGCTCTGGCTCTGCCCGAGACCCGAGGGCCTCGCGGCGGCGTCCCAGTCCGGCTGACGCACGGTACGCTGGCAGGCCGAATCGCGACGGCGCCGAAGGGGAACGGCGGCTTCGGTTACGACCCAATCTTCGAGCCGGCCACTGAGAAGCCCGGCGGCCGCACTCTCGGCGAGTGGACGACTGAGGCCAAGAACCGCATCTCGCACCGTGGCAAGGCAGCCCAACGGATGCACCGCATTCTGGCCGAACTCGGCTTCTAGCCTGACCGTCAGCCGGTAGTGGCTCCGGTAGTGGCTCCGGCCGTGGTCCTGGCCGCGGCAATGGCTCGGTCGCGGGTCAGCCGATAAAGGGCGAAGGCGCTCGCCACCAGGACCGTCATCATCACGTAGTCCGAGGCCATGTTCCGCCACGGCCGATACATGTCGCCCGCGAAGGCGGTGCCGACCAGCAGCCACGACACGAGGGCGGCCAACAGGGCGCAGGCGAGCAGCCGCGACAACGCGTCAGGCGGCGCCCGGTACACCCGCCACAATGCGAGCATCGCCGCAGCGTAGATGATCAGGTCCAGCGCAAGCGCCGGAAGGCCCAGCTCCGCGGCGACTTCGGGCCACATCGAATGCGCCCAGTCGAGGTCCAGCTTCGCCTCCGGCGGCCGGTAGTGGCCGACGTACTGCCCCTTGAACTGGTCGAGGCCGACTCCAAGGATCGGATGATCGAGGGCCATTTGCATTGCGGCCCGCGTCGCGTACCAGCGCTCCAGGAGTGAGCCGCGGCCGGACAGAGTCGATGGATCCCAGGAGTCGTAGCGACTCTCCCCCACGAGCGAAACCATCGTGTCCTGGTAGGCCTGCTGGAGAGGCGGACTCACCTGGAGGAAGAAAGCCGGCCACGGGATCATCGCCGTGGAGAGCAGGCCCAAAGTCAGAACGATCGAAGCTCGCCGCCGCCAACTTCGGACAACCAGCAGCAGCAGGACGAGACAGCCGCCAAACGCGGCCAGATAGGCGCTCTTGGAGAATGTCAGGAAGAGACTCGCGAGAGAGACCAGCAGCGCGGCCACAAGCAGGACCACGACGGCCCGGCGGAGGTTGAGTTGGCGGCGAGCCATCAGAGCCACCAGAAGAAGGGGCAACGCCATGGCCAGCATCTCGCCGAAGAGACCGACGTTGAAATAGGTGAGGCGTGAAAAGAGGAGCCTGTTGGTCTGTATCACCGACAGCGACGGCATGGCCGGGATAGTCTGGATCATGTTCAGCAGACCGCCCAGAGCTACGGAGATGCCCAGGACGATGGCCACTAGCGCCAGTCCTCGTCTCGTCGGGCGGAGAGCGAGCAGGAGACCGGCCATCGCCACGGGTTCCAGGATGCCGTG
>JANYJI010000059.1 GCA_025358525.1 Chloroflexota bacterium | reverse complement strand
CAAGCTTCCGCATTCGGAAGGTCTTCTACGAACCGGCCGAGCTGGAGGCATCTCTTGAGCGGGCCGGTTTCGATCAAATCGAGGTCACCAAGACCGAACGCTTCTTCCTGGTGGCCTCGGCCCGCCGGAGGTGAGCCGTTCCTCTCAATACCACCCGGGATGATGTAAAGCAGACATAGCGGCACCGCGAGGGCCGGCGCTAGCTCGTAGAGGCTGGTTTCACGAGGGAGCGATCTGTGGTTAGGCCGCCCGCGCCCGAGCCCGGGCCTGAAGAACCGCCGCTCGATACTTAGCATTACCCGGGACGTTATTGAGTGGAAGCCGGGCGTTGGCCACGGCCAGCCACTCGCCGCTGCCCAGCCCCAGCCACTCGCCAAAGGCCACTCCCCACTCCCCACGCCCCAGCCGCTCGCCACGGGCTGCTCCCACGGCCCAGCCGCCCGCCGCTGCCCAGCCGCTCGCCACGGGCCGCTGCCACTGGCCCCGGAAAACTCCTTCACGTCGTTTCGGGGTTTTCAGGATTGGTTCAGCTCAGCAACCGAGTATTCGCGTCGGTTCCTCCCTCTCCTCCCTTGGTAGACGAGATCAAACGGCCGGTCGCTTACCTCCCATGCGGCCGGCCCTCGTCTTTTCCGGGAGTCCGGCCGACTGGGCCTTTGGACCGTCGCCCGCCGTGGAAGCTTAATTTAGCGCGAAAGCGGCCTTCGCAGGCTCGTATCCGAGCCTATACTCGCCCGCATGTCGCCGCTTTCGAACCGAACCGTCGCTACTATCGGCTCCGGTGTCATGGCCGAGGCGATCATCGCCGGCCTCCTTCGAGGCAAGCTCGTGGGCCCGGACCAGATCGTCGGCAGCGAGCCCCGGGCCGAGCGGCGCGAGGAGTTGTCCCGCCAGTACGGCGTGCGAATGGTTGCCGCCAACGCTGAGGCTGTCTCGGGCGCGGATGTCATCCTCCTTTCCCTGAAGCCGCAGACGTTGACGAAGGTCGGGCACGAGCTGGCCGGTCGCCTTCAACCGAACCAGCTGGTCGTCTCGATCGTCGCCGGCGCGACTTGCAAGGTTCTGACGAGTCTGCTCGACCACCGCCAGGTCGTCCGCAGCATGCCCAACACCCCGGCCCAGATCGGGCGTGGAATCACCGTCTGGTATCCCACACCAGAGGTTACCGAGGAGCAGTGCGATCAGGCTCGAGTCCTCCTGCGCGCCCTCGGCACCGAGATGCAGGTCGAGGACGAGCACTTCGTTGAGATGGCGACTGCAGTCAGCGGCACCGGCCCGGCCTATGTCTTCCTCGTCATGGAGGCGCTGATCGACGCCGCGGTCCATCTCGGCTTCCCGCGTCACATCGCTCACGACCTGGTCATCGAAACGCTGGAAGGCAGCACGGCCTTCGCCAAGGCAACGGCTCAGCACCCAGCGGTGCTGCGAAACATGGTCACCTCCCCGGGCGGGACCAGCGCGGCGGCCATTCACGAGCTTGAATCGGGGCGGCTGCGTACCGTTCTCTCCGACGCGGTCTGGGCCTCGTACCGTCGGACACTCGAGCTTGGCAACGACCTCGAGAAGGGACTCGGCCTCAACGCAGACCAGAGCGACGGGCCGACGGACGGCACGGCGGCGATGGCCACGGGCGGCGCCCGGCCGAAGGCCCGGGCCGCACGGCGAACCGGATCCTGACGTGGCTGGAGCCGGACAGCCGAACCCGCCCGTGACGCCTCGAGGTCTCCTGGCGATCTTCGCCCATCCCGACGACGAGAGCTTCGGCGCGGGCGGCGTCATGGCTCTGGCCGCGGAGGCTGGCAATCCGGTCTGGGTTCTGTGCGCGACAAACGGCGATCAGGGCGGTCGACCGGGCGAGGTCGACGTGGATCACTCGCTCGACCCGGAAATCCGGCGCCAGGAACTCAGCTGCGCCTGCCAGGCACTTGGCGTCGCCGAGCCGATCTTCCTGGGCTACCGTGACTCCGGAATGGAGGGTTGGGGTGCGCCCGAGGGTTCGCTCAGCCGGGCTCCCCAGGACGAGGTCGTGGAGCGGATTCTGGCCGTGATTCGCCAACTCCGGCCGGCCACGATCGTGACCTTCGACCCGGGTGGCGTTTATGGCCACCCCGACCACGTCGCCTGCTCGGCGGTGGCAACCGAGGCCTACCGGCGGGCAGCTGCGGAACCGGGCGGGCCCGTGGCCCTGTACCACCAGGCGTTGCCACGTTCCGCAGTCGCGGTTATGCAAGCGGCCCAGGAGGAGGAGCGCCGTCGCTCCGGCGACGCCACGCCCCCATCTGAGGACGATCTGCGGCAGAGCGAGGCCATCGAGAAGCTGGCCCGGGCCGACGAGGACATCACGACGATTGTCTCGATTTCATCCGTGCTGGAGCGGAAGATCGCGGCTCTCGCCTGCCACGATAGCCAGATGCGGGGCCGTCGCTGGGAGGACCCGGAGACGCGGGCTCAGATGGAGCGGATGTTCGGGTCGGAGACATTCGTTCGAGTTGACCCGGTTATGGCGCCCGGAGAACGGGAAGATAGGTTCATCGCGTTGGGGTGGGGCCGGTAGTGTCCGACCCGAGTCGGATGCGAGGGGATGAAGTTCCACACACTGCCCACGGCGCGGAGACACAGGACGCGGGGGCTTCTGACGCTGCGACCGCCGAGGCCGCTGCCACTGGCCCGGTCGGCCGATCTCCGACGGCCGCCGAGCTGAACCGTGGGGCGGTCGAGAATGGTCGCGGCCGCCGGCTCTTCCGCGATGGCCTGACCGTGGAGCAGGCTGCGGCCGTCGAGTCGCCGCGCGAGTTCCGCCTTTCGCCCGATGGCCGTCGTATCGCATTCACTGACGAGGCCGCGGGCGCCCGCCAGATCTTTCTCATGCCGATTCGCGGCGGCTACCCAGAGCAGCTGACGGCCTCGGAGAAGTCCGCCGCTGATCCTCAGTGGTCGCCCGATAGCCGTCGCATCGCCTTCGTTCGGGACGAGGCGATCTGGATGATCGACGTCGAGGGTTCGCACCAGGCTATCGTCACTCAGCACCCTGCCGGCAACCGCTCCCCGCGCTGGTGCGCCGACGGTCACCAGATCGGCTTCATCTCGCGCCGCCGCGGCTGGGACCAGCTGTGGATCGTGGACGCGCCCGTACCGCGCCGCGGCCGTCCGGCAACGCGGCCCCGTTCACCCGAGTCGACTCCAGTCACCGCGGCCGGCGTCGACATCAGCGATTTCGTCTGGTCGCCGGATGGCCGCCGCATCGCAGTGACGTCGCAACGGCTGCCCGACCTGCTCACCACGCAGATCCACGTCATCGACGTTGCCACCGGTCGCGAGCGCCTGATCGCCGGCGAGGATGCCTGGGAGACGGGTCCGCGTTGGCTGCCCGATGGCTCGGGGCTGCTCTTCATCTCAGACAAGGACGGCTGGTTCCAGGTCGTCCAGGTTTCGCTCGATGGCCAGGAGCGCACCGTCCTGACCACTGGTCAGCACGAGCATGGCGAGCCCAACGGCGGTTGGGGCTACCTGCCGCTGGCCTCGCCTGACGGTAAGCGTTTCGTCCACATCGAGATCCGGGACGGCGTTGTCGATCTGCTGGTGAGCGATCTGCCGGCCGTCTTCGGTCACGAAGCCGGTGCTGCGGCTCAGCCGCGAGGCGGTCTTCATTCGGCCGTCGTGAGTCCATTTGAAGGCGTTTGGATGGCGGCAGGCTGGTTGACCGATTCGTCAGCCGTCCTTGCCATCGGCAAGAGCGATCGCATGCCCGAGGACTTGTGGCTGCTGCCAATGCCGGAAGCCGTCGCGGAGGGCGTTCGGCCCCGCCAGCTGACTCACTCGCTGCCGACTGTAATCGATGCCGACCACTTCTCGGCCGGGATGCGAATTGCCTTCCAGGCTCGCGACGGGCTGACTATCGAGGGGACTCTCTACCTGCCGGGGAACGCCCTCGGGGAGGAGGTGGCACGTGTTCCGTGCATCATCCATTCCCACGGCGGCCCCACTCACCAATCGCTCCGGGACTGGTTCCCCTTCCGGCAGCTGGTCGTGGAGCAGGGCATGGCCTTTCTCTCGGTCGACTTCCGGGGATCCTCCGGCTACGGCCGCCAATTCCGCTGGGCCAACCGCGGGGAATGGGGCCACGCCGATGCCTTCGACGTCATCGATGCCGCTCATTGGGCCGCGAGTCAGCCGTGGTGCGATGGTCGCCTGGCCCACTACGGGGCCTCTTACGGAGGCTATTTGACGCTCTGCGTACTGGTCGAGGAGCCGTCGCTGTGGCGGGCCGGGATCGACCTGTATGGCGACTCGGAGATCGGCGAGAGCTACCGCCATGGCGACCGCACGGGCCGGATCGACCTCGAGCGGATGATGGGCAAGCCAGACGACCCAGAGTCTGCTCTCGCCTATCGCCGCGGTTCGCCCGTCTACCGGGCTGAACGCATCGAGGCGCCACTGCTCATCCTCCACGGGCGCAAGGACAAGCGTGTCGCGCCGCTGATGACCGAGAAGCTCGTCGAGACGCTCGAGATCGAGGGCAAGCACTACCAGGTCCACTGGTATGACGACGAGCAGCACGGCTGGCAGAGGCGCGAGAATCGCCGCGACGCCTGGAAACGCTGCCTCGACTTCCTGCGCCGCCACTTACTGGAACAACTGGACGAGGAGTAGCGCTTCATGGCCTCGTGCCACGTCCGAGGCGCAGCCGCCATCCACAACCCATTCAGTCGCAACGAGCCTTCCGCCGCAGGCCGGTTTCGCCCGGTCGATGTAGGCTCAGGACGTGGCCGATCTTGTCGTTGAGTTGCTCGCCGTCGAGGACTGTCCCCATCTGGAGCAGGCTCGACGCGACCTGGAGAGCATCCTGCGGACTGGGATCATCGAAGTCCCGATCCAGCTGATTTACGTCACTTCCGCGGACGACGCCGAGTTCCTGGGCTTCCAGGGGTCGCCGACGATCCGGATCAACGGTGACGACGTGGTCTCCCAGCCCGAACTTCCCGTCGCGCTCGCCTGCCGGATCTACCGCGACACGGACGGCCGAACGCTTGGCTCGCCCCCGCTCGACTCGATTCGATCCGCCATCGACTCCCATCGCCGCGGTCGCCTCGAAGTTTTCCAACGCGAAGAGGCAGCCAAGGTGGCGGAATTCGCCCGCGAGGCTGCCGCAGCCGAAGCCTCAGCTGAGT
>JANYJI010000001.1 GCA_025358525.1 Chloroflexota bacterium | reverse complement strand
CGACCCGCCCCGAACTTCGATACGAGTCACGGGCTGGCTAGACCAGAGCTTTGAGGCCGCCTCGGGTCGATACCAGTCACGTGATGGCTAAACGTCGGGGCGCGATCGACTGACGCTGGGGTGAACCATCGAGAAACGTGTCAACCGGGACACTAGGGCGTCCGCCCGACGGCGGGCCGGGCTAATCCCAGCGGATCGGCGGCGGCTCGGGAGCCTGGGGCGCGGTCGGCGGCGCGGGAACGTGGGGCGGAGTCAGCGGCGCGGGCTCGATTGGGGGTTCGACGACGGGCGCTGACGGTTCGACAACGGGCGCTGACGGTTCGACAGTGGTCGGCTGGGAGGTCGCGCCCGCGTCGGCCGATATCCCGAGCAGCAGAACGGCTTCGTCGCGCACCATCTGAAGCGGCATTTCCTGGCGATCGCCGATGGCCTCGATCACGACGCTCGCCCGGGCCGGGTTCAGGCGCATGGCCACGCCGAAATGGAGCGCGGCCAGCAGCGGATCGTTGCCTTTGAGATACGACCGACCGGCCGCGACCTCACCGTCCGCCTGGGCCATGGTGGGGTCTTCAGGTGCGGCGGGTTCGACTGCGGCGGCGGGTTCGACTGCGGCGGTTGCGAGAACAGAATTTCCGGAGGCCGGCTCAGTCACGAAGGCCGACCAGATCGCCCTGCGGGCGATGCCGGCGAAGACCGGTTCCAGGTCCGATAGATACCGCTGCGTGGCTTCTTCCACGTAGCGTCTGGCCTCGGCGAGCCGGTTGGCCATGGCCGCGGCCTCGGCGGCGATCACGAAGCCCAAGACTTCCTCACCGTTGGCCGCCAGATATGCGGACGCAGCCTCGCCAGCACCAGGCAGGTCGCCGGTCCGCCACCGAACTTCGGCAAGATCCAGCCTGCCTGCGGTATCCAGCTGGTTCCGGCCCGCCAACCTCTCGAGTTCGGCGCTCGCCAGGATCAGCGAGCCGGTACGGAGGTGGATCCGCGCCAGGCGCGCCTGAAGCACAGGGTCGTCGGCCGGCACGGTCTTGGGAGGTTCATCCGGTAGTGGGCGGGCTGACGGATCGGCGATCCGAGCGACGACCGGCTCCTCGACCTCTTCGATCCCTGCAACCTGCACATTCGCGACCTCGACCTCGCCCTTTGCCGCGTCCGAGGCTTGGCTGGAGACCTCGACCTCGGCGGTGCCATCCTCAGAGACAAGATCGTCCTCGTCAGTCAGCGCCTCCGTGGAGATGTGGAACAGGACCTCATCCTGCTCGTCGATTGCCTCGAAGAACATTTGCTCGTCGGCCAGACTCTGAGCCGGGACCGCTACCAGATTGGGCCGATCCTCGCTGGTTGCCAGGGGAGCCCTGGGCCAGGCCATGTCGTGGGTCTCAAGCGGTCCAAGCGCATGCAGACGGCGCGGCTTCTGACCGTTCCTCATGCCAGGCCCCCAGGCAATCGCAGCAGAGATTCGAGGCGACGGCCTCGACGCGGCGGCGCAACCACGGCCAGGCGCAGCACATCGTCGTTGATCAGCCGTCCGGCCAACGAGCGGATCCCTTCACTGGTCACGGCGTTCAGTTCTACCAGGGCCTCTTCCAGAGTCAGGACTCGGTCGTGGAGCGCTTCCTGACCACCCAGCCAGGATGCCAGGGGGCGCGTCTCCTCCATCCGCAGGTCGAGCCGACCGCCCAGGTAGCGTTTCGATCGGGCCAGCTCGTCGGCCGGAACAGTCTCGTCGCGGACGCGGGCCAGCTCCTCAAGGATCGCCGCCACGGTGGGCGCGATTTTGTCCGGATCGACTCCCGCCGAGACGACGAAAGCGCCGGCGTCGGCGTAATCGACGACGTAGGAACTCACGTCATAGGCGAGGCCCTTTTCCTCGCGCACGGACTGGAAGAGACGGCTGCTCATGCCATCGCCGAGGATGGCGTTAAGAACCTCCAGTGTCCAGGCCTCGGGATGATCTCGTGGTAATCCAGGCACGCCAAGGCACAGCTGGGCTTGCGTCGTTCCGCGCCGGGTGGAAATGACGCGATCGCCGGCGGGCAGTGCCGGTGCGGGCGCATATGACAGGCCATTCGCCTTGCCCGCGCCGAACGCTCGGTCGGCCAGCTCCACGATCTCGTCATGCGGGATGTCGCCGGCCGCTGCAATGACCACGTTGCCGGGTCGATAGGCCGAGGTCCAGAAGGCCCGCAAGTCGGCCTGGGGCAGGTTGAGGACACTCTCCTCGCTGCCCGCGATCTCGCGCCCGAGCGGAGTGTCGCCGAACATCGCCAGATCGAAGAGCGTGTGGACGTGCTCACCCGGGTCATCGAGGTAGGAGCGGATCTCCTCGACAATGACGGCCCGCTCGGACTCGATCTCCTCGCTGCGCAGATGCGGGCGAACGATCAGCTCGCCCAGCACGTTCATCCCGCGGACGGCCTCACTGCGGGGCACTCGGACCCAGTAGACCGTCGACTCCCGATCGGTGGCTGCGTTGAAGCTGCCACCGATCCCCTCAATCGCCTCGGAGACAGCCCGGGTGGTCGGGTAGGCCGCCGTTCCCTTGAAGGTGATGTGCTCCATGAAGTGGGCCGCGCCCGCCTGCTCGGCCGACTCGAGGCGCGAGCCCGCCAGGACGTAGGCAGCGATTGATATGGACCGGGCCCCCGCCAGGCGCGACGTGATGACGCGCGGCCCATCGGGCAGCGCTGTGCGTTCGTACATCGAGCCAATGCTAGCGGAAAGGAAGTCGGACCCGACACGGGCCAGAGGTCACGAGCAAAACGAAGCGGCCGGCACCCTTTCAGGCCCCGGCCGCTGAACAAGACGCGATTGAGCTACTTGACGAGGATCTGGATGTAATCCGCGGCGAAGTAGAGAACGAAAGCCGCAGATACTGCCCACATGAGCGGATGAACCTCGCGGGCCTTGCCGTGTATGGCCTTGAGGAACACGTACGCAACGAAACCGGCAGCGATGCCGTTGGTGATCGAATAAGTGAGCGGCATCACGATCATCGTGAGCAGCGCCGGGAAGAGATCGTCTATCTCGCCCCACTCGATCTCGCGAGCGATCGTGAACATGAGATAGCCAACGATGACGAGGGCCGGCGCAGTGGCCTGCTGCGGCACGATCGCAATCACAGGCGCGAAGAAAATCGCAGCCAGGAACAGCAGGCCGACAACAACGGCCGTGAAGCCCGTACGGCCGCCTTCGGAGACGCCCGCCGCAGACTCGATGAAAGTCGTGTTCGAGCTGGTCGAGCCGAGTCCGCCGGCGATGGCGGCAACGGAGTCGACGAGCAGAACGCGATTGATACCCGGCAGGTTGCCGTCCTTGTCAAGCAGGCCGGCTTCCTCGCCGACGCCGATAACCGTGCCCATGGTGTCGAAGAAGTCCGACAGCATCAGGCTGAAGACTACGAGCGTGAGGGTGATTATCGGTAGGGCCGGCTTGGTCCAGATGGATAGCATCGAGCCCAGTGGCGCTCCCAGAGTCGAGAACGGGTTGTTGCCGAAGTTGGTGAGCCATTCCTTGGGCGCCTCGGCCGTCCCGGGGATGAACCCGGCCTTGTCAACGCCGAGCATCTGATTCAGGAGGATCGCCAGGATCGTAGAAACGACGATGCTGATCAGCAGAGCGCCCTTGACCTTGCGAGCCATGAGCAGAAGGCCGAGCGCAAGGCCGACGACGAAAACGAGAACCGGGGCCGTCGTAAGGAGCCCTCTCGTGACAAGAGGCGACCCGGCGACGACGAATCCGCCCTCCTGCAACCCGATGAACAGGATGAAGAGACCGATGCCGACGCCGATGGAGCGCTTGAGAGTCATCGGGATCGCCCGCATGATCGCCTCTCGGAGGCCGGTCAGGACGAGAATCGTGATGATGATGCCTTCCCAGGCGATCACGGCCATGGCATCTTGCCAAGCCATGCCGCGGCCAAGAATCAGGTCAAACGCCACGACGGCGTTGATGCCCATCCCGGCGGCAATCGCAAACGGATAGTTGGCGATTATGCCCATGGCCAGCGTCATCACGCCGGCAATTAGGCAAGTCATGACGATGGTCGAGATCTGATCCGGGCCGTGGCCCTTCGTGGCCAGCGAGATGATGGATGGGTTCACGGCGATGATGTAGGCCATGACCATGAACGTGGTCACGCCTGCCCGGGTCTCCGTGATGATGTTTGTGTCGCGCTCAGCGAACTTGAAGTAGCGCGCTATGAAAGCCAACGCTTTCTCCTCCTGATGAATCGCCTAGTCGTATCCCGTCGGTTGATGCCTACCCAGGGACGACCCCGGGGCAGCGTCTCCTCCTGGCCGTGTCTACACACGGCCCACCACGCCCTTACCGGGATCGGTATCCGCCGCGCCTTACCGGGTCACGGTCTCGCTAGGTACAGGTTCCCCTTACTCGGCCTCGTTGGCGTCGAGGCCGAGTAACTCCATCTGAACGTAGCCAGAGGTATCGAACTCGAGTTGTTGAGTCTCGATCGCGTCGCCAATGGGCACCCCGGCGGGCGCGAAATCGATCACTACGGCTTCGTCGCCCTGAACCAAACGATACGTGAGCAGTTGGTCTGGACGGGTATCGAACTCGAGATGCTCGAACGAGTCCACGTTCAGGCAGATCGAGAGCGGAGTGAAGAACGTCGATGTCTCCGGCTCGCCTGTAACGATTCGCTCAACCCAACCCAACCCATGCTGAACCAGTTCGTGGCCGCGGTAGTACCGGTAAGCCACGGTCTGCTTTTCGAGGGGTCGCAGGACGTTGAGCAGGTCGGTCCGGCTGGAGACGATGCCGCGATTTACGAAGAATTTCGCGGGCGACACGGACGACACCACTCCTCCCGGGGTAGCGGGGGTGACGATTGAGGACGCCGGTGACGGACCGGTGGATCGTACCTCAGCCAGGCCGCCTCGGACAAGCGGTGGACGCCGGATTTGGCAGCCGTGGCGCGGGAGGGCGCTATCATCGCCTCATGCTGCTCGCCCTCGACATCGGAAACACGAACGTCACCCTTGGCCTGGTCCATGGGGAGGCGATCATTGCCAGCCGACGAGCGGCGACCAGGGCCACCAGCACGGCCGACGAACTCGAACTTCTGATCGATGGGCTGCTCCACCTCGATGGGGCCTCCTTCTCCGACGTGACGGGAATTTCCGTCGCCTCCGTCGTGCCGGCGCTGACCGGAGTGACACTGGGTGTCGCCGAACGCCGAGGCCTGCAGCTGCTACAGGCCAGCTCCGCGACGGTCCCCATCCCCATCCGGGTCGACCGCCCGAGTGAGGTCGGCGCGGACCGGCTGGTCAATGCACTTGCGGTCGGCCGGCTGTATGGCACGCCGGCGATCGTCGTAGATTTCGGGACCGCCACCACGTTCGACTGCGTCTCGCGCGACGGCGCCTACATCGGCGGGGCCATCGCCCCTGGTCTTGAGCTTGGGATCGAGGCCCTCGCCGCCCGCACCGCCCGCCTGCCGCGAATCGAACTCAAGGAGCCC
The DNA here is from genome assembly GCA_025358525.1 of Chloroflexota bacterium. Classification (GTDB taxonomy): domain Bacteria; phylum Chloroflexota; class Limnocylindria; order Limnocylindrales; family CSP1-4; genus Fen-1039. The sequence goes on along the minus strand of JANYJI010000001.1, from coordinate 6,087 downwards.
GAGAAGGCAATCGGCACTGACACCAACTCCGCCATGCAGTCCGGCGTCGTGATCGGCTATCGGGCCCTGACCATCGGTCTGCTGGACCGGATCAAGCAGGAGCTCGGGCGGACGGAGAAGGTCGACTTGGAGGACATTCAGGTCGTCCTGACGGGCGGCCTTTCGGCGGCGCCGTGGGCGCGCGGTTTGGAGGGTGTCGACGCCATCGATCCTGAGCTGACCATCAAGGGTCTGGCCCTGCTGTGGGCGCTGGCCAACGGCTCGCCTGCGGTCGCCGACTCTCCAACCGTCGGCTGGGCAGGTAGCGCAGCCGGCTCGATTCACATCATTACGGAGCGAAACAAATGAGAGAGTCGGGCGGACGTCTCAAGAACCGCCGGATCGCCCTCGGGATAACCGGTTCGATCGCTGCCTACAAGGCCGTCGAACTGCTGCGGCTGTTCCAGAACGAGGGAGCTGACGTCCGCTGCCTGATGACGACCTCCGCGGTCGAGTTCATCGGCACGCTCACGCTCGAAACGCTGAGCGGACGCCCGGTCGACTCGGACGTGCTGTCGCTGCAGGGCGATGGGCGCATCGGACACATCGCCGCTGCCCACGATGTCGAGGCCATCGTGGTTGCCCCCGCCACGGCCCACTGGCTGGGCGCCATGGCTCATGGCCTGGCCGGCGACCCCATCACCGCCGCCTGCCTGGCCACCTCCGTGCCGGTTGTCGTTGCCCCGGCCATGGATGGCGGCATGTTTTCCCATCCCGCCACACAAGCTAATGTGGCCCGACTGCGCGAGTTCGGGTACCGCATCGTGGAGCCGGAGACAGGCGTTCTCGCGTCCGGAATGACGGGCCAGGGCCGCCTTGCCTCCCTGAACCGGATCGTCGACGCGACCGTCGAGGTGCTCGGTGGCGACGCGTCTTCGGCTCCGATCGTGGCAACTTCGACCGTGGCGACTTCGACCTCCCCGGCGGAGTCGCGAACCCCAGCGCGGCGTGACCTGGCAGGCCGCCACGTCGTCGTCACCGCCGGCGGCACCGCCGAGCCAATCGATCCCGTGCGCTTCGTTGGCAATCGATCGAGCGGCAAGATGGGCATGGCCGTTGCCGAGGATGCCCTCGCCCGGGGCGCGACCGTGACCCTCATCCTGGGCAACCACTCCGTGGAGCCGCCGGCCCTGTGCAACGTGACCCGGGCCGAGACCGCAGCCGAGATGCAGGCGGCACTGCGCGCCCTCACCCCGCCCGAAGGTCCGCGCTTCGACGTTCTGGTCATGGCCGCAGCCGTCGCCGACTTCCGGCCCCGGACCACATCCGCCACGAAGATCGGGCGTGAAGGCGGCATGACGCTTGAGCTGGAGGCCACCCCGGACCTCCTCGCCGAAACCGCCGAACGGGTCCGCGACAGCATCCGGACCGCGGGTGGCCGTCGACCCATCCTCGTCGGATTCGCCGCCGAGACGGGCTCGCTTGAGCGAGCGCCGGAAAAGCTTCGCGCCAAGGGCGTGGATTTCCTCGTCGCCAATGACGTGGCCGAGCCGGGCTCCGGCTTCGGCACTGACACCAACAAGGTCACCATCTTCTCAAGGGACGCCGAGCCGGAGGATTTGCCGCTCCTGTCGAAGCTCGAGGTCGCCGAGCTGTTGCTCGACCGCATCGTCGTTCGTCTCGCTGCCGCCGGTGGAGCCGCGAAGGGCGAAGTTCCTGCGGGCGAGGTTCCTGCGGGCGAGGCTCCTGCGGGCGAGGCTCCTGCGGGCGAGGCTCCTGCGGGCGAGGCCAAGCGATGAGTCAGGCGTCCAATCCGCCGGCGGCCACCCGCCTGACCATCGCATCGATAGCCCGCCTGTATGCCGATGGCGAGCGCATCGCCATGCTGACCGCGTACGACTACCCGACAGCCCGAATTCTCGACGTGGCCGGCATCCCTATCCTCCTAGTGGGCGACTCGCTCGGTCAGGTCGTGCTCGGCTACGACAGCACCGTCCGGGTCACCATGACCGAGATGCTCCACCACATCAAGGCGGTCGTGCGAGGAACCACGCGCGCGCTGGTGATCGCGGACATGCCGTTCCTCTCGTACGGCGTCACACCCGAGGCCAGCCTGGAGAACGCCGGCATCCTCATGAGTGAGGGCGGGGCCGGAGCCGTCAAACTCGAGGGCGGCGAACGCAGCGCACGGACGATCGAGACCATCGTCCGAGCCGGCATCCCGGTCATGGGCCATGTTGGACTCACACCGCAATCGATCCACCAACTCGGCGGCCATCGCGTCCAGGGCAAGACTCAAGAGGCAGGCCGGCAGCTCCTCGCCGACGCACTCGCCGTGCAGCAGGCCGGAGCCTTCGCCACCGTCCTGGAACTCGTGCCCGAGCAGCTGGCGGCCGCAATCACCCAACGGCTGCACATCCCGACCATTGGCATCGGTGCCGGCGCGGGCTGCTCTGGCCAGGTTCAGGTCGTGACCGACATGCTGGGCATGAGTGCGGAGTTCACACCAAGGCACGCGCGCCACTACACCGAACTGCATTCGATCATCAAGGCGGCTGCGGAGGCCTACCGCAAGGATGTCGCCGATGGGGCTTTCCCGGGTCCGGCCGAAGGCACCCGCATGGATCCGGCCACGCTCGAGCAGATCCTCCGCTTCAGCCCGCTCGATCGGCCGGAGATGGCCGAAGTCAGCGGCGGCATTCCGCTCGATCGGGACCTCTAGAGGTGGGCGTCCGAGTCGTTCGTACGCGGGCCGAACTGCGTGGGACGCTGGCTGGGGCACCGCGGCCGCTCGGGCTCGTCACCACCCTCGGAGCGCTGCACGAGGGACACGCCTCGCTCATCGAGCGGGCTCGAAGAGAGAACGCCAGCGTCCTCGTGACGATCTTCGTCAACCCGACGCAGTTCAACGAGCCCGCAGATTACGAGCGCTATCCCCGGACCGAAGACGCCGACCTCGAGCTTTGCTCGAACGCCGGGGCCGATTTTGCATTCATTCCCCCCGTGGACCAGATCTATCCGTCCGGCTTCGATACCGTCGTCCGCGTCGGCGCGCTGACCGAGCCGCTGGAAGGGGCGGCCCGACCGGGCCATTTCGAGGGAGTCGCCACGGTCGTGGCCATCCTCCTGGGGCTCGCCGGAGCCGATCGAGCCTACTTCGGTCAGAAGGATGCGCAGCAGCTCCTGGTCATCCGGCGTATGGCCGACGACCTGGCTATCGGGACGGTGGTCGTCGCCTGCCCAACCCTACGCGAGGCCGATGGTCTAGCCATGAGTTCGCGCAACGTCCGACTGACGCGTGAGGAGCGGGCGGCCGCACCGGTCCTGCGACGCGCGCTGCTGGCCGCCCGGGCCGCGTACGACGGCGGCGCGCGCGACGGCGAGATTCTCCGCGCCACCATGTGCGACGTGCTCGCAACGGAGCCACTCGCCACGCCCGAATACGTGAGTTGCGCGGACACGGCCACTCTCCGCGAGCTCGCCACGATCGAGGGCCCGGCGTTGCTCTCGATGGCGGTCCGGTTCGGCAGGGTCAGACTCATAGACAACGAGTCATTGCCCGGAGGCCAATGAATCGTTGTAGGTTAGCCGGAAGGCGAGTCATTTGCGCCGCGGCGCAAATGACTTTGGCGATTGGCCGGAAGACCAATCGCTGAGTGACGGCTCTGACGGGCCACCGCAACTGCCCGCACGGTGGCCAATGGCGGGGCGGTGTCGCAGGTGGTCGGGGCGAGAGGGTTAGGGCCGACACACCGTCGCCAATTCTGTTGATCCCGGTCACGAACGTTCCGAGCTACGTTGGCGGGTCTGGAAGGCGCGGTTGGCGTCTTGCCACCGTCCTCCGCCAGTTCATAGGTGACCGTGTGGTAGTTCTCAGGCTCGTCCGGAGTACCCCGCCCATCGGGCTCCAGTGGGTGTACATCAGGCGTCTTTGCGGCTCGAACGCAAGGACGGTGCCCTTGTCGGTATAGGACTTGCCCTTCCATTCGCCATTCCAGGCGATCGGACCGCCAACCTTCCAGTCCGTAGAGAGGTTGGTCCCGTGCATGTACTTCTTCACCTTGGCGGGATTGGTCAGCGCGTCCCAGACCTTGGCCCTGGGAGCGTCAATCGTGACGGTCTTGACCGCTTCGAAGCCTCTGGACACCAGCGTCCTCCCTGTTCTTTGTCCGGGGATGGCGGGCAGCGTCCTGCTGATGCGAATCGCGGACCTGCCATTCGCAAGACGGGAGTCCGAGCTACTTCTTCGCCTCGTACTCCGTCGGATGGTCGCCACGATCCTTGTCGGCAGTCCGGACGATCATCGCCAGGGTCGCCTCGACAGTCATGTCGTTGGCGTCGGCCGCTCGTGTCACGTCCTCGTAGGTGATGTTCGTTCCCGGCTTACCCATGTCGTCGTGAGCGGCCATGCAACCGCAGTTAAGGCACATTGCTTCTCTCCTGATTGATAGGCCCGACGCATCGGCACGGGGCCTGAATGTGGGCGGGTCGTGCCGGGGGCTAAGCGTCCGTTCGGCCGACCTTCGCCTGAGCCCACTATGTGCTCTTCCGAGTAGGCATCCGGGCGCTCGAGGTCGACGGCACGCAGCGCGGAACGAGCTTCCTTGAGCGATGCCGTCTCGGGACTGGGCCGGTGGCTCATCGGCGCGCACAAGTCAATCTGGGGCCGCCCGGGCCCGAGACAACAGCTGGTTCTTGAGGCACTGTCCGAGCCAGGCCTCGTACTTGTCAGCGCTCCAGCTTGAACTGTCCGTAAGCTCCGAATAGACCTCGGGCAACGTCAGTGCATCGAGGATGGCCGTCGCCTGCGCTGGGTCGATCCCCGCCGACAACTCTCCTTCAAGCGAGCGGGCGAGCCGAGCTATGCCATTGCGCCGTATGCCGAGAACATGCTCCACTTCGGCCCGAACGGACGGGTCGGTCGCGGCGGCATCGCGTTGGATTGCCACGACATCGTGTCCGAACTCCCAGCGCCGGCGGATTGAGGAGGCGAACAACTCGAGCTTCCGCCGGGCATCGGTCTCCGCCATCGCCTCCTCGTACAGCGCCTCCGCCGCCGGCTGCCGGAGGACCGTATCGCGAAGCTCCTGGAGGATGCCCCTCTTTGAGCCGTAGACCGCATACACGGTCTGGACAGCCACTCCAGCCTCGTCGGCGACGGCCTGGAGCGTAGTGGCGCCGTAGCCGCGGATTCGGAACAGGTCACGCGCCGCATCGGCGATCCGGTGGCGGGTCACCTGGGCCCGCTCGTCGCGCAGGGTAGGCCTCGCTTTGACATTGCCCATGTCGGTAGAGTATCACTCTACGTCAATAGAGTGCCACTCTACCTAACGTAGGAGAACCGTATGTCAACCGAAAGCAACATCGCGGCATTTCGCAAGCTGATCGAAATCGGTCTCACAAAGGGCGATCTCAGTGTCGCCGATGAGCTGGTCTCCCCCGGCGCGCTCGAGCACCAGCGAGGGAGCAAGCCCGGGATCGACGGAGTGAAGGCTACGATCACGACCCTTCACACATGGTTCTCGGACTTCGAACTGACCATCGTCAAGATCGTCGCCGAGGGCGACACGGTCTGGGCGCTAAACCGGGCTCGCGGCGTCAACACGGGCTCGGTCATGGGCTTCCCGCCCACCGGGAAGTCGTTCGAGATCGACGTGTTCGATGCTGCCCGCTTCGAAGACGGCAAGATCGTCGAGCACTGGGGCGTACCCGACCAACTCGGCCTGCTCATTCAACTCGGGCTGATGCAGAGGCCACAGCCGGTCGGTGCCCGCTGAGGCTACCGGTCCCATCTTCGTCCGCGCCAGTGCGCGGCGTCTGCCGCGAGTCATCAGCGTTTGGTCGGCGCCACGGATCAATCTCCGTGGCATAGAGCCCTGAATTGGTTCCGACAAGTGGTCGTGCGTTACACCACGACACGCAACATGGAGAAGTTCAAGATACGGGGCATCCCTGACCCTGGGTGTCGGGCGAACGCCGGGAAGGCGAAATTCGATAGCGACCGGGCCCCGGCGCTGAGCTCAGGAAAGCTCCAGGATCTTAGTGGAGTAGGCGATGCCGCCTTCGTCTTCATCGTCGCCAACACCATCGGCCAGATGGAGATCCTCA
>JANYJI010000247.1 GCA_025358525.1 Chloroflexota bacterium | reverse complement strand
AACCTCCAGCTTTCGAGGCTCCACTGGCGCGACGCCGTCGAAGCCGTAGAGAGCGGCGTCATCGAGGATGCCAAATCCATTGCTGGCATCCTGCTGCTGGCCCGACGCCTGGAGGCAAAGGGCCGCTGAGGTTCGGGCCTGCCGTCGCGTACCCGGCCATCCGGCACAGACTTCGTACGGGCTCGATTCAGGCGCCTAGCCCTTAGCTGCGCCCATCTTCTCGAGGGCCCGCCTGTAGGTGTCGCTTTCGGGATCAAGGGCGACGGCCAGTCGCAAATGCGTCTTCGCCTCCTGGTCTCGACCGAGCCGGGCGAAGCTGAGACCGAGAACGAAATGGCCGTAATGAGCCGACGGGTCGATCTGGAGCAGAGCCTCGAATGTCTCCGCCGCGCGGGCATGCTGTCCGCTATTGAAGTAGGCTCGGCCGAGGGCCTCCAGGATGGAACCCTTGCCCGGCTCCGCGCGTGCGGCCCGTTCCAGGACCACGGCCGCCTGGGCGTTGTGCCGATCGTCCAGCAGGGCCTGGCCACGCTGGAGGAGGTTGTAAGTCGACTCCTCCGCCTCGGTCGATTCTTCCGCCTCGGTCGGCGACTTGAAGCCCTGACCACCGTCTTGATCGTCTTGCTGTCGGGCACCGTGGCCCGACGTTGTGTCGGATGAGGCCGCGGCGAACAACGGCGCCAGGTGTCTGGACGACACACCTTCCTGAGCAAGCGCCACGTCCGTTGGCCGCGCTTCCGTCCGCGCCATCACCTCAGCAAGTTTCGGCGCCCCCGGCGCGCGGTCAGTGTCGCCGACTGCCTTGCCCTTCCGGAGCCGCCAATCGCGCGTCCAAGCGAAAAGCAGCAGCAAGACGACGAGGCCGACCAGAACGCACGTCGCCCCAATGATTCGGACCTGCCCGGAGGTCGAGGCGTCCTTCCATGATGATCGCGCAGCTCTTGCTAGAGACAGAGCCCGCACGAGATCGCCCCTGGCGAAGGCGGCGCGAGCGGTCTCCAGATCCGCCTGCGGATGGGCCCCGATCCGACCCATGGCCCGAGCCGCACCCTCTTCCTCAGTCTGGGCCTGACGGGCGGCCGCCAGTTCGTTGAGAACGGCCAGTTCACTATTGGCTTCGGCTGAGGCAGTGCCCATCCCGCCCGTCTCGAACGCGCTCTGCAGCGTGGGCGGCGGCGTTGTCTTCTCGCGAGCGGCGTCGGCGACTATCTGGTCGCGCTGGTTAAGAATGCCGCGAGCCTGGGCAACGAACGCCATCGCCGCGTCGAACTGCCAGGTGTCCAGAGAGTGGCGTATCTCAGGAGGTAAGGTCCAGGATCCCGCCGCGTTCTGGGCGTCGAGGTAGGCATTGAGGGTCGCGCTGCGCTGCCCCAGGAGGCCTACCTGCGATGAGTCCACCACCCAGCTTCGCCAGATGGTAAGGAACGACTGGCCAGTCGTCTGCTCAAGCAGGTCGAGCAGGCGTCGCCAATCCGTACCGCCGTGGCCAAGGACCTCGTCTCGGGCTGCGTTGATCGGCTGATAGGCTGCCCTGCCCGAGCGTGCGGCGACCCAGAGGGTCCGTAGACCGTCTTGGCCGGCCAGCGCCGCAATCTGGCGGGCCGCCTCCAGGGTGGCGCCGTACAGGTAGCCATCGGTCGCCGAACTCGGCTGGCCGACGGTTGTCCAGGTGTTGAATGGCACGGCGGCCCTGCGGAGCCGGTCTGAGAGCACCGGTGCGTGGTCGGTCCACCCAAGCCTCCCAACCGTCGCCTGCGAATAGTAGGAAGCGAAGCCTTCATTTATCCAGCGGTCCGATGACAGGTCGGAGTTGAACCACAGGTGGGCCGCTTCGTGCAGGATCACGAACGGATCGGCGAAGTACGAGACATGGACTTGGGCGGTGGATTGATCGTAGGCTCCGCTGAAGCCGCCCATCTCCTGCGTGGACGCTTCCTCGACAGTGAGCGTCCTCCCGATCGGATCTCCGAGGCCGATCATGTCGCGCAACACCGGATATCCGGAGCGCAGAACGCGCTCCACCTGGTCCGCCCAGCCTGGATCATCGGCCCAGTAGCGAAGGGCCACCTGGAGCGGGCCTAGCGTGATAGAACGGCTCCGGAAATCACTCGGCGGCACGGGCTTGACTGCCGTGAACCAGGCATTCAGCGTCGTCGAGTCGTCGATTGGGCCCGACGTGAAGACAACCTCGCCCGACCCGAAGACGGCCCGCGTCAGGCCGCCGAACTCCTCCTGCACCGTGGAGCTCGGTGGAAACACCACCGTCACTGAGCTACCCGGCGTGCCCGGGCTGCCGAAGGCCGAGACCGGGAATGACAGGAGGTTGCGTCCGATTCGAAGATCGCGATCGGTCGAGCCGCCCGTATCGGCAAGGTCGAACGTGAGATCGAGCGAACTGCTCTGGCCCGAGTACAGCGACTGCCCCAGCGAGACGACCACGACCACCCCGGAAGGCGCCACGGACAAGGTGGTGACTCCGAGCGGCCGGCCAGAGGAAGTGGCTCCAAACCCAGTCGACCCGTGCGGCAGCGTCAGCTGCAGCTGGTCGTAGTAGTAGCGCCGCCCGTCTGCCTCCGCGGCGTGGGATGTGGCAGTAATGGAAACCAGGACGTGGACTCTCCCGGCGTCAGTGTCTGCAGTCCAGGTCGAGCTCGAGATGAAGGTCAGGTCCGTCTGAGTGGCAGCCGCGCCAGGCGGAACGGCCAACTGCCCCAGGAAGCCCGCAGCAAGGAGCAGGACAGACCCCGCCAGGGCCCGAAAAGAACGCAGCCCAGAACCTCGGACCACCCGAGTCCGACCTGTCGGGTGCCGCCTTCGCGGGTGAACCGGCGTCGACATGCGCCTCAGTCGCCTGGCTCCCCAACGACCCGCCGCCCGCCCGAGCTGGTTCGGCCGCCTGCATCGTGGCTCGGCTGCGCGGGCTCGACCTCGATGCGGGTGGGCTCACGCCCGTCGGAGGAAACCCCGCCTCTGACCCGCAGCCCAGCCCGACTCGGCCGGTCTTTGGGCCGCTCGACCGTGGAGCCGCTCTTGACGATGCGCGACAGGAAGTCAGCGGCCCGCGCGCCCTCTCCAACGAGTACGTTGCGGCCGATGCGGACGCCCCGAGGGATCACCGCCCGCTTGCCAACGACCGTGATGCCGGTGCTGAGACGGCCCGGCTCGCGACGGTTGACGACATCGAAATCGGTGCCCTCGCCGACGATCGCGCCGGGACCGACGGCCACATCCTTGTCCAGGATGGCTCGATCCACGACCGCGCCAGTCCGGATCACCGAATCGAACAGGATGATCGAGTCGCGCACGCTGGCCCCCACGTCGACGACTACGCCCGGCGAGAGGACCGAGTTCACGACGGAGCCGTTGATCACGCAGCCATGGCTGATGAGGCTGCGATGGATCTGGGCCGTGGCGCCGATCTTGGCAGGAGCCCGCTCCTCGGACCGGGTGTGGACGATCCACTCCCGATCGTACAGGTCGAGCTCCGGCGCATCGGAGAGGAGAGCCAGATTGGCCTCCCAGTAGGATTGGATCGTTCCCACGTCCTGCCAGTAGCCGTCGAAGCGGTAGCCATATACGCGTGCTCCGCCCTCGATCATGGCCGGGATGACATCGTGGCCGAAGTCGGCCAGCGATTCGACCAGCCACTGGCGCAGGGCACGCTTGCTGAAGACGTACACGCCCATGCTGGCCAGATCGCTCTTAGGCTGCCGGGGCTTCTCTTGCCACTCCACGATCCGGTCGTTGTCATCCAGGGCCAGGATCCCCATTCGCGTGGCATCGGCCAAAGGCACGCGGCGGACGGCAATGGTCACGTCGGCCCTGTGGCGGCGGTGGGCGGCCACGAACGGCTGGTAGTCCATCTTGTAGATGTGGTCGCCGGCCAGAACGAGGACGGTGTCACCCGGAGCCTGCTCGACGACATTGAGGTTCTGGAGAACCGCGTCGGCGGTGCCGCGGTACCACTCCGCCACACGGCCCCGGGCGATGTACGGCTGGAGCATCCGCACGCCGCCGTGATTGCGGTCCAGGTCCCACGGCCGGCCCATGCCAATGTGGTCATTGAGGGAGCGGGGGTTGTACTGCGTGAGGACGACAACGTTGTCGATATCCGAGTTGACGCAGTTGGAGAGGGTGAAGTCGATGATGCGGTACTTGCCGCCGAACGGCACGGCCGGCTTGGCCCTCTGCGACGACAGGATCGAAAGCCTCTCGCCTTCGCCGCCTGCGAGAATGACCGCCAGAGTTCGCTTCATCGGGCGTCCTCTCGTGCCTGACCCGGCATTCGCCGAGCTATTGCGATGCTAGCACCCCGCAGCCACCCCTGGCTCGGGCACGGCAGGAGCCGACCGGATCGGGCCAGAGGGGCGCACCAAAGCTCCCTTGCAAAGCTGGCGGCGAGTCGGAACAAGTGCTACAGAAAGAGGCGCGGATTCGTGAACTGTCCGTTCACCCGAACCGCCCAATGGAGGTGGCAGCCCGACGAGTGGCCGGTCGTGTTCTCAGTGCCAACGAGCTGCCCGGACGCGACCTGCGCGCCTACGTAGATGCCTGGCGGCGCCTTACCGGTCATGTGGGCGTACCAGGTAACGATGCTGGTGGAATGGGCGATGATCACGAGCCACGCCCGAGGCGGCGCGTCGTACGGGTTATAGCCGGCGAAAACCACCACTCCGGCTCCCGCGGCATAGACCGGGGTCAAGCACGGGGCGGCCACGTCGATGCCCTGATGGAAGTGCCGGCAGCTACCCACACGCGGCTCGGAGGCGACGCCAGTGCAGCCGAACTCCTGCGTGATCACGCCACCCATGGGCCACTTCAGCTGACCGCTGTACCGCGACGGGATGCGACCGGTTGCGCCCTCCTGCGCGACCAGGCTGTCAATCTTGTTGCCCAGGTCGTCGAGGGCCTGCCCGTTAGATCTGACGGCCGCATCCAATTGCGTCTGGTTCCTGGCCAGCTTCGACTCGGCAGCCTGTTGCTGCGCGAGCTGGCCGTCGAGCTGCTTCTTGAGCTTCTCCAGATCGGACTCGGCCTTGAGCAGCTGGCCGTTCTGGTCGTCCAACTCCTTCTTCTGCGAGCCGACCTGATCGGCGATCTCCTGGTTGGCCGACGTTGCCTTGTCAACGTTCTCCCGCAGTAGGACCAGGATCTTTTGATCCTGCCGGATCTTCTCGGCGATGGCCGTGTCTGCCTGGGCCAGATCACCGTAGTACGCGACGTCAGAGAGAGCCTCAGTCAGCGAATGGGCCGTCAGCAGCTGCTGAAGCAGGGGGGTCTGGTCGGTGACGTAGGCGTCACGCAGTCTGGCGGCGAGGATCTCCTGCCGCACCTCAAGCTCACGCTGCTTTGCGTTCTGCTGAGTCGTCAGCTGGGCGATCTCGGTCTTCAGCCTTGACTGCGTCGCGACAAGCTGGTCATACCGAGCCGTGACGCCGTTGAGCTCGCCCTGGAGTGCCGCAATTTGGGATTGAGCGTCGTCGAGTGAGGTCCGGACGCCGACGAGGTTTTGCTGCGTCGCGCCGATCTCGACCTTGAGACTGGCCTGCTGCTTGCCGAGGTTGGCCAGCTGCACCTTCTGATCGGCGATCATCTTGGATAGTCGCTGCTGCTCGGCGATGGCATCGGAGAGCGCATCAGCTCGGGCGGGCGCGACCGGACCGACGTAACTGAGGACAGGGCTAAGGACAGCCGCCACCAGAAGAATCCGCAGGAACGGCAGGAGACGGGGGCGGCGTCGGTATACGCGGCGGTCGTGAGAGGCAGTCATCGTGCGAGCAAGCTCCGTTGTGCGCGCTCCCAAACGAAACGCGCTGTGCGGTTACGCCCGCCGGTCTGACGCGTCCTTCGGAAGGGCACTACCTCTGGACGACTCCGGCTGATCGCGATCATACATCCCCCGGCTATAGCACGATCAGCGCGCACGAAGCGACAGCCAGCCGCTCGAAGGTCCCCCTCTTGGGCGGTACGGTCGGATGAGGTGCGGACAGCGTGTGGCGACGTCAAGATTGTGGACGCACTCCCATATCGCTTCTCAGGGGTGCTAGCCTCTGATACACAAACACGTCTGGTCGCAGGCCTGCACTCTGCTGCATCGCTTGCATCGATCCCACGTCCGAGCCGTTATCCGCAGTCAAAACGAGGGAAAGAGGCCCCCAAGATGCCGCTCTTCGGTCCGCCCAACATTCCTCAGTTGGAGGCCAAGAGAGATTCCCAGGGCCTGATCAAGGCGCTCACGTACAAAGACGCCGCGGTCCGGATCGCGGCGGCCGAAGCCCTGGCCCCAATCAAATCTCCGCTCGCAGTCGAACCATTGGTCGCGCTGCTGAAGGACCGCAACCCCGCCGTACGCCGCGCCGCTGTCGGGGCACTCGCTGCCCGGGGTGGAGGCCGGGTGGTGGAGCCGCTTGTCGCCGCCCTGGAAGATTCCGACCCGGACGTTCGCGCCGCCACCGCCACGGCCGTATACCGGCGCCTGATGACGGATCCGGACCAGGACGCTCGCCGCGCCACGGCCACCGCGCTGGGCCGCATCCGCGCCGTCGATGCCATTGAGCCGCTGGTCAAGGCCATCATGGACGCGGACGAGAGCGTCCGCCTTGCCGCCATCAGGGCCCTCCAGGCCATCGGCGAGGTCCAGGCGGTCGTGCCGTTGATCATCGTCCTGGCTCACGAGCTGGTACGACAGAAAGCGGCTGGACGCTCCAGCCTCGCGGTCCAGCGAGCAGCCTCCGAAGCACTCGATGCGCTCTGCGACGCCAGGTCGATCGGGCAGCTACAGACCGCGCTTACTCACGATGAGGCAGATGTCCGTGAGATCACCGTCAAGCGGCTCGCCCGGATCTCGACGCCCGAAGTTGCGGACTCGCTCTTGGCGGCCCTAAACGACAGGGATTCGGGGATCCGCCGCACGGCGGCGCGCGGCTTGGCCGAGATTGGCTGGCAACCGCGGCCCGACGAGACCGGGGCCCGCTACTGGGCCGCCCTCAGCGAGTGGCGACGCTGCGCCGAGTGCGGCCCGTCGGCCATTTCTCTGCTCGTGGCCTCCTTCGACAACGTGGACGCCATTGAGCGCACCGACATCCTCCAGGCGCTTGGTCAGCTGGCCTGGGAACCGGATGAGACCAACGCTACAGCCGCTCACTACTGGGCGTTTCGGGGTCGATGGGACAGGTGCATCGAGATAGGCCGGCCCGCCATCGGGGCGCTGGATGCCGTGCTCCGCAGCAATCCCCGCTGGCGGGAGCGCCTGGCTGCGGCTGGCGCCCTCACTGCTCTCAACCAGCCACGATCGGCACCATTCACCCGCATCGACCTGGTCCGGCAAGCCATCGAAATCCTCGACGGAGACGGCGACAGGACGTTCAAGCGAATGTCGCTGGAGATGATGCTGGCCGAGGAGCACCAGTACGACCCTGACGCGGGAGAGCGAGTCGAGTGGTGCCGCTGCGGCTACCCTGCCTCGCGCGTGCGCAGTGACGCGCTGCGTGAGCCGCTGACCGACCTGCTCGGCTTCGAACAGAGCTCAACCAACGCCACTACCTACTACTGCCCGAGTTGCGACACCCGCCGAACGACCGTCGCCACCTGACCCCACACACGGGCGCCGGGCAGGCATCTGCGATACCTCCGCGTCTATGCGGTCCGTCGCTATGAAGAAGCCGGCAACAGGGCGGCCCATACGGCACCGGCGATCAGGAACGGCCCGAAGGGCACGTAGCTCTTCAACGTGATGCGCCGTGACAGAAGTAGGGCAAAGATGACGACCCCGCCCAGGATCGCGCTGGCGAAGACCGCCATGACGATGCGGACGAGGCCGCTCAGCAGCCCGACGGACACCAGGAACTTCACGTCGCCACCACCGAAGGCACCCTCGCCGAACGGCAGCGAGGCGACGTAGAGCAGCGCTGGTACTCCGATGGCGCCGAGGACCGCCATCGTGGCCGGTGACCGCGACACGAGCGAGTCGCCGCCCCAGACCAGCGCCACCGCGCCGAGCGCGATGAGCGGCAGAGTCAGAACGTCCGGCATGAGTCGCTGATCCAGGTCGGTGGCCATGAGCAGAACGCACGTGCCGAAGAAGGCGGCAAACAGCAGCCTCTGCCCTCCGTCACCGAAGCGGAGCGGGACCGCAGCCAGCGCCGCGGCCGCGAACGTTGCCACGACCACGGATCGCCAGTCCACGCCTCGGACCGAGCCATCCTCATGGGCGGGCCAGCGAGCTGAGATCCGGTCCGAGACCAATCCCCAGATCAGCCCGGCTGCACCGAACGCGAGGACGAGCGGATCGACTCCGGCCAATGAGTTCATGGCGACGGGCCCCGTCCTCAGGCAGTCTTGGAGGCGCCGGCGAGTGCCAGCTCCACCAATGTGGCATGACTCACACCAGTTGCCCCAGCCGGTGCGTAGGGCGTCTTCTTGCTGAAGTAGGCCGTGCCAGCAATATCGAGATGGACCCACGGCACCGTCGCGAACTCGCGCAAGAAGAGGGCGCTCTTGACAAGGCCACCCTCGGCGCTGCCGGTATTCGTGAAGTCGGCATAAAAACTGTCGAGGTCCTTGCGGTATTCCTCGATCATGGGCAACTGCCAGTAGCGCTCCCCTGCCCGCTCGCCGGCCGCGGCCACGTCGTCATACCAGGCCTGGGGAGTACCGAAGGCGCCGGTCATCTGGTCGCCCAGGGCCCTGCCCACGGCCCCGGTCAGGGTCGCGACGTCGACGAGGTGCGTCGCGCCGAGCTTCTCGGCGTAGCACATGGCATCGCCCAGAATCAGCCGACCCTCCGCGTCGGTGTTGATGATGTCGACCGTCTTGCCGTTCATGGCCTTGACGATGTCCCCGGGCCGGGCCGAATGCGGGCCGGGCATGTTCTCAACCGCCGGCGCGATCGCCAGGAGCGGAGTTCCGGGGGCAAGCCTGGCCACCGTGGTGATGGCCGCGATCACGGTGCAGGCACCGGTCTTGTCCATCTTCATCTCTTCCATGGCAGCCGCAGGCTTGATGCTGATCCCGCCCGAGTCGAAGCAGACGCCCTTGCCGACCAGGGCCAGCCGCCGACCGGCCGCATCCTTCTCCCCCTCCGCGCCTGACCGCAACACGATCATCCGCGGCGGGTTATCGCTGCCGGCTCCGACCGCGAGGAACATGCCCATGCCCAACTCGACGGCGCGCGCCGGCTCGACTACATCGATCGAGAGGCCGTACCGCTCGGCCAGCGCCCGAGCCTCGCCCGCCAGCACCTCCGGCGTAACGTCGTTCGCGGCGCGATTGGCCAGGCGCCGGGCGAGGTTGGCGCCCTCGCCGATGATCACGCCGCGCTCCGCCGCGCGCCGCAGGGCAGCGGCATCCGCGCCGGGCGCAACCAGAATCAGCTCCTCGAGCGCGGGGGGTGCGCCCTTGTAGTCGTCGCGGTAGATCGTGGCGGGCTCGAACTCGCCCTCGACGACGCCCCGGGCCAGCAACTCCGCCACGACGGCGGCGCCTCCGTCGACGTGGGCGCCCAGGTCGCCGATCCAGATGGCCAGGCTGCGTACGGTCCGACCGGCCAGTCGGCGCTCCACCGCGGACCCGATCCTAACGACGACCTGGCGACTGATCGTCTCGGCCTCGCCGGCGGTTACGGCCAGGAGACGGCCGGCCCGCAATTCACCCGCGGCCGCAACGACAGTGCTGTACCGATCGCCCTTGAGTTCACCAAACGAGGTCAGGGCGGCTAGTTCGCCCCCGACCCGTTTGTCGAGCTCGGCCAGGACACCATCGAACTTGGGCTCGCCCACGATCGGGACTGCAAGCACGTCCGCTGGGACATCCCACGGCTGATCGGTGACGACGCGCAATTGCATGGCCAGTGGCCTCCGGAAATGCGGCTCATCGGGGCGCCGCGGACCCATGGCGTAGACGCTAACCCGGCGAAGCCGGGTAGGGCGTCGACGTGAACGATGAACCTAGTCTAGCCAGTCACGGCCGAGTCGCCAGGGATGGCGCGCGCGGGCCGGTCGGCCGGCGAGACCAGCCTGGGCCACGTCCCCAGGGCCAAGCCACTAGCCGACGTTCGCCCGCCAGCCGCTGAACGTCATCCCACTCACCAAGTTCGCCAGCGCCTCCGCCAGCGCGCCCTTGGCTGTCTCGATCGAGATCCCGTCAGACGTCAGCCGCCCCGCCAGCTCGTACATGACCACTTGCAGAACATCAGTGCTGGCGGGCAGGAGCGCCTTGGCAACGGAGACCGCCCTGAGCGCAGCAGTCACCTGAGCCGTCACCTTCCCCTTGGAGTCAATCATCGACTGCCATAGGAGACGTAGGGCGTCGTCCATCTGCTTGGTCCGGTTCAGCCATTCGGTCAGGGTCGAGACATCGGTCACTTTGGATAGATTGGCGGCAATTCCTGAGGCATCGGTAATCGCGTCGGAGGCATCCTTGAGCTTGGCTATAGCCTCCGCGTACCGACCCTGTGTCTCGAGCTTGAGGGCATCCGTCGCTATCGAGTCGTGGGCATTGATATCGTTGGCCACCCGCATCGCCGTCTGGCCCCCAGCTTTGAGCGATCCCCAGTCGTCACGCAGCGGTGCGACAGACGCAATGGCCAGGCAGACCTTGTGGTAGCGGTCGGTCAGGGAGGGGCTGTACGTCTTCAGCAACTCCAACTCCTTCGCCGGGCTCCGAGACAGGCAGTCAAGGCTCTTGTTGAGTTTGGCCGCCGCTGCATCGATGGCGTTGATGTTGTTGTCGCCATGAACGCTGGCGTCATCGAGCGCGAGCTTATTGACCTGGGCAAGGCCAGACAGGGTCTTGCGCGCCATACCGCCCAGCGAGTCGACGTCATCCTTGAGTCGGGCCAGGTCGCGAACCGCTGAGTCGAGCTTTTTGGACAGCGCAGTATCCGCGCCGTAGGACAACTCAGTCCGACCACCTGATGAGGGAGCGTGCTCGGTCGCAGCCACGATGCCGGCCGACCCGAAGGCAAGACAGGCCGCCAGTCCGAGCCAACCGAGGCGGACGAGCCCTCGGCCGACCCACCTCCGGACTCGGTCACCCAGCGTCAGTTCATAGCCCTCGAGATCGAAATCGTTATCGTCGATCCCGTGTTCGTACCCGTCAGGGCCGTAGGCGGCAAGATCCCGCCCTTCTATAGGGCGCAGGCCCGAGCCAGAGATCGGTCGTTGCGGCAGGCCTGATGTCGTCATGGCTTCGGGGATGCTACACCGCGGAGCACCGTTCGGGCCGAAAACGAGTGCCCCAGCCCAAGATCGTGCAATCGACGTAGGGAGAAACCCTCAGTCAGCAGCGGCCGTGGCCGATGCCGTCAATAGACGCACTCAGCGTCCCAGTCGCTCGGTACCGTCCACTCCCAGTCCGGATTTCCGAAGGAACTGGTTGCCTTGGTTCGACTGAAGATTGCGGGGATCCCTCCAGGTCTCCGCGCCGGCGCCCGGCCCCGCGATTTGCTGGGCCGCATGCAGCAGCTGCTGTTAGCTCTCGCCCTGGCCAATGCGGTCGGGGCGCTGGTCGTGGTGGTCGCCTCCGGCGTTAGCCCGTTCATCCTCTACCTTGCTGGCATCGCCGCGTCGATCAGCCTCTGGTTCGCATGGCTGTTCGCCTACCGTCGCCGCACCTTCGGGATTGGCGCCGACGTAGTGGTCTTGGGCGCCCTCTGCATCGTCGCCTCGGCCGTCGATAGCCGCTGGTACGACCTCGTAATGATCGTGCTGGCAGCCGCCGTCTTCTTCGGCGCCGCCTATGGTTCACTGCCTCGAGTTCTCATCCGGACTTCGGGCCCGGCGGCGATCGCCATTGGCCTTGGTCTGAGCAATCCCACGTCCTTCACCATCTCTGCCGTCTTCGCAACCGCCTTCTTCATCGTCGCCAGCCTGATGCACGGCATGGCCACGTCGATCGACCGCTACGAACAGACAGCCCGGCGCGAGCAGGTGCTGGCGGCCACGGGGTTGGACCTGGTGGCTGCTGGCGACCTGCCGGCGATTGCAGCCTCAGTCGTCGAGGGCGGCTACGCACTATGCGCGGCCCTACCGGGAGTGCGGATCTGCATGGCCGTGGCGGACGAAAGAGACAGTCTCTCGCCCCGCTTCAGGGTTTTGGGCGCCGCTGGGCGTCAGGCCGACGAGTTGTCTGGGGCCATCTTGGAAATCGGCCAGCTCGCCCCGGTTGGGCAGGAGCTAGCCGATCAGCGTCTATTCCGCGCCATAAACGGGGACCCTGGAACGGAGCCGGCCACCCCGTCGCCCTTCGATTCAGGCGAGGTCCTCGTCACTCGCATCACCATGGTTGGCGAGGCCAGGGGCGTTATCGTGGTGGAGTCGCCCGAACCCATCAGCTCTGAGTTGCCGCGCGCGATCCGGGCCCTGGCGACGCAGGCTGCTCTGGCCATTTCGCGCACGGACCTGCAGCACGATGCCGTCGAACGCGAGGGGGCGAAGCGCTTCCAAGCGTTGATCCAAAGCTCGACCGACGTCATCGCCATCGTCTCGGCCGAAGGCATCGTCCGCTACCAGTCGCCGTCGATCGTTGAGGTCTTCGGCTACGACGCCAGCACGATACTCGGCGTTGACGTCAAAACAATTGTCCATCCCGACGACAAGGCCCGGGTCGCCGCCGTGTTCCGCGAAGTCGTCGGCGAGGCGGGATCGACGCGCGTTATTGAATGCCGGCTGCGCCACATGGATGGATCTTGGCGCTACAGCGAGACTCGCATTACCAACATGCTGATCGTGCCGGCCGTAAATGGCGTCGTGCTCAACACCCGGGACGTGACAGAGCGACACAACCTGGAGACCGAGCTCCGCCACCAGGCCTTCCACGACTCGCTCACCGGCCTGGCTAACCGCACTCTCTTCGCCAACCGCGTGGAGCACTCACTGTCGGCCGCGAAGCGCGACGGCAGCACGATTGCCGTCCTGTACTGCGACATGAACGGCTTCAAGCGACTCAACCACAGCTTGGGCTTTGCGGCCGCAGAGGCCGCCCTCGTAATGACGGCCGACCGGCTTCGAACCTGCGTTCGAGGCCAGGACACAGTCGGCCGGCTCGACGGCGACGAGTTCGGCGTCCTGCTGGACCGGCTTGGCTCCCCGGCCGACGCCACGATGGCCCTGGAGCGGATCATGGAAACGCTCCGCCAGCCGCTCCAACTGCCCGGAGCGCAGGTTGAGGTTCAGCCGAACATCGGCATCGCCGTCTCGATTGGCGGCGACGTCGAGGTCGAGGATCTGCTGCGAAATAGCGCCATGGCAATGCACCAGGCCCGCCTCAAGGAGGGCGGTTTCGCCCTCTTCGATCCGGAGATGCACGCTGAAGCAGTCCGCCGCATCGAGATCGAGACTCAGCTCAGGACTGCCATCGCCGAGTCGCAGTTCATGCTGTACTACCAGCCCACGATCGACCTCAAGACGGGTCGACTGACCGGAGTCGAGGCGCTCGTCCGCTGGCAGCATCCGCGCCGTGGCATCGTCTCGCCTTTGGAGTTCATCCCGCTAGCCGAGGAAAACGGTCTGATCGTGCCGCTGGGCCGGTGGGCGATCCAGGAGGCCTGTCGCCAGGTTCGGGTCTGGCAGAAGGAGATCCCGGTCGACGAGCCGATCGCCCTGAACGTGAACCTTTCGGCGCGACAGCTCCGTCACCCCAACATCGTCCGCGACATCGCCGACGCGCTCGACGACTCCGGCCTCCTGCCGAGCCGCCTCATCCTCGAGATCACTGAGAGCGTCCTCATGGTCGACACAGCGGCGACGCTGAACCGGCTCTTCCAGCTCAAGTCGCTTGGAGTGCGTCTGGCGGTCGACGACTTCGGGACGGGCTACTCGTCGTTCGCCTACCTGCGGCGCTTCCCGGTCGACATCCTCAAGATCGACAAGTCGTTCGTCGACGGAGTGGCCACAGAGCCAACGGCCAGCGCCCTGGTCGACGCGATGATCCGCATCGGCAAGACGCTCCGCATGGAGACGATCGCCGAGGGCGTGGAGCGGATTGAGCAGGCCGATCGGCTGCGGGCATTGCAGTGCGACATTGGTCAGGGCTACCTCTTCTCACGACCGCTGCCGAGCGACGCAATCACGAGCCTGCTCCGAGAGCGGGCAGCCTCATCGCAGGCACACGCGGCGTAGTCACTGGCGGAGCCGGGCGACAGGAGCCGCGACAGGAGCCGCGACAGGAGCCGCGGCAGGCCCAGCGTCTTGCTGGCGGCGCCGCGCCAGGGGGCTGCGCTAGTGGGCGATGCGACTTTTCAGGGCGAGGATCCTGGCGCAGGATTCGTTTATGCGCTCCTCCGAGATCTCACCGCGAGCAATCGCGTCGAGGATGACCTCAACAGCGGCCGGAGCGCGATCGTCGCTGTAGGGCACGGTGGCCGACTCGTTGCACAAGATGAGGATGTCGACGCCGGCGTTGACCGCCAGGATTACGGCGCGCTCAAAGCCGAAGACATCCCAGATGGCGAGCATCTCCAGAGCGTC
>JANYJI010000179.1 GCA_025358525.1 Chloroflexota bacterium | reverse complement strand
CCCCACGAGAGTGCCTTTCGGGGAGCAATTACAGGCGTACGATGGCCACGTCCGGGGGGACGCTCTTGGCGGACTAGATGGGGAATCACGAGTACGGAGCGCCCAACGACGCTCCAGCCAGC
Source organism: Chloroflexota bacterium (assembly GCA_025358525.1). Taxonomy (GTDB): domain Bacteria; phylum Chloroflexota; class Limnocylindria; order Limnocylindrales; family CSP1-4; genus Fen-1039. The sequence goes on along the minus strand of JANYJI010000179.1, from coordinate 13,612 downwards.
GTCTCCTCTGACGGGGTAGGTCGAGAGGGCGCCTCAGTTTCAGCACGCCCAGCGCGGTACGAGCCTGTTATCTGGCTGGTCGCCGCACTGGCAGCGGGCCTGCTCGCGTACACCGGGATCTGGGCGGCAAGGCTGGGCGACCCCGGCACTGTCGGCCGGTTCACCGGCGCCATCGCTGTCCCCGCCGGCCTCGTGACGCTCGCTCTCGCAATTCGACTGCGCCGGGCGATCTGGCTCGATGACGCGACTCGTCTGGGATGGACCGCGCTCGGCCTGGCCTTCTGCAGCTACTTCGCGGGAGGCCTCAGCAACTTCATCGGGACGGCCATTCCCGGCCTCGCCTTTCTGACTTATCTCGCGCCGGTCCTGGAGATCGGGGCGTACTGCCTGGCATCCGTTGGTCTGACCATCCTGCCCAAGGCCTGGCGCTCGCGATCGGATGCCGTCGTCTTCGGGCTGGATGTATCGATCGTGGCCTGGAGCGCTGCGATTCTCCTGTGGCACTTCCTCCTCTACCCTATTGCCCACGAGGCCGGGGCCCGCACGATCAGCGTGGTCGTGGCCGCCGCGTATCCGGTCGCGGATCTGTCGTTCGTCTTCGCCGTTGTGGCCATTTTGATGCGTGGCCTGCGCCCGAGCAGCCACAACGCCCTTGTCCTGATCCTGGCGGCGCTCCTTCTGGCCTTTGCGGGTGACACGATCTCGGGCATCGAGTCGCTCCAGCTCCAGTACACGCCCGGAGGTCTCTCCGGCATCCTATATTCGACAGCCTGGCTCGGCTTCGCCCTGGCCGCCTATGTCCAGTCCCGCCCGGACACCGGGCCGCGGCGCTTCAGCGCAAGCGTCTCCTCGTACCACTTCGGGTGGCTGCCGTACGTCGCCGTGGCCATCGCGTTCGTGGCCCCAGCCCTTCGCGACTGGGGCGATCTCGCGCTGCTACAACAGCACATCCCCGCCACTGGACTTCTAATCGCGCTCGTCGTCGCCCGCCTGGCAATAACCGCGTGGCAGAACGCCGGTCTGGCCACGGCCGAGCGCGAGCGACTGGCCACGGCCGTCGACCAGTCCTCGGAGGCGGTTCTGATGGCCGACAGCGCCGGGACAATCACCTACGTCAACCCCGCCTTCACACGCATCACGGGCTATCCCGCAGTCGACGCCGTGGGGCGGCACGCGGGCTTCTTGACCGAGGGCGCCGCCGGCCCAGAACGCCTGCAGGAGATTCGGGCTGCCTTCGCGCGAGGCGAGGTCTGGGGCGGACGGATCCGCTACCGCCGTCGCGACGGGTCGCCGGTAGACGTAGACCTGGCAGTCTCGCCGTTGCGGGATGGGTCCGGCTCGGTCGTCGGTTCGGTCGAGGTCGCTCGCGATATCTCGCGTGAGACGGCGCTCGAAGCCCAACTGACCGAGGCCCAGCGAATGGAGGCGATCGGCCGGCTGGCCGGCGGCATCGCCCACGATTTCAACAACATCCTGACGACGATCAGTGGCTTCGCTGAGTTGGCCGCCGATGAAGTCCCGGCCGACCACCCCGTCGCCGCTGACATAGCCCAAATCTTGAAGGCTTCCGACCGAGCCGCTGCCCTGACCCAGGCTCTCCTGGCCTTCAGCCGCAGGCAGGTCATGCTGCCGAGTGTGGTCGACCTCAACGAGGTGGTGGTCGGCATCTCGCCCATGCTGGCGCGGCTGATTGGCGAGGATGTGGAACTCATCGTCCGCACCGATCCCACACTGGGCCGCACCATGGCGGATCGGGGTCAGTTCGAGCAGGTTGTAATGAACCTTGCGGTCAACGCTCGCGACGCGATGCCGAGCGGAGGCAGGCTGACGATCGAGACGGCCAACGTCGACCTGGACGAGGAGTACGTCCGGGCCCATGTGGGCGCGCAAGCCGGGCCGCACGTGATGCTCGCCGTCTCCGACACCGGGGTGGGTATGACCACAGAGGTCACGGAGCACGCCTTTGAGCCATTCTTCACCACAAAGGGACACGGCAAGGGAACCGGCCTAGGGCTCTCAACCGTCATCGGCATCGTGGCCCAAAGTGGCTGGTCAATCGACGTCCAGAGCGAGCCCGGCCATGGGGCGGCATTCCGAATCTACCTACCGCGCGTGGAGACGCCGTCCGAGAAGGTCGCGACCGTCGGGCGTGGGCCGGGCTCCCCGATCGGAAATGAGACGATCCTGGTTGCGGAGGATGAGCCCGCAGTGCGGCTCTTCGTCGAACGGGTCCTCAGCCGGGCCGGCTATCGAGTGCACACGGCCGCCAACGGCGAGGAGGCGCTGCAGCTGGCTCAGACGCTCGATCGGCTGGATCTGCTCTTCACCGATATGGTCATGCCAGGCATGGGCGGACCAGAGCTGGTCGAGGCGCTCACGGCCGAGAGGCCTGACATGCGGACGATCTGCGCCTCGGGCTATACGGACGACGCCTTCTTCCAGGAAAGTGCGGCCAGGCCGCCACTGCCCTATCTCTCCAAGCCGTTCACGGCGGAGGCACTCCTAGCCCTGGTGCGCGAGGTCCTTGACGGACCGACCTCACCGCCCACGCGCGGCTAGAGACGGCCCTACTCAGCAGTTGGCGTGCGGTTGCGGCTGACGCTGCGATTGTTGCCGGCCCATTTGTCGATGCCCGCGCCTTCCCTTGCCCCGCTGCAACTCGATCGCGATGGCGGTTCACAGACCGGCGCGGAGGTGTCCACTAGAATGGAGCCCCATGCACCACCCTGGCCATTGATGCGGCGGCTCACGACGCCAGACGCTGACTCCCCTGCCTTGCCGCGTATCGTCAGGGTCGAGGCGATCCACGTTCGAGTGCCTTTTCGACGACCGGTACTGGACGCGACCGGCGAATACACGCATCGGCGCTCGTGGCTACTGCGCGTCGTGGACGAGCTGGGGGCTGAAGGTCTCGGGGAAGCCGCACTCCACCCGATCGCCGAGGATGTCACCACCGGAGCCCTAGCGACGCTGATGCGCGAGATCGTGCCGGAACTCGCCGCCGGACGAGCACCGGAATGGGCGAACCTGGCGCGCGAGGGCGAGCCCGGCCGGGCTGCCATGGCGGCGGTCGACGGCGCGCTCGCCGCCCTGCTCGCGGCTCAGGGCGCAGTTCCGGGCGGGTCCGCGGGCTCGGGCGGCGCGGCCACAGGCGCGGCCACAGGCGCGGCCGCAGGCTTGGCTACGGGCGCGGCCGGAGCATCGGCAATGGGCAGCGCATCGGCGATGGGCAGGGCCGCCTCCGGGGCCGGCGCCGTCACCGTCCCAGTCAGTGCGATCATCCGCTTCGGAGGACCCGACGCGGGGGCGGACGCAGCCGCACAGGCGGTCGAGCTTGGGTTCGGCACCCTCAAGCTGAGGGCAGGCTTCGAGCGCGTCACGGACCAGCTGGTGGCTCGAATACGAGCGGTACGGGCGGCCGTGGGCCCGGAGCCGCGGCTGCGGATCGACGCCGGCGGTGCCTGGGATCTCGAGACCGCCGCCGAGCGGATCGAAGCCATCGAGCGGTTCCGGATCGAGTACGTGGAGCAACCGATGGCCGCCTGGGACGTGGCCGGGCACGCTGCCCTCCGGGCCCGCGTCCGGGTTCCTATCGCGCTCGACGAGAGCATCGATTCCGAGGGTTCTGCGCGGGCGGCTCTGGCCGAGGGTGCCGCCGATGTGATCATCGTCAAACCTGCCCGTGTCGGAGGGCTGGGGGCCACCGCGCGCATCGTCGATGTCGCTTCGGCGGCTGGCGCCTCGGTGGTCCTCGGCACCTACTTCGAGACGGGCGTGGGGATCGCGGCGGTACTCCGCGTGGCGGCGGTCCTGAGGGCTGCTGCGCCGGCCGCGGTGCGGGAGGCCAGCTCCGAACCGGCCCACAGTCTGGCCACCGCCGGCCTCCTCGTGCATGACCTGCTCGGCATGCCGCTACCGATCGAAAAGGGTCGAATGACGGTCCCAGCCGTCGTCTCTCTCGATGAGGCCGTAGTCGATCGCTACACAATCGAGCGCTTCGAGGGACGGCCCTAGTTCCATCCGCATCAGGCCGAACATCGCTCACTGTCCGCTACACCGCGAGGGCACGCGTCCTAACGAACGCCGAGGCCGACCGAGGTGGACTGGCGTATTCTGGGCCGGTGAAGAGGAGGCCTCAAGTTGCCTGACACGAAAGAATCCCCGCTGACCACGTTCGCCGCGGCACCGGAACGCTATGAGGCGATGCCGTACCGACGGACCGGCAACAGCGGCCTCTTGCTGCCTGCGCTCTCGCTCGGCTTCTGGCATAACTTCGGCCCCGACGCCTCGCCCGAACGACAGCGATCGATCGTCTGCCGGGCCTTTGACCTCGGCATCACCCACTTCGACCTGGCAAACAACTATGGCCCGCCGGCCGGCTCGGCTGAGGAGAGCCTGGGGCGGATCATCGAGTCGGACCTGCGGCCGTATCGAGACGAACTCGTTATCTCGTCCAAGGCTGGCTACGGCATGTGGGCCGGACCTTACGGCGAGTGGGGCTCGCGCAAGTACATGCTGGCGAGTCTCGACCAGAGCCTTCACCGGCTGGGTGTCGAGTATGTCGACATCTTCTACTCGCACCGGCCCGACTCGGCCACTCCCCTTGAAGAGACGCTGGGCGCGCTCGATACCGCGGTTCAGCAGGGCAAGGCTCTCTATGCGGGCATATCCAACTACGGTCCCGCCGAAACGCGACAGGCCATCGAAATCCTGAACCGGCTCGGCACTCCGCTCCTGATCCACCAGCCCAAATATTCGATGCTGGACCGCTCGATAGAGGACGGGTTGCTGGACGTGCTGGGCGAGAAGCGTGTCGGCTGCATCGTCTTTTCGCCGCTCGCGCAGGGACAACTCACCGACCGCTACCTCAAAGGAACGCCCGCTGGATCGCGGGTCACTCACTCGCAGTTCCTGACCGAGGACACTGTGGCCGGGACCATGCCGCTCATCCGCGCCCTCAACGGGATCGCCGGACGGCGCGGACAGACGCTCGCGCAGATGGCTCTGGCATGGGTGCTGCGGGACGCGCGCGTTACATCGGCCGTGATCGGGGCCAGCTCCGTCGAACAGCTCGAGGCCAACGTCAAGGCGCTCGATGGCGCGCCGTTTGAGCCGGCCGAGCTGGCTGAGATCGACGGCCTCCTCGCCTGAGGAGACCCCCGCATGAAGGTCTTGTTCGTCGGTGGCACCGGCCTGATCAGCAGCGCCTGCACCCGCCTGGCCGTCGAGCGCGGTGTGGAGCTGTTCCTCCTCAATCGCGGTAGTGATCCGGACCTGGCGCGCGGTGCGACGACGCTCGTCGCCGATCTACGAGACGAGACTCCTGCGGGCCAGGCGGCGACCGAGCGGGCGCTGGCCTGCCACCGGTTCGACGTCGTGGTCGACTGGATTGCGTTCACGCCGGAGGACATCGAGCGCGACCTTCGGCTCTTTCGCGATCGAGCCGACCAGTTCGTCTTCATCAGCTCCGCCAGTGCATACCTCAAGCCGCTCGGTGATTGGATCATTCGCGAAGACACGCCGCTCGCAAACCCGTTCTGGGACTACTCGCGAAACAAGATCGCCTGCGAGGAGCGCCTGATGCAGGCGTACCGCGAGGACGGGTTCCCGGTCACGATCGTCCGCCCCTCGCTCACCTACGGCGACACGCAGGTGCCGCTGGCCGTGAACAGCTGGCCACGGCCCTTTACGGCGATCGCGCGGCTTCGCCAGGGCAAGCCGCTCATCGTGCCCGGCGACGGCACGTCACTCTGGACGATCACTCATAACAGCGATTTCGCAAAGGGATTCGTGGGCCTGCTGGGTCGCCGCGGGGCGATCGGCCATGCCTTCCACATCGTGTCGGACGAGGTCCTGACCTGGGACGAGATCTACCGGCAGACCGCTGCTGCTGCGGGGGTGGAGGCGCGGATCGTCCACATCGCGTCCGACTTTATCGCGGCCTGCATGCCGGAAATGAGCGGCACGCTGATCGGCGACAAGTCCGGGAGCGCCGTCTTCGACACCACGAAGATCAAACGCTTCGTGCCCGACTTCCGCGCCGTGATGCCATTCTCGGAGGGAATTCGGCGGACCGTGGCCTGGTTCGACGCCGACCCCGCCCGACAGCAGGTGGACGCCGTGATGGACGCCCGCTGGGACCGCCTGATCGCGGCCTACGAGCAGGGCCTGGCGAACGCGGTCGCGGCTTTCGCGGAAGTGGCCTGACGCAACTGCGGCCTCATTCCTCCAGCGTCGAGATATCGCCTTCAGGCAGGCCCTGAGCGCGAGCCTTCAGCACGCGGCGCATGATCTTGCCGGACCGCGTCTTCGGCAGCTGGTCGACGAACTTCACGTCTTCCGGTTTCGCGATCGGCCCCATCTCAGACCCGACGTGCTGCCGCAACTCCTCCGCCAATTCGGGCGAGGCGGTGTAGTCGTGGCGCAGCAGCACGAAGGCATGGATGGCCTGGCCCTTCAGTTCGTGCGGTAGGCCGATCACGGCGGCCTCCGCTACCGCCGGGTGGCTGACCAGAGCAGACTCGACCTCGGCCGTGCCCAGTCGATAGCCGGACACCTTGATCACGTCGTCGACGCGCCCGATGATCCAGTAGTAGCCGTCCTTGTCGCGCTTGGCCGAGTCACCGGTGAGGTACACGCCCGGGAACTTGCTCCAGTACTGCTCGACGTAGCGGTCGGGATCGCCGTAGATCGTGCGCAGCATCGCCGGCCACGGCCGCTTCAAGACCAGAAAGCCCTCCTCGCCGTCCTTGACCGGGTGGCCTTGCTCGTCGTAGATGTCGGCTTGCTGGCCGAAGAACGGGCGCGTTCCCGAGCCAGGCTTCAGATTTACGCACGGCAACGGCGTAATCATGAGCATGCCGGTTTCCGTCTGCCACCACGTATCCATGATTGGGCAGCGCTCTTTGCCGATGTTTTTGAAATACCAGCGCCACGCCTCCGGGTTGATCGGTTCGCCGACAGATCCGAGCAGTCGCAACGACGATAGATCGCGACGATTCGGCCAGGCTTCGCCAAATCGCATCAAGCCGCGAATCGCCGTTGGCGCCGTGTATAGGACATTGATTCCATACCGCTCGACCATCGCCCACCAACGGTCTGGGTACGGGTATGTCGGCGCGCCTTCATACATGAAGCTCGTCGCGCCCAGAATCAGCGGTCCATACACAATGTATGAATGGCCGGTTACCCAGCCTGGGTCGGCCGCGCACCACCAGCGATCGTCATCCTTAAGATCGAACACGTACTTCAGAGTCGTCGCAACGCCCACCTGGTAGCCACCGTGAGTGTGGACGATCGCCTTCGGCTTGCCTGTCGTCCCCGACGTGTACAGCATGTACAAGGGATCTTCGGCGTCCAGAATCTCCGTTGCACAGCGCCAGTCCGCGATCGGCAGCGACATGAGCTCATGCCACCACATATCGCGCCCCTCTTCCATCGGCACCTCGAGGCCCGTCCGCTTGACCACGACCACGTGCTCCACGATCGGAGCGCGCCTTATCGCCTCATCGGCGATGCGCTTCAATTCCACGACCTTGCCGTTGAGGAACGCGCCATCGCAAGTGACGACTATGCGCGACTGCGAATCCTCGATTCGATCGTGCAGCGCCTCGGTGGAGAAGCCGCCATACACGACCGAATGGACAGCGCCGATCTTGGCACAAGCCAGCATTGCGATCGGCAATTCCGGGATGCGGCCCATGTAGATTGTGACGCGGTCGCCCTTCTTCACGCCCAACGCCTTCAGCACGCTCGCGAACTTGCTGACTTCACGATTGAGGGCGTGATATGAGAACGAACGCTGCTCGCCGCTTTCGCCTTCCCAAATGAGGGCCAGCTTGTTCCGGCGATGGGTCTTGAGATGTCGATCGATGGCATTGTAGACGATGTTCGTCTTTGCGCCGACGAACCACTTGAAGAACGGCTTGTCGGTATCGTCCAGCACTGTCGTCCAGGGCTCGTGCCAATCGATCAGTTCTTTGGCGCGCTCTTCCCAGAAGCCCACGAAGTCAGCATCTGCGGTTCGCGCCAGAGCTTCCCAGTCTTTGATGTATGCCCGCTCTATAACGCCGGCTGAAGGCTTGTACCACTCGTCATGTTGACTCTCAACGCCAGACGCCGGCGTGCCGCTGGAGTCTGGGACGACGTCAGCCGTCGGCATGGGACACAGCCTTCCTGCTTACGGCGCCAGCCCGCCGCAGGGTCGACCCCGCGAGTCAGATCGATTGACGCCTGTCGGCAGCCTAGGCGGATGGTGGGGTGGGTCCATTCGGCGCCCTGCGCGTCCCGCCCTGCACTACGCAAGGGCCGCCGGGCGCCGTTCAGGGTTCGGCGTGCGGTCGGTCGCGTTTCGGCCGTCGCGGGCGGGGCGCGGGCGGGGCGCGGTCGTCGGGCGGTCGTCGGGCGGTCGTCGGGCCCGGTCGTCGGGCGGGGCGCGGGCGGTCGTCGGCGGTCGTCGCGAGATAACCAACGTGGCGTGGCGCGCTCGGAGGTCGTTGAGAGCGCGCGAACCAGAACCTGGTCGCCGGACCTGCCGGACGACCATGAGGAAGCCCGTTGCCGGCTGTCCGACGGGACAAGATGCCTGGAGAATCGAGCCTAGGCCCCGGAATTCCGGTTTACCGGCGGGGGCGGTGTTATGTGTGGCTGCCGCCAGGCAAGGCCCCATTGGGTTCGCCCAGGCTTCCACATCTGCCAACAATGTCGAGTATGTTAGCCGTCTGCGGCTACTGGGAAGTGCGATCGGGGCATGCAGCGGTCGGCGCAATGTGGAAACGAACGTCGCCGGAGTTAGTCTTCCATTTAGCACCGCCCCCACCAGTATTCCGGAGAAAGCGGGTTGGGAGGACCGCAGCCGCGGCCCGCCGAAGCCGGCCAGTGCCGCCGCAGCCCCGCCCGGCGCCGCCGCTGCCCCGCGTCGCAGTTGGGAGGACCGCAGCCGCCCGTGTCGCCCTGGCTCCGCCTCGCGCCCCGCGCCCCGCGCCGCCCCGCCCGTGCCGCCGCTCTGGGCCCCCGCCGGTCCGCCTGGTGGGCGCCTGCCTACCCGGCCCTGACGGCCGCGACCCTTCCGCATGGCGTCCCGTGACGAAGGATGTGCCCATGATTGCGAGCAACGTCGATCCCTTCCCCGCCGCCGAACTGGAGACTAACAGGAGCGGCCACCTCACCGGTTCCCAGCTCGAGCGTTTCCAAGGCTCGCGCGTGCCGGCCGCAAGGACGTTCTTCGCGGCGGCCGCCTGCACCGCATTCGCAATTCTGCTGCTGGCGCCAGGCGGCCCAACGCCCAACGCGTGGCTCCGTCCGCTCGGCGGCACGGGCCGCCTTGTCGTCGCCTTCTTGCTCTTCAGAGTCGCGACTACGGGCGACTCCCTGACGCAGACGGGTGGGTGGTCGGCGACATTCTGACGATCTCGGAGAGCGGCCAGGGGATGGCCTACCAGCGAGCGACAACCAGTTGAGCCGGCTCAGCCGCCAGGGGCACCGCTCGAGTCGCCCATCCGCTTAAGCCCCCGATTCGGGCACTTCTGCCATCCTGCGATCAGGCAAACGGCAGAACGGCGCCGCGGCCGGAGGAGGATGACCCATGACATTGGAGCTGAAGCCTCGCAAACGAATCGGGCTCGTCGCTCACGACAACAAGAAGCTGGACCTGATCGAGTGGGCCCGCTACAACCGGGGCATGCTCGCCGCGCACGACCTCGTGGCGACGGGAACCACCGGCACCATGCTCCAGCGCGAGCTGGACTTGCCCGTGACCTGCCTCCAGTCCGGACCGCTGGGAGGCGACCTCCAGGTCGGCGCCATGATTGCGGACGGCAGCATCGACTTCTTGGTCTTCTTTTGGGATCCGCTCGAGCCACAGCCTCATGACACTGACGTCAAGTCGCTCCTTCGGATCGCAGTAGTCTGGAATATCCCTGTTGCCTGCGATCGGGCCTCGGCCGATTTTATGATCTCCTCGCCATTGATGATCGGGTCGTACGAGCGAACGGTCCCCGACTACACGGCCCACAACGATCGTGAGCTCCCTGGCGCCGGCAAGGTCGATCCGGCCGACTTTGCCGACCCAGCCGACCCAGCCGACCCGGCCGACCCAGCCGACCCGGCAGACCCAGCCGACCCGGCCGACCCAGCCGACGAGACTGAACGCGCTCAGCCAGATCCCACCCTGGGCCCACCTTCCAAGATCCGTCCCTAAACCACTTTCCTGGAGCGAGACCGGCGCCCCGTCCCGCCGGCCCGTTCCGCCGGCGGCGGGATGCGTCGAGCCTCAGCCCCGAAATTCCGGAATACCGGTGGTGGCGGTGTTATGTGTAGCTTCGGCCGGCCAAGGCCCCGTTGGGTTCGGCCCGGAGCCCGCCTCCACGGCCAAGGTCGTCCGTGTTAGCCGCCAACGGCTGACACAAGGTGCGCACGGGGTCGCTAACCGTGCCGGCCGCTTTGACTCGGTCAGAGTCAGATTCCGCCATCAACTTAGTATCGCCCCCATCGGTATTCCGGAGCACACGGGCCGGATCGCCGCCCGGGCTGGGGCAAGACACACTCACACCACGGCGGTCTGCGCGACTGATTCGGGCAAGACGGCGGCCGGCGGAAGACGGCCTTATCAGTGGCCACGCGCAGGTAGCCAATGATCGTCGGCCAATGCGAATAGACAATCTCCGGCCTTGCGCGGCCCGCGTCAGGATCTCGACGCTGGGGCGTGCGTAGGACTTGTGTCGCCGGACGGACGCAGGCAGCAAGCCCCGATCGAGGCCGGCTTGGTCGCCCCCGAGCCAAGCGGCCCGCCTGTCACTTCGGCGCCGCCGACGCTCGGCTCCCCTGGCCCGGCTCCGCCTACCCGGCCCGGCGCCGCCGACGCTCGGCTCCCCTGGCCCGGCTCCGCCTACCCGGCCCGGCGCAGCTCCCAACGCTCGTCGTGGATGACCGAGTCGCCCGGGGCGAGTCGCACAAGCGGGCCTAGCGACTCTAGCTCGATGATCCCCTGGTCACAATAGATCTCCAGGTTGGAGCCCATGTCGGAGTGCGACGCAGCCACTGCCGGGTCGAAATTCTTGCTGAAGAGCACCCCCTCACGCAGGTAGCTGACCGCGCCCGTAGTGCTCAGGCAGCCGATTTTGAACGGCGCGCCGGGCGTGGCCGTGACCGTCAGCGAACGCTCGCCGATGGCCAGCCGATCGTCCGACCATGTGGCATAGGGCCACAGCACGAGCAGTTGGTTCGGCGTGACGATGTGCTCTGCCGTGGGCGCAGGCAGCTCAACGGTAGCGACGCCGCCGAGGGGCAGCTGGGTGATAGGCCAGGGTGCCAGCTCGAGCGTGCGCGAGCCTTCGTTGGCGATGACGTGACGTAGCGAAACGGCGGCCGACTCGGGGTCGAGCCGAACCTCGACGGTCTTGCGAACGCCCGTGGGAGCCTCGATTGCTCCGACCAACCGAACCGCCGGACCAGCCGCGTCCGCGATCGGGGCGATGGTCAGTCCGGTCGAGTCAGGCACGCTGCATTCCGGCACCTCCGGCGCGAACCAGAGCCGATGCCCGCCCAGAAACTCGTACAACCCGTGGCCGCAATCCCAACTGGCCTGTGGCGACTCACCCAGGACGTTGCCACCGCCCGCCAAACCAAAGCCCACGATGCGTGGGCCGCCGACCGCCAGAACGTCGATCCAGCAATGGGCGCTCTCCAGTCGGAGCGTCGGGCGGCCGTAATATGCCCCGGGCGTGCCCGACCCGCCAACGCCAGTTGGGGCGTCAACGGGCGTGCTCAGCACGCCTTGGACGCCAGGCGGCGACTTCTCGCTCACGTGAGGACGACCTCGACCCTAACCGTGGCCGTTCCGAGCGCGCACAGCGGCACGACGTCACGCGGCGTTGGAGTGTCTGGCCTGGTGATGACGTACTCGCGAGCAACCTCGTCGTAGTAGTCAGGCCCGTCGGCGCCTGGGCGCCTCTTCACGTCAATCATCGAAATCTCGTCTCCAACACAGCCCGGGGAACAGGACCGAGCGCCGAAAGTCATCTGGCGGATGCCGCTGGAATACTACTCGACGAAGGCCTCGACATCGAAAGTCCCGCCCGGTCGGGTCGGGGGCGGACAAGGTTGCCGCCGACGGTACGCCGCGTTCCCGACGCCCGACCCGCATGACGTTACCATTCCAGCCGTCGCCGGCGCTGAACCGACTGCCTAAACCATCTCGGGCCTCAGGGACGCAACCCACCCAGACCACACCCAACCGCTCCAGTAACGGGGCGTGGTTGCGTCAGACGGTTGCGTGGGCGAACATCCGGCCTGCCGCAGCCGCCGGAGTACAGTGCCTGAGCGCCGCCCATTCGGATGCTCCCCTTGGCCCTGGGGGCCTGGGGCCGCTGGGAGCCTGACCCTTGTCCGTTAGCCTCGACCCCACCGACAACGACATCCACAAGACGATCGTCGAGAACCTTGCCGACGGCGTCTACCTGGTGGATCTCGGTCGGAAGATCACGTATTGGAATCGAGGCGCGGAACGCATCTCCGGTCACAGCGCCGACGATGTGGTCGGCCATCGTTGTTTCGAAAACATCCTCGGCCATGTCGACGCCCAAGGGAACTCCCTCTGCCGCACTGCCTGCCCGCTCGCCCAGACGATGAGCGATGGTGTCCCGCGCGAGATCTCCATCTGGCTCAAACACGCGGATGGCCATCGTAAGCCGGTCCGTGTCCGAACCGCGCCGGTTCGTGATGACTCAGGCCAGATCGTCGGGGGCGTGGAGGTCTTCTCGGACGATTCGGCGGTCCTGCAGGCAATGGAGAACGCGGCCCGTGCCCGTCGCGACGCCCTCACAGACGAACTCACTGGTCTGCCGAACCGGCGCCTCTTCGACGCCGCCCTGGCCGGCCGACTCGAGAACCTGGTCCGCTACGGCTGGCAGTTCGGGCTTCTGATTGTCGACATCGACCACTTCAAGGAGGTCAACGACACGTGCGGCCACGCCTTCGGAGACGCCGCGCTGGTCGGCGTAGCGGCGACTCTGCGGGGCGCGGTTCGAGCGGGAGACGTGCTGGCGCGCTGGGGCGGAGACGAGTTCGCGGTCCTGGTCGAAGCCCCCGACGCCACCGACATAGTCGAGACTGCCCAGCGACTCTGCGCGCTCGTGGCCCAGTCGGAGGTACGCCTGGAAGAAACCACGCGGAGCGTTCAGGTGTCGGTCGGTGGCACCCTTGCCCTTGCGGAAGACTCGGCCGAGACGCTCTTCGCCCGGGCGGACGGTGCCCTGTACTACGCCAAGAACAAGGGTCGAAACCGGATCGAGATAGCCCCGTCCGCCTGACGCCCACTGCTTGAAGCCCGACCGCCGTGCGGCGGCTCGTGGTCGCCACCGTGGGTGACCGCAAACGGGGCGGGGCTCCAAGACACCGATGGCCCGCGCGCGGACATCGCCCCAGCAAAAGCCCCTCCCGGGAGACCGGTGAGGGGCTGTTTCATGCACGTGATTTGGTGAGCCGGGAGGGGCTCGAACCCTCAACAAGCAGATTAAGAGTCTGCTGCTCTACCATTGAGCTACCGGCCCACGTGCGCGCAGGGATTGTAGCGAAGATGGTCCCGACCTGTCCTGAGCTACGGGCCCACGGCCGC
>JANYJI010000176.1 GCA_025358525.1 Chloroflexota bacterium | reverse complement strand
CGGGCACTTCACGCCGCCGAGCGCCTTCGGCCCGATAAGTCGCATGTAGCCGGCCAGGACGATCAGCTCCGGTCCGACGGCCGCGAGAGACTCGGCCAGGGCCTCATCTGCCGACGCCCGCGCCTCCGCCTCGCTGAGCTTAGGAATCGGAACGAGCAAGGTCTCGATCCCTTGCTCAACCGCCCAGTCGAGGGCCGCGCACGGACGATCGGCGAAGACCAGGGTTATCTCGGCGTCGATCGCGCCGCGCGACGTGACGGCCTGCAGGGCCCGCAAGTTGCTGCCGGTTCCAGATACTCCAACCGCGATCCGATGTGTCACGCCGCTCCTCCTCCGTTTCGAGTCCGTCAGGACTCCGAATAGCGCGCCCCGAGGGCATCGATTGCAACCACCTGGCCGACCTGCCAGGCGGTCAGGCCATCCTCGTCCAGGCTCGAAATAGCCGTCTTGACCGCCTCTGCTGGCACCACGCATACCATCCCCAGGCCGCCGTTGAAGGTGGATCGAAGCTCCGCCTCCGACAAACTGCCGAGGGCCCCGATGAGCCGCATGATCGAAGGCATCGGCCACGCCGCTGGGTTGACGCGGGCCGCCAATCCTTCTGGAAGCACGCGCGGCACGTTGCCGGGCAGCCCGCCGCCGGTTATGTGGGAGACGCCCCGCAGGTCCGAACCGGCCGAGTCGAGCCGGCGCCTCAGGGATAGGATCGCCTTCGCATAGATGCGAGTCGGCGTCAGCAGCACCTCACCCAGGCTGAGCGTCAGCGTCTCCGATTCGGGCTGCGTTGCCGGGCCCAGGATCCGGCCGACCAGCTCGGCATAGCCCTCGTCAAGCGGCACCTCCGCCTCGGCCAGAATCCGTCGCACCAGCGAGAAGCCATTGCTATGTAGGCCGCTGGAGCCGATGCCGATCAGCGCGTCCCCGGCTCGAGCTGCCGTCCCGTCGAGCAATCGATCACGCTCGACGACGCCGACGCAGAAGCCCGCCAGGTCGAAATCGTCGGGCTTCATCAGTCCCGGATGTTCGGCCGTTTCGCCGCCGATCAGTGAACAGCCGGCCAGGCCACATCCCTCGGCAATGGAACCGACGATCTCCGCCACCCGCTCCGGATAGACGCGGCCCACGGCGATGTAGTCCAGGAAGAAAAGTGGCTCCGCCCCCGCGCAGACGAGGTCATCGGCGCACATCGCCACGAGGTCGTGGCCGATCGTGGTGTAGCGGCCCAGGGCCATGGCGATCGCGGTCTTCGTGCCGACGCCATCGGTCGAACTGACGAGTACCGGCTCGCGCATGCCCGGCGGTACGGCCATGGCAGAGGCGAACCCGCCCAGCCCGCCGATCACTTCCGGACGCCGAGTCGCCGCCACCGAGGCCCGCATGAGTTCTACGGCTCGCTCTCCGGCGTCGATGTCGACACCCGAGCTGCGATACGCCTCCCAGGCGCCGCCCTGCTTGGCTCCCGGCGCCTCACCGCGGACGCCTCGGGTGTCACTCATGGGACTTGCTGCGGGCAATGGCCTCGGCCACGCCGGGCGAACCGAGTTCGCCTAGCGACACCGGCTCCCCATCGGCATCCTCCAGAACGAACTTGTGGCGGGCTGTGTCGTACGGAACCGGGACCGGATAGTGGCCGTCAAAACAGGCGAAGCAGAAACGGTCGTAGGGCAGATCCAGGCCCTGCAGCACGCCCGCAATCGAGAGGTAGCTGAGCGAGTCGGCGCCGAGGAACTCGCGGATCTCCTCGACCGTGTGAGTCGAAGCAATCAGCTCCGTCTCGATCTGGGTGTCGATGCCGTAGAAGCAGGGATGGTGGATCGGCGGCGAGCTGATGCGAAGGTGGACCTCCGTCGCGCCGGCCTTTCGAAGCAGGGCCACGATCTGGCGGGTGGTCGTGCCACGGACGATCGAATCGTCCACAACGATCAGCCGCTTGCCGGCTACGACCTCGCGCAACGGACTCAGCTTGACGGTCACGCCGCGCTGGCGCATGTGTTGCGAGGGCTGGATGAAGGTCCGGCCGGAGTAGCGGTTGCGGACCATGCCCTCCCGATACGGCAAACCGGAGCCCTCGGCATAGCCGGCGGCCGCGGGTGCCCCAGTATCCGGAACGGGCATCACCAGGTCCGCCTCCACGGGCGCCTCCGCCGCCAGGGCGACGCCCATCCGACGCCGCGACTCGTAGAGGTTGCGGCCCATCATGTACGAGTCCGGCCGGCCGAAATAGATCAGCTCGAAGACACAAAGCTTCTCGTGGCCCTCGGCGAACCTGACCGAGACCGGCTCCTTGCCCTCCTCGAGGATGACGATCTCGCCGGGTTCGACATCTCGGACGACGGTGCCCCCTGCCACCTCGATGGCTGCCGATTCGGAGCTCAGGAGCCAGCCGCCCGAATGAGTCCCCTCCGGGTCATCCTCGGCCGGGTCCAGCCGACCCAGGACCAGAGGCCGGAAACCGAACGGATCCCGGACACCGATGACGTGCTTCTCGTCGAGAATGGCCAGCGAGTAGGCACCCTTCACGAAGGGCAGGACCCGCTTGAGAGCCTCGACCGTGTCGCC
>JANYJI010000081.1 GCA_025358525.1 Chloroflexota bacterium | reverse complement strand
GCGCCTCTCCGGCGCATCCAGGTCAACGGTGGCCTCAACCTCTTCCCGGCGAGCTATGGCTGGGCGAGCGGCGGCTACATCTCCGACGTCAAGGTCACCGGCCAGGCGTCCTCGGTCGAGCAGCAGCAGTGGTACTCCAAGGACAGCAACTTCGGCAGCTGGGCCGGCTCGGTCTGGAACATGGTCTTCTCCGGCGTCACCGGCGCTCCGGCGGCCAGCTTCCCGACTCCTCCGATGACCGTCCTAGGGACCACTCCGGTCTCGCGCGACGTCCCGTACCTCTACTGGGACGGCAGCGCGTATCGAGTCTTCCTGCCGAACCTTCGCACCAATTCGTCCGGCACCAGCTGGCCGAACACCCCCGGCACCTCGCTGCCGATGACCCAGTTCTTCGTTGTGACGCCGGGCGCCACCACCGCGCAGATCACCGGCGCGTTGGCCAACGGCTGCAACCTGTTCTTCACGCCTGGCGTCTACCACGTCAACCAGACGCTCAACGTCACCAAGCCCAACACTGTGGTCATGGGCATCGGGTATCCGACGATCGTCAATGACAACGGCGTCGACACCATGCACGTCGCCGACGTCGACGGCGTCCGGCTCAAGGGTCTTCTCCTCGATGCCGGAACGACTCAGGCCAACACCCTCCTCACGATCGGCACCGCAGGCAACACCACCAGCCACGCGAGCAACCCGGTCACGCTCCAGGACGTCTTCTTCCGGATCGGCGGCCAGTTTGCGGGCAAGGTGACCTACAGCCTGACTGTCAACAGCTACGACACGATCATCGACCACATCTGGGCCTGGCGCGCCGACCACGGGGCCGGCGTAGGCTGGACAGCCAACACGGCCGACACCGGTCTGACCGTGAACGGCAACAACGTCCTCGCTACCGGGCTCTTCGTCGAGCACTATCAGAAGTGGGACGTCGTCTGGAACGGCCAGAACGGCAAGACCATCTTCTTCCAGAACGAAATCGGATATGACCAACCAAATCAGGCCTCCTTCATGGATGCCGGCACCAACGGCTACGCGGCCTACAAGGTAGCCAGCAACGTCACGACGCACGAGGCATGGGGATTGGGTAGTTACGTCCTCTTCAATGCCGACCCCAGCGTCGTCGTGGACCACGCCTTCCAGGCGCCGAACACGCCGGGCGTCAAGTTCCATAACCTGACCTCACTCTCGTTAGGGAAAGGCACCATCCTGCACGTCATAAACAACATCGGTGGTGCGACGCCGACCAACGCGACACCAGTGACCGTGACCACCTACCCGTGACCACTCGACCTCGGTAGTAGCTCTTCGGAGTGACTGCGCCGGCCGGCCCCACGATCTCGGGCCGGCCGGCGCTTTCTATCTGCCAGCCATGGCCGACGCTGAGCCGCGGCGAGGGGATGTATCGCGACGATAAGCACCGTCACGCATAGATTGGCCGGTTGCACAGGCGGAAAATGGCCGCTCTGAATCTTGGCTGATCCAACGCTGGAAGGAACAGACCACATGCATGCACAGACAGGGCGGCGCCTCCGGATGCTGGCGCTCACGCTCGTAGTCGGCCTTGCCGGCAGCGTAGTCGGCCTGGCCGGCAGTGCGCTGCGGGTCGCGGCAGCTATTCCGCCCCCGCCAGCGGGCTTCACGCTCACGTGGAGCGACGACTTCAGCGGGCCGGCCAATACCGGCTTGAACACCGCCAACTGGCTCTATGACACCGGAACCGGCTTCGGCACCGGCGAAATCGAGACTATGACGAACAGCACCGCCAACGTCTTCCAGGACGGCGCCGGGCACCTCGTCATCAAGGCCATCCACACCGGGACGAACCCGACGGCAGGCTGGACATCCGGCCGGATCGAGACGCAGTTGGCGACCTTCGGCGCCCCCGCCGGTGGCGTCGTCCGCATGGAGTCGTCGATCCAGCAGCCGAACGTGAACACGACCAACGGCCTCGGCTACTGGCCGGCCTTCTGGATGCTCGGCGCACCGCTCCGCAGCGGCGTCGGCTGGCCGACCTCGGGTGAGGTCGACATCCTCGAGGACATCAACGGGCGCAGCTCGGTCTTTGGGACGCTCCATTGCGGTACGCCCTCGGGCGGCCCGTGCAACGAGACCACGGGCCGTGGCAGCGGCGAGCACGCTTGCCCAGGCTGCCAGACCTCCTACCACAACTATGCGGTCGAGATCGATCGCTCGACCTCGCCGGAGCAGATCCGGTGGTACCTCGATGGGGCCAACTACTTCACCCTCCTCGCAACGGCCGTTGATGCCACGACGTGGGCCAACGCGGTCGACCACCCCTTCTTCATCATCTACGACCTGGCCATGGGCGGCGGCTTCCCCGGAGCCTTCGGCGGCGGGCCGACGGCAGCGACCGTCTCGGGCGCTTCGATGAACATCGACTACGTCGCGGTATACAACAAGGCCCCGGGCGGCGGTGGCGGGGACACGACTCCACCTTCGGTGCCCACGGGGCTTACCGCGTCCGGGACGACCTCAAGCGCCACGACGCTCTCGTGGGGAGCTTCCACGGACAACGTCGGCGTCACGGGCTACGACGTCATCCGGAACGGCGCGACAGTCGCGACGGCCACGGGTACCTCGACGACCCAGACCGGGCTGGCCGCCTCGACGGCCTATACGTTCCAGGTGAAGGCGCGCGATGCTGCCGGCAACCTGTCGGCTGGTTCCAACACGGTTAGCGTGACGACCCTCGCCGGAGGCGCCAACATCGCCCTCGGCAAGCCGGTCGTCTGCTCATCGATCGAGAACGGTGGCACGGCATGTGCCAACGCCACGGACGGCAACACCGGCACCCGCTGGTCATCCGCCTTCAGCGACCCGCAGTCGATCTACGTCGACCTCGGCCAGAACTACAACATCACCCAGGTCGGACTCAACTGGGAGGCGGCCTACGGCAAAGCCTTCCAGATCCAGACTTCGCCTGACGCGGCGACCTGGACGTCGATCTATTCGACTACGACCGGGACGGGCGGCGTCCAGACGCTGAACGTCACCGGCAGCGGTCGCTACGTCCGGATGTACGGCACCGCCCGAGGGACGGGCTACGGCTACTCCCTCTGGGAGCTGACCGTGCAAGGCACTCCCGTCGGTCCCAACCCGACTCCGACTCCGACTCCGACTCCGACCCCGACCGGCGGCACTCTGCTATCGCAGGGCCATCCGGTGACCTGCTCATCGATCGAGAACGGTGGCACGGTATGTGCCAACGCAGTCGACGGCAACACCGGCACCCGCTGGTCATCTGCCTTCAGCGACCCGCAGTCGATCTACGTCGACCTCGGCGCCACGCACTCGATCAACAAGGTGGTCCTCAACTGGGAAGCTGCCTACGGCAAAGCCTTCCAGATCCAGACCTCGCCCGACGCCACGACCTGGACGTCGATCTATTCGACCACGACCGGGACGGGCGGCGTGCAGACGCTGAACGTCACCGGCAGCGGTCGCTACGTCCGGATGTACGGCACCGCCCGTGGCACCGGCTATGGGTACTCACTCTGGGAATTCCAGGTCTCCGGTAGCTAGTCTCGAGACCACAAGTGGGGCGGGCGTCGTCGGACGCTCGCCCCACTTTCGTTACCCAGGCGGCGCCATCGAGTCCCGCCCCGAGACGAGGGCGGTGGCGAGTTCGACGCATATCGCCTCAGTGCGCTACGGGCGAGGCTGGGATCCGGGCGGCTAAATGAAGGAGATCGCCGAGATCGGCTGGCTTGGTTGAAGGTGTCAGTCGGGCGTTATACGCGCGGAGGCTCCATCTGGGCCCTGCCCTTGACCCACCGTCGACCGACTCGAAGCTCAGGCCTCAGCGGCGTCTAGCAGAGTGGCAGCCGATGCAGTCCTGGGCCCACGCCAGCGCCTCAAGGCGCTCCCGCGCAATCGGTTGGCCGCAGTTCTGGCACAGGCCAAAGAGGCCGGAGTCCATGCGGCTAAGGGCACCCTCGATCAGGGCCAGGTGCAGCTCCTCGCGCTCTCGCAGCTGCTGGCCGCGCTGACTTTCGGAAACCTCGCTGGCGGCAGCCGTCTGCGCCACATGGTCCACCCGAGGGTGCTCGACCTCCCCGGCGAGAACCAGCCGAATTCGTTCGCGCTCTGTTTCGAGCGACTGCCGTGCGTCTTCGACGAGCTTGGGGTCCATGGTCCGCATCCTACGCCGCCAGGCGAGGCCACGCGCGGCGGCTGGGGCACGAGATCGGAAATACCATCCCCATTGTGGGCCGCTTGGGCATACACTCGGGTCAAGCGATCCGATATCCACGCAACTGATCTCGGCAGGCGGAAGTCGGTCGAAGGAGCACGATGGCCTACGTGAAAGACCCGGTTTGCGGTATGGAAGTCGACGCCTCGAGCGATCTCAAGTTCGAGTACGACGGTGCAACCTATTACTTCTGCAGCCGTGGGTGCAAGCTCGAGTTTGAGGACGACCCAGAGAAGTATCTCGATCCCGAGTACGAACCCAACATGTGACGCCGGCCGAGCCGACAAGCTTGCCTGGAGCAAGGTCGGCGCCCGCTCGATATGGCTTGCGTGGTACGCTCAGAGTGAGCGTTCGGAGTGCCGCTGGGCCTCCAAGCCTGGATTAGCAGCTAGACCTCAGGAGAAGCCCGATGGCCTATGTGATTGCCGAGCCCTGCGTCGACGTCAAGGATGAGGCATGCGTGTCTGTCTGCCCGGTCGACTGTATCCATTTTGAGGGCGATGCCGACCGCATCCTCTACATCGATCCGAGCGAGTGTATCGACTGCGGCGCCTGCGAGCCCGAGTGCCCGGTGAACGCAATCTTTGCCGAGGACAGCGTTCCCGCCGAGTGGGCCGGTTACACTGCAATCAATGCCCTCTGGTATACGGATAAGGATGCCGCCCGCAAACTGGTCGACGCAGCCAAGCCCGCCTGATCCTTCCTAACTCGTAAGCCCGGCCCCAGGGCCAGGTCGGCGCCCGGCCATTTGACCGGGCGCTTGCGATTCCCGGAACGCCCCACGGCCGCCCTTCCGGAACGCCCCCGGGTGCCTGTTGGAACGCCGTCCTGCCGAAACGCCGAGCCGCGCGGATCTCCATCGAAGCTGGCCTCGCCGGGAAGGGTGCGGTGAGTCACTCCGGCTAGACTGCACCGATGCGCATCGTCTCTCTGATTCCATCCGCCACCGAGATCATCTGTGCCCTGGGCCTGCGGGAGCAACTTGTGGGCGTGAGCCATGGTTGCGACTATCCGCCGGAGATCGAGGGATTAGCCATCGTCACGCGGCCTGCGAGTGGCTCCAGGATGGAGGCGCCCACAGCGCCTACAGCACCTACAGCGCCTACGGCGCGGTCCTCACCCGCGCGGCCCTCGCCCACCGCCCAGCCTGACGACGAACTCGGCCCGGCCGAGTTGGATCGCGAGGCTTTGCTGATGTGCCGGCCCGACCTGATCCTCATTCACGAAGGCGGGACGGGTCCCGGGTCTCGCCAGCTGGAGGCTGTGCTGGTAGGCGCCGATGTCTCGCCGACGATCGTCTCGCTGGATCCCATCAGCCTCGAAGGCATATTCCACTCCATCACTACGATCGGGGCCATGACCGAGGCGGAGGATGACGCGATGGGGTTGATCGAGGCCCTGCGTGAGGAGCTCGGCGGAATGGAGCAGCAGGTCGTGGTGCGTCACGATCAGGGGCGGCGGCCCAAGCGCGTCGTGGTCCTTCAAGGGCTGGCGCCGCTAATTGCGAGCGGCCGGTGGGTCCCGGAGCAAGTTCGCCGCTCGGGCGGGTGGGACCTCCTGGGGCGCGAGGGAGAGCCCGCGGCGCCAACGAGTTGGGAGGCGATCCTCGACGTCGATCCAGAGATGCTGATGCTCGCCCCAGCGAGCCTGACGCTTCTGGAGGCGCAAGCCCAGTGGCGGCGCCTTGACAAGCCCGAGTTCTGGCCGGAACTGGAGGCCGTCCGGCGAGGCCAGGTCTTCTTCCTCGAGCCGGTCTACTTCACTCGCCCGGGCCCGCGGGTCGTCGACGGTATCGGGATGCTGGCCGAGATCTTCGATCCGGACGCCTTCGTGGATACGTCGCCGCTGTCCAGCTGGACGCCGCTCTTCGAGTAGTGCAAAAGCCGCCGGGGACGCCGCCTGACGACGCCGTCGATTCGGAGATGGTCCGCTACTATGCCGCCCGGGCCGACGAATACGACGACTGGTATATGCGCCGCGCCCGCTACTCGCATGGCCGGGCCCATGACGAAGCCTGGCGCCGGGATCTCGGAGTCGCCGCGGGCTGGTTGGCGAACCGTCCGTTCGAGGGTCGGATCGTCGAGCTAGCCGCGGGAACGGGCTGGTGGTCGCCGCTACTGGCCGCGAAGGGGCAGCTGACGTTGTACGATGCCGCGCCCGAGCCGCTGGTGAAGGCTCGGTTGAGGCCGGCCGCGGCCGGGCTGAAGGCGGAGATGGGGATCCGAGATGCCTGGGCCGAGCCCGATAGTGCGGTCGAGGGACTATTCGCCGGCTTCTGGGTCAGCCACATCGACCGTGCGCGGCTCGATGAATGGTTGACGTTGGCTGCTCGGTGGCTTGCACCTGGCGGGCTGCTTGCCCTCATCGACTCGTGCCAGGATCCGGAGTCCGGTGCCAGGAATGATCGACCGCCCGGGGACGACATCCCGGTTCGGCTCCTCGATGACGGCACAAGCTTCCGCATTCGGAAGGTCTTCTACGAACCGGCCGAGCTGGAGGCATCTCTTGAGCGGGCCGGTTTCGATCAAATCGAGGTCACCAAGACCGAACACTTCTTCCTGGTGGCCTCGGCCCGCCGGAGGTGAGCCGTTCTTCTCAATACCACCCAGGGTGATGCAAAGCATACATAGCGGCGCCGCGAGGGCCGGCGCTAGCTCGTAGAGGCTGGTTTCCCGAGGGAGCGATCTGTGGTTAGGCCCGCCCGCGCCCGAACCCAGGCCTAAAGAACCGCCGCTCGATACTTAGCATTACCCGGGACGATATTGAGTGGCAACCGGGCTTCGGCCACGGCCCAGCCACTCCCCACGGCCCAGCCACTCGCCACGCGCCGCTGCCACTCGCCACCGGCCCAGCCGCCCGCCACCCGCCACCTGGCCCACCAAGCGCCACTCCCCACGGCCCAGCCACTCGCCACGGGCCGCTGCCCAGCCACGCGCCGCTGCCACTCGCCACCGGCCCAGCCGCCCGCCACCCGCCACTGGCCCACCAAGCGCCACTCCCCACGGCCCAGCCACTCGCCACGGGCCGCTGCCACTGGCCCCGGAAAACTCCTTCACGTCGTTTTGGGGTTTCAGGATTGGTTCAGCTCAGCCACCGAGTATTTGCCTCGGTTCCTCCCTCTCCTCCCTTTGTAGACGAGATCAAACGGCCGGTCGCTTACCTCCCATGCGGCCGGCCCTCGTCTTTTCCGGGAGTCCGGCCGACTGGGCCTTTGGACCGTCGCCCGCCGTGGAAGCTTAATTT
>JANYJI010000126.1 GCA_025358525.1 Chloroflexota bacterium | reverse complement strand
GCGATGTAGATCGGCGGGGCCTTCTCAGGTAACGTCCAGAGGCGGCACGTCTCCATCTTGAAGAAACGGCCGTCGTGCTTGACCTCGCGACCGCTGAAGAGTTTGGTGATGATCTCGATGGCCTCGAACATGCGGTTGATCCGCTCCGGCACCTCCGGCCAGTAGCCGGCCACGACGTGCTCGTTGAGGGCCTCGCCGGAGCCGAGACCGAGCCACGTTCGGCCGGGGTACATGACCTCCAGCGTTGCCGCGGCCTGGGCGAAGATCGCCGGATGCATCCGGAAGGACGGGCAGGTCACTCCCGGCCCAAGGTCGCCCTTGGTGCGGATGCCCGCGACCGCCAGCACTTCCCACACGAACGAGGCTTGACCCTGCTTCGATGTCCAGGGCTGGAAATGGTCTGCGGCCATCACCCCGGAGAACCCGGCTGCATCTGCTTGGGCGCACAGGTCGAGGACTTCGGCGGGCCCGAATTGCTCGAGCATGGCCGCATAGCCGATCTTCGCCTTGGCCATGGCTGTCTCCTCCTGTTGAGCCGGGACGGGTCTGGTTGGGCCTCTTCTAGTGGCCCGAGAGTCGCTCGAAGATGCGCGTCGGGCGCAGCTTGAAGGTCACCCGATGTTCCCTTGCGAAGACTGCGATCTGGGCATCGGCCGCAGCCTGGTCCTGATGGTACCGACGGGTCAGGCGAGTGACGAACTCCAGACCGCGGACCGGGTCCTGGTCGACCTCAACCTCGCCGCGCATCTCGATGTATTCGTAGCCGTCGGCAACGGTGAGAGACAGGCGGCGATCACGCTGGAGGTTCGTCGGCCACAGCCGACCGATCCGGCTGTTGAAGGCGATGACATCGCCCTCTAGCGCATACCAGACCACCGCCTGGAGCGGGCTGCCATCGGGGTTGAGAACCGCCACCACCGCGAAGCGTGGCGCCTCGAGGAAGTAGCGGGCAGCGTCCGAGAGGGCGGGGGAGACGGGACCGGTGCGTTCGGGGGCGTTCATTTCGATGATGGTACTGCCGTAGGGCCGCGTCCTACTGGCGGGATGCCGCGCGGCTGGTGACTGCGCCTTCCCAGCCGGCAACCGTGGCAATCGAGATCGGCAGTTCCCGTGCGCTTCGGATCCGCCGAGGCTGCGTGGGCGTGGTGGAGGAGCGGCCCAGGAAGAAGCCCTGGCCGAAGTCCACCTCACGCTCCTGGACGGCAAGTAAGTCGCGGCGGTTCTCGATGCCCTCGGCCACGACCTTTGCGCCGATCCGGCGGCTGAAGGAGACAAATGCCTCGACGAGGGCCTTCTTGGCCTCGCTGCCCTTGTTGCCGATCCGGCAGACGATCTCGCGATCGATCTTGATGATCGAGGGCTCCAGCGCGGCGATGACGTTGAAGCTGGCGTAGCCGGCACCGGCGTCGTCGATGGCGAAGCCAAAGCCGAGGCGGCGGAGGGCGCGGACATGTTTCTTGAGGCGCGGGATGTCGGCAATGGCCTGCTGCTCGGTGCACTCGACCACGATCTGGCGGGGCGAGAGGCCGACTCGGCGAACGCGTTCGGCGAAGGCGCTCGCCTCGAAATGCGGCGCCAGGAGGCTGGCGGGCAGCAAGTTGATGCTGTAGTGCGCGCTCCGACCGATGGACCCCGGCTTGGCGATCTCGGTGATCTCGGCGATCCGGGCCAGCGTGGCCTCGACCACGAACACATCGAAGTCGACGGGGCGCTTGGCGACGAGGGCTGCGTCGACGATGGCGCTGATCGTCTGCGGAAGCATCGGCATCTGAGGTCGGAAGAGGCATTCCCACTCGTGGGCCTGCATTGTTCGCAGATCGACGATGGGCTGGAACTCGACGTGGTGGTTCGCTTTGAGGGCAAAGAAGTAGTCGAGGACCTTGCGCTTGGCGATCTCGGGCGTTTCGTCCATGCCGATGTAATTGGCGAGGCCGGAAACCTGGACCGCATGACCCAGTGCGACCACATATCTCTCGGCGACCGGCAGCGACGGGTCTACGTCGGCGAGACCGTAGGCGGACGCCTGAGCGAGTCTCAGCACAACAGGCTCGGACAGATCTCGGGCACGAGCCAGCACGCACCATCCGGAGTCTGGCAGCTCGATGATTCGAGCTTGCGGCAGATTCTGGGCAATCCGCGAGACGAGCCGACTATCACGGGACCACAAAAGACGCTCGACCGCCCCCAGTCGAGTACGACCGAACCGCACACGCGTTCCTTTTCTCTAGGCCCTCGTGGTGGGCACCTTGGCCGGGAGACGGGACCGACCAATCAAGGGCCTGAAGTCTCTGGTTCGGCGCACCTTGCACCAGTCCTATCATCCAAGGGTACGGGCTTCCCCTGGGTCGCGCGTACCATCGAACGAATTAGGCCGACTGCAAGGAACGTTCGTGCATATGTATCTCAGGTTTTCCACAGTTTGTCCACCAAAGCTCACAAACCCAGTCCTGACCCGCCTGAACCATTCGAGGTCAAGAGGCGGATGCCGTTGCGCTGGGTTCGGCAGATGGCATCGGGCGCCATCTCATAGAATCCACCATGGCCGGCCACACGCCACCATTTAGGCTGCTTCCGCGCTGTCGGCGATCAATCACGAGCAGGAGAGACCAATGCCGCAGATCCATCTTCGGGCCGAGTCCGAGGACTACGCCCCGGTCGTCCTTCTGCCCGGCGACCCCAACCGGGCCACTTGGATCGCGGCGAAGCTTGACGGTGGCCCAGGCGCCGCCCGCCAGGTCAACTCGCATCGCGGCCTTCTCGGCTACACGGGCACGTACAAGGGCGTCCCGGTCAGCGTCCAAACGAGCGGCATGGGCGCACCGAGCATGTCGATCGTGGTGGAGGAGCTGCTCCGGCTCGGCGCGAAGAAGCTGATCCGCGTTGGCACATGCGGTGGCATCGGCCGCGGCATCAAGACCGGCCAGATCGTGATCGCTTCGTCGGCTACACCCGTGGACGGCGCCACGCGGACCTACCTCCACGGCGACCCGTACGCTCCAACCGCAGATTTCGGGCTCGTTCGGGCGCTCGTCGAGACGGCCGAGAAGCACGGCCAGAAGCCACATGTCGGCCAGGTTGCCACGGTCGATGTCTTTTACAACTCGGACAGCGACTACTTCTCCAAATGGCGCAGCCGCGGCGTGCTGGCCTTCGAGATGGAGACCTCAGTCATGTATTACCTGGCCGCGCGGGCCCGAGCGGCGGGCTCCGATGTCTCCGCAGCCACGATACTGACAGTCAGCGACGTGCTCTCGGAAGAAGCAACCTCCGAGGAGTCGTACCTGCCGCTGGACGAACTGAATCGATCGATCGAACTCACGATTGAGATCGCTCTCGAAGCCGGGACGGCGGGCTGATGGCCTCAGGCGCGGCCGCTCAAGCGAGCGGATCGGCCGCGGAATCGAAAGCTCGGCTGGCTCGGCTGAGCCGGCTGAGCCGGCTGGGTCGGTCGGTCGCCTTTGGTCCGGAGCTTGAGCTGGCGATAGACCTGGCGCATCAGGCCGGGCGAATCCAGATGGAGCGCTACGAGCGGCTCGAATCGATCCGGGCCAAAGGCCCACGCGACGTTGTGACCGAGGTCGATAATCTCTGCGAGGACCTGGTCAGGCTGGCCGTTCGGGAGCGCTACCCGAGCGATTCCTTCTATGCCGAGGAAATCGGCGCGGTCGCCCATACCGGGGCCAGTTCCGGGCGGGTCTGGATCGTCGATCCGCTAGACGGCACGGTGAACTACGCCAACGGAATTCCGTTCTTCTGCATCTCGATCGCGCTGGTGGCCGAGGGGCGCCCGGTCGTGGGCGTGGTCTATGACCCGACGCGCGACGAGACGTTTGCGGGTGCGGTCGATGGTCCGTCGCTCCGAAACGGCGAGCCGATACAGGTGGGCCGCAAAGAGCTGCTCGAGGACCTGGTCGTGACACTCGCCGTCGGCGGGCGTGGAACCGTTCGCAAGCGTCACCTGGCGCTCAAGGCCATCCGAGCTCATCGTTCCATGGGCTCATCGGCGCTGACGCTCTCGTATGTGGCCTGCGGCCGATTCGATGTCTACGCTCAGGGTGCCGGGCTCTCCGCCTGGGACGTTGCCGCGGCCGGCCTCATTGCCGAACGAGCCGGCGCCACGGTTACCACGCTCGATGGCAAGCCCTGGTTCGATCTTGCATACCAGGCCAAGAAATGGTCTTGCCTGGCGGCCGCGCCGGCCCACCATGCCGCCATGCTGGCGCTGCTGAGCTAGAGGCCTCACGTACGAGAGGCGGGCCGCCCCGCGCAGCCGTCCCGCCGCCCCGCGCAGCCGGGCCGTCGCCGGGCCCTTCCGCACCGCCGCGTGTCAGTCCTGCCAGAGATGGGGCCGGTTCGCCAGGCGCGGCTGGCCGAGTTGCTCGCACAGCGCCAGGAACGCCGTCCGGTGAGCACCCTGCCAGAGCAACTCGTTGGGCTTCCGCTGGGGCAGGGGCACGTCGACTCGAAGGGTGGCCAGGCGGCGGAATAGCAGCGCGTCTTGCCACTGCGCTCGCAGGGTGGCATTCAGAACGGCAGGCGAGCGCACGGTCACCTGCCACTCCCCAGGGCGGGCGGGGATTGCCTCGAGGTGTCCGAACCGATCCAGGACGGCCGCCGCAGACTTCGCGCCCCAGCCCGGCAGCCCCGGAAAGCCGTCGGCCGAATCGCCGACAAGGGCGAGGTAGTCGGGGATGGAGGCCGGTGGCACTCCCCAGCGAGCGGCCACGCCGGCCTCGTCCAGGGTGCGGTCGCGGAGCCGGTCGCGCATGACCACGCGGTCGGTGCGGACACACTGGGCCAGGTCCTTGTCCGGCGTGCAGATGTAGATGCGGTCCACTCCCGGCGCCTCCGCCCACCGCGCAGCCGCCGCGGCCAGCGCGTCGTCGGCCTCGAATTCGATCATTCTCCAGACCACCAGGCCCAGGGCCTCCATGGCCCACTCGGCCAGTTCGAACTGCTCGAGCAGCTCCGTAGGGACGCCTGCTTCCGTCTTGTAGTTGGGGTACATGTCGTTGCGAAAGGAGCGGATGACGTGGTCCGTTGCGCAGCCGACGTGACTCGCGCCCTCCTCGCGCAGGAGTGTCAGGAGGGAGTAGAGCAGGCCCACGACCGCACCGACGTTCTGTCCATCCGGTGCCAGCACTGCAGGTCGCGGCGCGTAGTACGCGCGGAAGAGCTCGTATGTGGCATCGACCAGGTGGAGCTGCATAGGCCAACTTTAGCGGCTGGCCACTTCGTCGCGCCCTGTCGGGCCGGCGGAGACGCATCGCGCGAGCCGCCCACGAGCTCCCGCGTCTCGCCTGTCCCCGACTGCGCTGGCCCTCAGCGAGCCGCAGCCCCAATGCCAACGAGAATGACTCCCGCCGCGGCCAACTCGTCGAGCGCCCGGTCGCCATCCCCCGGCTCCAGATCGACCGCCCGCACGCATTCGAGCAGGACCGCCGTCTCATAGCCCAATCGAACACCGTCGAGCGCGGTGGCCTTCACGCAGTAGTCGGTGGCGAGCCCGACGACGACCAGGCGCTTGGCGCCGCCGGCGGCGATCTTGGCGCCCATCTCGGTCGGGACCGGCAAACCGCCCGCCGGGTTCCGCATCGAGAAGCCCGAGTAGCCGTCTTCACCGTGCGTGCCCTTTTGAACGACCGGGCCGCCGACGGTGAGGTCCGGGTGCAGCTTCGCGCCCCAGGTGTTCTGAACGCAGTGGACCGGCCAGACGCCGCCATCCTGGGCGAAATGGGGAGTGTGTGCGGGGTGCCAGTCCTGCGTGTAGAAAACGGCGGCGCCGCCGACGAGGGCTCGTGCTATCTCCTGGTTGACGGACGGAACGATCTCGGCGCCGCCGCTGACGGAGAGGCTTCCGGCCGGGTCGGCAAAGTCGTTCTGCAGGTCGACTACGACGAGCGCGACGAGCGGATCGTATCGTCCCTCGGGACCGTGAACCGTCCAGGAGCCGTCGTGCGGAGACCTCAAGCTGTCCTTCATGCCTGACAAAGCTCCCTTTGGCCGGTGTTTGGCCGTGTTTTTGACCGTGCTGCCGTCAGGTGTCTTTGTACTGCGCTAATGGTCCCGCCCGCAAGCGACCCATTCGTGTCAGCCTGACCCACCCGACGTTCGCCCACCGTGCGGCCCGGACCGCATCCGGGCGTTCGCCGCCTCGATCTATCGGCTACCCTGCTGGTCAGGTCGACCGGCTTCCGGCCCGGCGACATTGCGTCTTCCCTCATCCGGAGATACTGCCGAGCCATGTATTTCGACGAGTTCAAGCACCAGTTGCCCGATATCGACCCGTCCGAGACCCAGGAATGGCTAGATGCCCTGGACCAGGTCCACAGCCAGGAGGGCGACGAGCGCGCCCGCTTCCTGCTGTTCAAGATCCTAAAGAGGGCCCGCCAGCTTCGCGTCGGCCTTCCGCCTCTGACGCAGACCCGCTACATCAACACCATCAGCCCCGAACAGGAACCCTTCTTCCCCGGCGATGAGGCGATAGAGCGGCGCATCCGACGGCTCATTCGATGGAACGCAGTGGCCATGGTCATGCGGGCCAACAACCGCAGCCCCGGCCTGGGCGGCCATCTGGCTACTTACGCCAGCGCGGCGACGCTGTACGAAGTGGGCTTCAACCACTTCTTCCGAGGTAAGGACGACGGCGGCGCGGGCGACCAGATCTTCTTCCAAGGGCACGCGGCGCCCGGGATGTACGCTCGAGCCTATCTGGAGGGCAGGCTGACAGAGGAAAACCTCGACCACTTCCGCCAGGAGGCTCTCTCGGGCGTTGGCTTGCCGAGCTATCCCCACCCCCGCACCAAGCCGGACTTCTGGGAGTTCCCCACGGTCTCGATGGGTCTGGGCCCGATCGACGCGATCTACCAGGCCCGCCTCAACCGCTACCTGACCAATCGCGGCCTGGCCGATACGTCCGCCAGTCGAGTCTGGGCCTTCCTCGGTGACGGCGAGATGGATGAGCCTGAGGCTGTGACCGCCCTGTCGATGGCGGCTCGGGAGGGACTCGACAACCTGACCTTCGTCGTCAACTGCAATCTCCAGCGTCTGGACGGGCCGGTCCGCGGCAACGGAAAGATCATCCAGGAGCTCGAGGGCCTCTTCCGCGGCGCCGGTTGGAACGTCATCAAGGTCGTCTGGGGCCGGGAGTGGGACGACCTGCTGGCCCGTGACGTCGAGGGCGTCCTCGTCAACAAGATGAACGAGACCGTGGATGGCGAGTTCCAGAAGTACTCGGTGGCCGGTGGCGCCTACATCCGCGAGCACTTCTTTGGCCCCGACGCCCGGCTGCGGCGACTGGCCGAGAATCTCTCCGACGACGACCTAGCTCGCCTCCGACGCGGCGGCCACGACTACCGCAAGGTCTACGCGGCCTACCGCGCCGCGACCGATTACCGCGGAGCCCCGACGGTCGTGCTGGCCAAGACGACAAAGGGCTGGGCCCTCGGACCGGGGGTGGAGGCGCGCAACATCACCCACCAGGCCAAGAAGCTATCCGAGACCGAACTGGGCATCTTCCGCGACCGCCTGGAACTGCCCATTCCCGACGCGGCCCTCCACGATGCGCCCTACTACCATCCC
Organism: Chloroflexota bacterium; assembly: GCA_025358525.1. Taxonomy (GTDB): domain Bacteria; phylum Chloroflexota; class Limnocylindria; order Limnocylindrales; family CSP1-4; genus Fen-1039. Next base: position 6,718 of record JANYJI010000126.1, on the reverse strand, counting down.
GGGCCGGACTCCGAGGAGATCCAGTACATGCTGGAGCGGCGGCGGGCGTTGGGTGGCTTCGTCCCGCGCCGTGTAGTACGGGCAAAGCCGCTGCCGGCGTTGCGGACAGAGGTAGACGGCGAGTTCGCGGCGGGCTCGGAGATGGCTGTCAGCACCACCATGGCCTTTGGTCGGCTCCTACGAAACTTGATCCGCGATCCCCAGATCGGGGCGCAAATTGTGCCCATCGTCCCGGACGAGGCTCGCACCTTTGGCCTGGACCCGCTGTTCAAGGAAGTGGGAATTTACGCCTCGATGGGCCAGCGTTACGAGTCGGTGGACTCGGAGCTGGTCCTTAGCTATCGGGAGGCCAAGGACGGTCAGGTCCTGGAGGAGGGGATCACCGAGGCCGGTGCGGCGGCTTCGCTGCAAGCCGCGGCCACCTCGTATGCCACTCATGGCGTGCCCCTGATCCCCTTTTACATCTTTTACTCGATGTTCGGCTTTCAGCGGACGGGCGACCAGTTCTGGGCCCTGGCCGACGCGCGCGGCCGCGGCTTCATCATGGGCGCCACCGCCGGCCGAACGACGCTCGCGGGCGAGGGGTTGCAGCACGACGACGGTCATTCGCATGTGCTCGCCTCGGTCATCCCGAACATTCGCGCCTACGATCCGGCCTATGCCTACGAGCTTGCGGTGATCATCCGCGAGGGCATCGATCGGATGTATGTCCGGGGTGAGGACGTCTTCTACTACATCACGCTGTACAACGAAAACTATCCGATGCCCAGGCGCCCGGATGGGCTGACCGACGAACAGATCTGGCAGGGCATCTATCGCCTGCTCGAGGCGCCCAGCCTGGGCAAAGCGGTCCGCTACAAGGGCGATCCAGTCCGGCTCGTCGGCAGTGGCGCAATCCTGCAGCAGGTCGTGGCCGCTCGCGATCTCCTGGCCGAGCGTGGCATTCCGGCCGAGGTGTACAGCGCAACCTCGTTCCAGCAGCTTCGTGCCGACGGCCTGGCCGGGGACCGCTGGAATCGGCTCCATCCGGGCGAGGTGCCGCGGGTGCCATACGTGGCCCAGGTACTGCCGCCGGACGGTGGCCAGATCGTGATCGCAACGGACTGGATCAGGTCCTACCCGGGACTCGTGCTGCCCTGGCTGCCGCCTTCGAGTATCGTCCTTGGCACGGATGGCTTTGGCCGCTCGGACGCTCGCGAGGCCCTGCGGAGCCTCTTCGAGATCGACCCGCCCCATATCGCGGCGGCGGCCATCGGGGGCCTGGCTCGGGCCGGAAAGCTGCCCACGGCTGATGCAGAGGCTGCTATGCGCGAGCTGGGCGTCGACCCGGACGCTCCGAATCCGATGGCCCTATAGGGTCGAGGCGGGGCCCTCAGGCAGGCGGGTGGGCGGCTCGATGGCCCCGCTGGCGACCGGTTCGCCCGGCGTCGCTGCGGTTGCGCCGGCTCCGAGGCCAGTCTTCGATTTTGAGCCCGCCTTGAGCCCGACCCGCCGTCTCGGTCTGGTCCCCGGCTGGGGCGGAGTCAGCTCGATAAGCACCGCGCCAGTGACATTGACTACCGTCGTCGGCCCGACCTGGACCTGCCAGTCGCGGGTAGCCGCCAGCGGCGTGTGGCCGTGTAGCCAGAGGGGCGGCTCGAGGCGTTGGAGAAGCCAGCGGTAGCCCTTGAAGCCGCGGTGGTAGGCGTCGGTGGCCACATCCCCTGAGCCCAACGGTGGTACGTGGCTGAGGATGATGAGCGGCTCCATCCGGCCGAGGCGCCTCGTCGCCAAACGCAAGGCCTGATTCCAGGCCGCGGTTTCGCTGCGGTGTCCGCCCTTGCCTCGAACACCCGGCCACGTCAGTCCGGCCAAGGAGATGCCGGCCCGGTGGAGAGTCGCCGTCGAGAGGATCGGTTCAGGGTATAGATCGCCGTGCTCCAGCCAGCGCTCGCCAGCGTCGTGGTTGCCGTAAACGTACACAAGCGGGGCGTTGAAGCCGTCGGCGATGAACCTCAGGTCGTCGATGTCGAGGTCTCCGCAGCCGACTATCACGTCGATTGGCTCGAGGGCCCTGCGGTTGCGCACATCGACAAGCGTTGGCTCGAGCAAGTCTGACACGGCCAGAATTCGGATCGATAGGCCATCCCGGTCCCTGAACGGGGTCGGGTCGGGCCATTCGAGGGTGAGGTTCCGGGTCACCTTAGGACGACTCCTCGCGCGGCTCGAAGCCTTTGCGGTCCGGTTTTGGACGTGTCTCAGGGTCGGCTTCGGGATCTTCGTCGGGCTTGCCAAGGGTGGCGGTCTGGCCGGTCTGGCCGGTCTGGCGGGTCTGGCCGGTCTCGGCGGCCGACTGCTGCTGCTCCGTATGGCGCATTCCCACTGCCGGCGTACGGCCCGCGGCGGCGGCTCGCAGCTCGGCGCGTTCGCCCAGGTAGGACAGCAGGTTCGACGGTCGCTCGCTGGTTCGGCCGTCGAGCGGCACCAGCTCAGTGACCATCGCGTCCAGGCCAGCGCCGTTGATGTACAGGGTCGCAGCGACGCGGTTGTGGCCATCCACGACCCAGTACTCACCGCCGAATTTGATGAGGTCCACCGGCGGCAGCGGCTGCATGCGTTCGTTGGCTTCGCGGATGCGCCGCCACCGGCCCGCCCAGTTCTCGCCCCGGAACGGCTTGAGGGGCAAAAAGTCTCCGCCGCGTTGAGCCATTCCGGCCACGGCCGTGCCGAGGATCTCCTCCACGGGCACGAACCGCAGACCGAGCTCGCGTGGGGAGGCCAGCCCGGCCTCCGGGTAGGCCTCATACAGGTTCAGGAGGGGCTCCTTGGCCTGGCGCTTCAGCCGCCGCGCGACGATGGCCTCGTGCACGCCCCAGGCCTGGCTGGCTGCCTCGATGATCGTCCCGATTGCCCCGGCCACCGGGAAAACGAAGTGGTCGGCGAAGGGCTCGGCCACATTCTGGAGATGGCTGACGAGGCCGCCCGAACCGCTGTTGTTCTCGTCGGTAGCATCGCCCAAAACCTCGTCCTCGACCAGGCCTGCGGTTTCGCCGCGGTCCGCTCCGCCGATGCTCTCCCATCGCTCGCCGTACCGACCCCGGACCGGCTCAGCGGCAGGGTCAGCGGCAGGGTCAGCGGCAGACTCCCCAGCGGATTCCGGGGTGTCGGCGGCGCCCGTGGCGGTGGGTCGTTCGTCCATTGGTTTGAGCGTACCATCCGGCGCGGAGCCGGACCGGTCGGGCGCCTGCAACGCTCGTTCGAAGGCCGGCAGACCATGATCGATCAGCGGCGCGGGCCCGGCAACCGGGCCTGGCGCCGGCGCGCGGCACTCCCAGGCGCCACACTGCCGGCTCGCGACTACGTGGGTGCGGCCGCGAGGTAGGCTATTCGCGTCCCCTGGCTCCTCGGAGTCGAATGGGGCCAAAGGCCACGGTAGCGCGGCGGGACCCGCCGGCGCTGGGTGCCCGAGAGAGGAGCGGCGATGACCGGCAAACCTGGCTCTGCGGAACCGTCCAGCATGGCTGGGCCGCAACGCTTCGCGATTGGCTGGTCCGATCAGACCGTGCGTCTGGCCGTACTGGCCGGGGCGATTGTGCTGGTGCTGTGGCTGGCCCGCGGCATCATCGGCCCGTTCCTGGTCGCCGGCGTCCTCGCCTACGCCTTCTCGCCGGTCGTTGCCGGCGTCCAGAGTCGGACCCGATTGCCCAGGGTGGCAGTTATCGGGATCGGCTACGTGCTGCTATTCGCCTTCGTGGGCGGGATTGCCTTCATCGCCGCCGAACGGGCCGGCTCGGAGCTTGCCGACCTGTCATCGGGCGGGCACGACGTCATCAGCTCCGCGCTGCACAAGCTCTTCGGCGACACCGTCGTCATGGCCGGCAACACATTCTCCGTGGACGAACTGGCCAAACAGCTAAGGCAGGCCTTCCTGGGCATCGTCAGCTCGCCTTCCGACGCAGTCCACATGGCCGAGCGGGCCGTCGAAGTTGGGCTCCAGGTCATCCTGTGCCTGATCATCACCTTCTACCTCCTCCTTGACGGCGGGCGGTTTGGGAGGTTCGTCCTGCGTTTCCTCGAACGCGAGCAGCGGGTGGATACGCTCCGTCTCGCTCACCGCATCCACGTCGTGCTGGGGCGTTGGCTGCGCGGTCAGCTTCTCCTGATCGCACTCGTGACGGCCGCTATTTACGTCTTCCTCGGTCCCGTCCTGCACATCCCCTACGCCCTGGGATTGGCCATCCTGAGCGGTTTCCTGGAGATCATTCCGCTGGTGGGGCCGATCATCGCTGCGGCCCTGGCCGGTACTGTCGCCTTCTCTTCCCATGGCATGGACACGGCGATCGTTGTTCTGGCCGTCTACTTCGTTGTCCGCCAGATCGAGGACCAGATCGCCATGCCGGTCGTCATCGGCCGAGCCGTTCACCTGCATCCGGTTATCACAATCTTCGCGGTGCTCGTGGGCCTGAGCACCTGGGGGATCCTCGGCGGCTTGCTCGGTGTGCCCGTGGCCGCGGCACTCAACGTCACGCTTCACGAGTTGTACCCGGAGGAGACCGGCGGCCACCCAAACGAGCCAAAGGCCGCCGACACCGGCAGTCGCTGGGCGGCCAGGCGGCCTCTATTTCGGCGCCCAGCCGGCCCCGGACTAGACGAGGCGGCGTCAACGCGGCAGGCCACCAAGAGATGAGGTCGTTCGACCGCGAGCGGCAACCATGGGCCTGATGCCGCCCGACGCGGTAGTGCTGGCCCTCGACCTCGGGGCCACGCAGATTCGGGCGGCTGCGATACTCGCTGGCGGAGATCGGCTCGAGCGACGGGCCGCGGCCACTCCCGTGCAGAGCGGCGAGGAGGGCATATTTCGGGCCTGCGCCGAGATCCTATTCGGCGTCCGAGACGCTCTCCCGGGGAACGTTCGGGACCGTCTCGTCGCTATCGGCATCTCGTCCATGGGACCCGTGGATCCGTGGCGTGGCCTCGTCGTCGATCCACCCAACTTGCCCGTACTTCGCGACTCGCCACTCGCCGACGAGATGGAGCGGCGGGTTGGACTGCCCGCATATCTCGAGAGAGATACGAACGTGGCTGCGCTCGCCGAGCACTGGCTGGGCGCCGCCCGTGGGTGCGCCGACTTCCTGTACGTGACCGTTTCGACCGGTCTGGGCGGTGCCATCGTCCGAGACGGAGCCCTGGTCCTGGGGCCGGACGGAACGGCCGGAGAGCTGGGCCACATAACGCTCATCGCCGACGGCGGCCCGCGCTGTGGCTGTGGCGGGACGGGCCACCTCGAGGCCATCGCGGCCGGGGCGGGACTGGCGGCCGAGGCCCAGGAGGCCCTGTCCGCGGGCGAGTCTTCGTTCCTGGCGACCCGCGCTCGGGTCCGTAGCGCCGCGGGCCGTAGCGCCGCGGGCCTTGGCACTGAGGGCCGAGGCACTGAGGGTCGGCCGCTCACCGCCACCGACGTGGCCGATGGAGAGCTGGCGGGTGACCCTACCTGCATTCGCCTTATGGAGCGGGCCCGCCTGGCTTTCGCAATTGCCTGCGTGGGCTGGGTCAACGAGTTCAACCCCGAGCGGATCGTGGTCGGCGGAACCCTGGCCGATCGACAAGGCGAGCGGTGGCTCGCCCCGGCTCGCGACCAGGTGGCCCGGACAGCATTTCGGACTCCGGCGGCACGAGTCCGGATCGTGCCGGCCGAGCTGGGTCAGGACGTGGGTCTGGTGGGCGCCTGGCCGCTCGTTGAGGACCGCCACGGCGATCCGGTCTGGCGGGAGCGGAGCGCCCGACCCTAGCTCGGCGAGGCCGCCGCGGGATTTGGGGCGGGAACGGGCTCTCGCGTCGCCACTGCCGACGCCGCCGGTGGCGCAGGCAAGGGCCCCAGCATGTCCAGGTGGATCAACGGCGCCGTCAGCCAGCGCCGCAGCGGCGTGTCGATCTGGCGCCAGCGGTCCACGACGCCGCGCAGCCACAAGGGCCAGAGTGCCACCAGCACCGCCAGCCGAGTCAGCGAGAAGATCGGCATCGTGGCCGTCGCGGCGATGAACGCCAGCCAGTCGAGTTTCCAGCGAATCGCGACCAGCATCAGGGCAAACGCGATGGCGAAGCGGAGAATGAAGTCCAGGCCACCGCGGTCGGGCACGAGCGCCACGACAAACATGGCCTTCATCTGCGAGGCGGCTTCCCAGCCTAGTGTTCCCAGGTAGTCGAACCATAGCCCGGGCGCCAAAGCGATCGAAATCAGGCAGGCCGCCGAGAAGGCCGCGCAGCTGATCACGATTGGCCGCCGCATCTCCGGTCGGGTGAACCAGAGGTAGGGGATCAGTAGAGCCGGACCGAACTTCATCCCGGCGAACCACGGAATCAGGTAAACCGCCCGTCGGTCGCGGAAGCACCACAGGGCCACTGCGCCGAGCTGCAACGTCACGTTGCCGAAGCCAAGTTCGGCGAAGACCGGCCACTGCAGAGACACGAGCAGGGCAAGCTTCCACGAACCGGAGAGAAAGCGCAGGCAGAGCACGCCGGAGATGCGCCAGATCCAGTCGACGATGGGCTCCGGCAGAAACCCAATCGGAACCGCGAGCTGGGCAAAGAGAGGGGGGTATTTGAACGCGCCGGCAGTCCAAATCTCAGCCTGAGCGTAGAGCGGCTGACCGCCGACGACATGCCTGGCCGCCAGCCAGTAGGCGTTGGTGTCGTAGGCCGACCACCAGTTGACGCGCAGGTTGTCGATGACGACGGCCGC
>JANYJI010000238.1 GCA_025358525.1 Chloroflexota bacterium | reverse complement strand
GCCAGGTGGACGGGCAGCCGCGTCGCCACGATCGCGCCGCTCAAAGCTATCCCCAGAGCCTGGCCGTTGACACGCATCTGGGCCAGCGTGCCCGACGCCGTCCCGACTCGCGACCGCGGCACGGAGCCCAACACGGCGCTGCTGTTCGGGCTCATGAACAGGCCCTGGCCCACACCGAGAAGAACGAGACGCCAGATGAGATCGGGCAGCGCGAAGTCCACCGGTAAAAGGGTCAGGCTAAAGAGCCCGAGCACCATGACCGCCATGCCCGCGCTGGCCAGAACGCGTGGGCCAAATCGATCCGAAGCGATGCCGCTCAACGGCGCTACGAGAGCCATGGTGATCGGCACCGGGGTCAGCAGCAGGCCGGCCTCGATCGGCGAGAAGCCACGCCCTTGCTGCAGCAGAAAAGGCAGCAGGAAGGTCGCGGTGAACAGCCCGGCAAATGCCACTGCTACGCTGGCCAGCCCGGCAGTGAAGGGCCGAATCCGGAACAGGGCGAGATCGATCATTGGCTGGAGCGAGCTGCGCTCCACAGCGACGAATGCTGCGCCCAGCAGGACGAAGGCAATCAGCAGGCCGACGACCGCGGGGCTCGTCCAACCCCACTCCTGGCCGTCACTAAGGGCCAGGAGGAGAGCGAACACGGCAATGCCCGATAGCGCGGCCCCCTTGACATCGAACGATCGACCCTTCCCGGGCGTCTCGGCCGGAAGAACGCGCGCTGCCCAGAGAATCGCCAGCAATCCGATCGGTGCGTTGATCAGGAAGATCGCGCGCCAGGTGGCGAGCTGCGTGAGCACCCCGCCGAGCGCCGGTCCGAGGCTCAGGCCGATCGCGACACTGACGCCGTTGAGGCCCAGCGCTCGCCCACGCTCTCCATCGGTGAACGTTCGAGCCACTATTGCCGGGCCCATAGCCATGAGCATCGCCGCTCCCACAGCCTGGATGACACGAAAGCCGACCAAAATCTGCGCATTGGGAGAAGCCCCGCAGAAAATGCTAGCCAGGGTGAAAACCGCGAAGCCGGCGAGATAGACGCGCTTGAAGGTCAGGACCTCGCCGAGTCGGCCGAACGGCATCAACAGGCTGCCTACGACCAGCAAGTAGGCGACGACGACCCATTCGATCGCGGTCAGATCGATCCGGAAATCGTTCTGCATCGCCGGCAGGGCAACGTTGACGATGCTGCCGTCGAGCGTGGCCATCAGTGACCCCAGCGACACACTCGTGAGGATGAGCCACTTGCGTTCCATGCCGGTAACCCTACTCAATACCGGCACCCCAGGCTGGCCGCAGCATCATCGATGCGACAAGCTGCGGAGGGCAGGCAGAGCTTTGAGCCCCGCATGGCCGGTCAGCCGCGCCCGGCGGACGTCGTCGGCCACAGGGCGCCGGGGTCAGACAGGCGAAACGAGACCGTGTCGGGCGATGAGGTCCGGAATCTCCGCCAGGTCGAACGAGAGGCCGAAGCGTCCGGCGATCGAGCCCATGGTCGATGGGTCGGGCAGCCCGCCTGCTGCCGCGACCGCCTCGGCCAACTCGATGAAATACTTCTCGAAACCCGCGGGGCTGATAATCTCGACCATGCGAGCGGGAGTGCGGCCGGCATTCCACATCGAGTGGAGCTCACCGCGCGGCTTGACGATGTAGCCGCCAGCCGCGAGCGAGACTTCCTTGCCGTTCGATCGGAAGCCGATCTCCCCCGAGACGACGTACGAGATCTCATCCTCGAGCGTGTGTCGGTGCGGCGGTACGAGGGCACCCGGTGAGAAGAGGTGCTCGACGATCGAGATTGAACCCGTCTCAGCGGCCGAGAGTCGCGTCGTCGCTGTAATGCCCGGGATGAGTGGAGCATCTGGGCCGTGAGGTTCGACCACGGCGAGGTGTGACCTTACTGGTGTGAGCATCGAGGTTCTCCTGAAAGTTCGTGGGTCAGTGGATTGATGACCGGAGTTGAGCCCCGATCGGTCGTCTAGAGGTGGGGCAGTGCGGTTCGCGCCAGCGTGACCAGCGCGTCTCTCCCCGCTGTGTCGGTGGGCGAGCTGGTCCCAAGGTCAGGATCTAGGAATGTCATCCCGTGATCGCCCTTTCGGACGAACAACAGTCCGCCCAAGGGTGACCAGAAAGCATCGTCGCCGAGGTCCGCGATGTGCTCGCCTCCGGGCTCGGCCTGCAGCATGAGGCCCATGTCGGCCTGGCTGCCGTAGACCTGGACCGTCAGGTACCGGCTGGAGTCTGCGTTCTGGAATGAGCAGACACCGGCGGCCCCCGACGATCTCGCGACGGTGAAGCCGGTCGCTGTGGAAACCGCCGCGGATGTGACGATCGAGCAAGCGGAGCCCGCATCGCCGGCCGAGATTGGAGCCGCCGCAGTGGTCGCTCCCGCCACGGACATGGACGTCGGCACGGCAGCTACCGCCGAACCGGCTGTGGTGGCCGCAGCCGGGGCCGAGGTGCCGGACGTTGATCCGGAGCACGCCGCCAGAAGGGCTGCGAGTGAGATGGTCAGGATTGCAACCCGACCGTGGCTGAGGTTGATGGACATCAGATCCGTCCTGCAGCGGTGGCGGCCAGAGCCTGGAACTTGGCGTCGCTGATAATCGCCGGTCCGTCGCCGGTTCCGACCGTGACCAGCGTGGTGCCCTTGACGAACTCCAGGATCCCGGCGACCTCGAATGCTGCGTCGCCGACCCCGGACACGTCGGTCCCGCTGGCGCCGTACAGTCCTTGGGCCGCCTTGATAGCTGCCGCGCTCGACCGCCGCGAGCTGATCGAAATGGTCAGGTCCAGACCGCCGGCCTGATTCGTGTACGTGCAGGTCGAGTCGCCGTGTTCAACGGCGGCTGCGGGAACGAGCATGGTCTTGCCGAAGGCGGCCTCCACCTCCGCCTGGGTGAGCAACTTGCAGGCGTCTGCGGAAGCTGCGCCCTGGCTACTTGGAACGGCGCCACCGCCGATGGGTGCCTGCTGGGACGTTGCGGACGTCGCCCCCTGAACGTTCGAGGCCGCGCTCGGCACGGCAGTACTGGAGCACGCTCCGAGCATCAGCGCCATGCCTAACCCGAGAAAGATGTGTTTGCCATCGCGTCTTGCAGTCACTGGTTCTCCTTCCGTCTTGGCGAATGCTGTGGGTCTACTGGAGCGGGGCGCCGTCATGTCAGCTCATAGGAGCTGCCTCCGAATGGCCGACATGTCGTTCCAGACCGTCTGTCGCACGATCCGGCCGTCTCGGATCTCGAGGAGCCAGAGCACGCGGTAGCTGATCCATCGTCCGTGGCCGTCGATTTCGAAGGCTCGGCCCGTCAGCCGGCCATGCCAGGCGTGCTCGTCGAGGACGAAGTCCCGCCCGTACAGCCGTCGAATGGGAACGTCCCGCTCGTGGACCGTCGCCGTCAACAGCTCCTGGTAACGGCGCCGGACGGCTTCGAGTCCCTGTATGGGGCCATCGGCTGAGCCGACGATGTCGTGGACGATCTCCTCAGCCATCGGGGCGAGGATCGCCTCGATGTCGCCGTCATGTTCGGCGCAGAGCTGGCCTTCGACGATGCGATCAAGGCTCGCTCGAGTGTCATCGTCGGGGTACGGCTGAGGCTCCATGCACCGCACGATGCTCCGGGCCGCTGACCAAACGCTGATCGATCGCTGATGGACTGGGAACAGGAGTGACCAGAGTCGAACGCCGGCACGACAGGCGACTACCCTGGCTCCAGCCGCACGCTCCCGCGAAAGGATCTGATGGCTCTCGACTTCCGGGTCCTTGGGCCGCTGGAAGTGGTTGAAGATGGCGGGACACTGCGTCTCGGTGGACCCCGGCAGCGCGCCCTTCTTGCCGCCCTTCTGGTAGAAGCCGACCGCTTCGTGTCGCGTGACCGACTCATCGATGAGTTGTGGGGCGACGAACCCCCAGACACTTCCGAAAACGCGCTCCAGGGGCAGGTCGCGGCCCTGCGCCGTCTGCTCCCGGGCCGGATCGGGACTGCCGGGACGGCCTACCGGTTGGCAGCCCGGCCGGAGGAGATAGACGCAGCCCGGTTCGAGACTGCCGCGCGAGAAGCGCATGGGTTGCTGGAAGCGCAGCCGGCGATGGCGGCATCGAAGCTCGCAGCGGCACTGGCCATGTGGCGTGGTCCCGCCCTCGATGGCGCCGCAACCGGGCGGATGGCGGGTGCCGAGGCGACTCGTCTGGACGCGCTACGGCGGGCGGCCTGGGTGGATCGGGCCGACGCCTGCCTTACGCTCGGCCAGAGCGAGACCGTGGTGACTGAACTCGCCGGGCTCGTGGCCGCCGATCCCACCGACGAGCGACTCGCCGGCAGGCTCATGCTGGCCCAGTACCGCAGCACTGGATCGAGCGACGCCCTCGCCACGTTCGATCGTGTGAGTGCCGCTCTTCGAATCGAACTCGCGGCCACGCCCGAGGCGGCTCTCGTGGAGTTGCGGCGGGCTATCGAGCGACACGACCCCACCCTTTTCGGCCCGACCCCCGGTCTGCCAATTCCGACGAGTCGGTTCGTTGGGCGAGAGCGAGAGCTCCGCGAAGCGCACGACTCGCTGGTCGGCTCGCGGCTGTTCACGCTCGTCGGGCCGGGAGGATGCGGAAAGAGTCGTCTGGGGCTGGAGCTGGCGCGGACGGTCGCCATCGAGTCCTCAACGGAAGTGCATCTTGTCGCCCTCGCCACCCTCCCGCCGGGCGGCTCCGTCACCCGCCTCGTGGCCGACGTTCTCGATGTCCGCGAGCGACGTGGTGAGTCGCTCGTCGCGGGCGTTGTGTCGCGCCTACAGGGCCGGCGAAGCCTTCTGCTGCTCGACAACTGCGAGCATGTGTTGCCGATAGTCGCGGGTTTCTGCGCCCAGCTTCTGGCCCAGGCGCCGGGGGTGCGCATCCTGGCCACCAGCCGCGAGCCGCTGGGCGCGCCGGGGGAGGTCACCTGGGCAGTCTCGGGTCTGGCGCTTCCATCCCCGAAGGGCACTCAAACGGAGATCCTGGCCGCCGACTCAATGCAGCTTCTGGCCGACCGAGCAAGCGCCGCACGGCCTGGGTTCATGTTGTCTGGCGAGGCCGTCGCCAGTGGGGCCGCGTTGTGTCGCCGGCTTGATGGTCTCCCGCTTGCCATCGAACTGGCGGCGGCCCGCCTGCGGAGCCTCTCGCTGGCCGAGATAGTCGAGCGCCTGGAGGGCCGCATGGACCTGCCCGCCCGACCGGGAGAGGGGAGCCTTCAGCGCCACCGGACCATGCGGGCGGCGATCGACTGGAGCCACGATCTCCTGGCCTCTGATGAGCGCCGGATGCTTCGCCGCCTGGCGGTGTTCCGGGGCGGGCTGGACATTGGGGCGGCCCTCGCCGTATGGGGCGACCCTGAGCCCGAAGACGACCCATTCGCCTCGCTGTGTCGTCTGGTAGACCAGTCGATGGTCGTCGCCGAACCCAGCTTGGAGGGTCCAACCTCGTACCGGCTCCTCGAGACCGTCCGGCAGTATGCAGAGGAACGGCTGGCCGAGGCGGGAGAGAGCAAAGCTACCAGGGCACGTCACGCGAGGTGGTGCGCGAGCCTCGTCGCCGCCGCTCGTGATTGGGGCGGCAGTCGGCAGGAGTTCTGGCTGGTCCGCCTCGGCGCGGCCCACAACGACCTGCTCGCGGCCTTGGTCTGGTCACTCGGCGACGGGGGGGATCCCGAAGGGGCGCTGACCATGACGGCGGATCTGTGGTGGTACTGGTACCTGGGCGGTCACGTGGCCGAAGGGTTGGTGTGGTTGCGCAGAACCCTGGCGGCTTCGTCGCCGCTCGCCTCGAAGACGCGGGCTGCAGCTCTCCGAGGAGCATCTGCGCTCGCCCGCAGCAGTGGAGCCTACGAGGATGCCATGCTGTTTGGCGAACAGTGCCTGGCGATGTGCCGTGGCCTGGACGACCGAGGAGGCGTGGCGGGGTCCCTCAACAGTCTCTCTGCCACGGCCTTGGCCATGGGCTGCGTGGATGACGCAGTGCGATACGGCGAGCAGGGCCTGGCCGAGGTCCGCGGCACTGGCAACGAGCGCGGTCTGGGAGCCTCGTTGACCAACCTGGGAGTCGCCTTTCGAAATCTCGATAGGTTCGACGACGCCGAGGTGGCCCTGGGCGAGGCCGCCGGCGTATTCCAGGCGCTGGGCGATGTCCGAGGCGAGACCTCGACCATCATCAATCGGGCCATCCTTGAGCGACGACGCGGCCGGCTCGAGAGCTCACGCCAGCGCTGCCTCGAAGCTCTCAGGCACTGCGTCGCCCTGGGGCACGCGGAGGGCGAAGTTGACTGTCTCGATGTCGTCGCCGCCATAGAGGTTGCGGAAGGCCAAATGGCCCGCGGGCTGAAACTATTCGAGGTTGTCGGTGCTGCTCGTCGCCGGCTCGGGCTCGAAGTCTCCACGCCCGATGAGCGCCGCGACCGCGACGCGGGGATCTTGCTGGCCCGAGCGGCCCTTAACCCGGAGTCCATAGCGGCCGTCGAGGCAGATGCTTGTCAGACTGACCTCGCATCGGCGGCGATCGCAATTCTGGATTCCGTCGGCTGAGCCGACTGCCGCCTCTAGCCTCCCGCCCTGCCTGCGAGCCGCCACCAGTATCGACGCGTAAACTGCTCGCGCCGCTGCCGCGGCGAGGTGCCGGAGCGGTCTAGCGGAACGGTCCAGGGGGGCGGGGCCATCTGGCCCGTGTACGCCAGCGAAACGATTGCCTACGATACCCCGTGCGTCGAGTCGCAGGCCAGGCATCCTCGGCCTTGCCCGCCCGGTTCGACCCGGAGTGGATCGCATGCCGGAGCGGAAGCGCATGAAGGAACCGGTGCTCCTCGGGATTGACGTCGGCACAACCTTCTGCAAAGCGGCGATTGTTTCGGCCGATGGTGTCGAACTCAGCCAGGGGCGTCAACGAACACCGTGGCAGCCGGTTCCGACCGGCGCCGAGATCGCTGCGGATGCCCTCCTCGGCGCGGTCGCCGCTGCGGCCCGGGCCGCCATCAACCAACTACCATCCGGAGTGATCGTCGGCGTCGGGGTGACGAGCATGGCCGAGGCCGGGTTCCTGCTCGATGCGGCGGGCCGACCCATCTTCCCGGCGATTGCCTGGTTTGACACCCGCTCAGCGCGGGAGAGCGAGCGGATGTTCGAGGAGCTTGGCGCGGACCTGGTCAGCGGCCGGACGGGCCTCGGGCCGGGACCGATGCCGACGATCGGCAAGTACCGCTGGCTGCGGGATCACGAGCCGGCGACGGTGAAGGGTGGACGCTGGCTGAACGTCGCCGACTTCGTCGTGCGGGCGCTCGGCGGAGCGGAGGTCGCCGAGCGGTCGCTGGCCTCGCGGACCGGCTTCCTAGACCAGCAGACCGGCACCTGGTGGCCGGACGCGCTCGCCTGGGCCGACCTGGATGTCGATCGACTCCCTCCCCTCGTCAACGCTGGCGAGCCGGTCGGACGGGTCGCTGGCGTGGGGCTCGTTGACGCCAAAGGAGCCGTGCTCGCGGTGGCAGGACACGATCACCTCGCTGCTGCCGTCGGAGCGGGCGCCGTCGGAGACGGCGATATCCTCAACTCGTGCGGCACGGCGGAGGCCCTCGTGCGCGCCGTCCCGGGCCGAATGGCCGAGGAGGTCGTGCGCGCCACCGTGGCGACCGGGGTCTCGGTCGGGATCCACGTCGTACCAGACCGCCAGGCGCTGCTCGCCGGGTCGCTCTGTGGAATGGTTCTGCAACGTTTCCTCGATCTCCTCGGCGTGCCCGAGGCGGACCGTGGCGCCCTCGGTCGCGCGGCGATCGTTGCACCTGGCGGCGCCGGCGGGTTGATTGTCGGAATGGGCGCCGAAGACGTCGCCGTCCTCGAGGGCATCGGCCGTGACGCCACGCCCGGCCTTGTCTGGCGGGCGGCGTTGGAATACGTCCAGCGCGAGACCGCTCGCCTGAGGGACGCCATTGAGGCGGTCGCCGGCAGGGCCGAGCGCCTGGTCGTCGTTGGTGGGTGGTCGCGGGACGCAGCCCTTCTGGAGGTCAAGCGAGCGATCCTCGGACCCCTGCAGGTACCGGTCGTGGCCGAGGCTGGGGCGCGCGGTGCCGCGCTCATCGGCGGGGTCGCCGCCGGCCTCTTCCTGGACGTCTTGCACCTGCCGGGGCCGCCGGCGGCGGACCTCCCCATCAATTTCTGGAGTCTGCCCCGCGTCACTTGACTCTCATTCTCTTCGCGCGCTCGGCGCGGCTCGGCAGGGTAGTGGAGCCCGACGATTCGCGCCTCGTCCGCTATATGGAGCCGCGCGAGTTGTTCCGCGGCGCCTACGCAGCCAACCGCGCCGCCTTCACCTCGCTTTAGTCGATTCGAGACTGACTGAGAGATGAGCGCTGGCCGACCGTCGGAGCCAAGACCAGCGGCCGATTCGGCGAGTCGGGGGACCTCAGACGCTTGACACGGCGGCTGGCGTCGGCCTATCATCGAAACGATTGCGCAACCGGTTCGATGAAGGTCGCGCAGTCGCAGGAGTCCTTGTGAATACAAGGGCCGCAAAGCGATCTCGCCGGGCGAGATCGGATCGGCTCGGTCACCGGGACTGGCTCGTGTGTCGGACGAGAAGGAGGAAAGGAGCCTGCCGCGTCGCGGGTCTGGCCTGCCCATCCGAATCGACTAGTTGGGCTTTCCGTTCGCCGCTGACAGCCCCCGCCCGAACGGCCGGGACCGCCCACCAGGTGGCTGGACGGCAACTATGTAGCCATGGTAGGTAGGGAGCAAGCATGATGCCAACTAACGTGAAGCGGCCGCTCTGGCGGACGCTGATAGCGCTCGGCACGGCCACGGTGCTCGTGGTCGGTGCATGCGGTTCGAGTGCCACTAGTCCCAGCGGCGGATCCGCCGGGACGCCCAATGGCAACGCTTCAGGCACTGTCACGGTCGCGATGGTCGGCAACCCCCAGATGGTGGCGCTCCAGAAGCTCGTGCCGGAGTTCGAGGCCACCCACCCCAACATCAAGGTTAACGTCCTCGTCCTTCCGGAGAACGATCTCCGGGCCAAGGTCACGACTGACATCTCGACGGGTGCGAGCAGTTTTGACCTCGCCACGATCGGCATGTTCGAGGTCCCACAGTGGGCCAAGCAGGGCTGGATCGACGAAGTCGGTACGACCCTCGACGCCAACCCCGCCTACGACTCGTCCGACTTCTTCAAGTCGATCCGCGACGGCCTCAGCTACAAGGGCAAGCTCTACGCCGCACCGTTCTACGGCGAGAGCTCGAGCCTCTTCTACCGCAAGGACCTCCTCGCGGCGGCCGGCGTAACGATGCCCGACAAGCCGACCTGGACTGAAGTCGCCGCGGCGGCGAACAAGCTCAACAACCCCAGCGCCAATGTGGCCGGCATCTGCCTCAGGGGCCTTCCCGGATGGGGCGAGATGGGCGCGCCGCTCGGCACAGTCATCAATGCCTTCGGCGGCCGCTGGTATGACGCCAAGTGGAACGCTCAGATCACTTCGGCCGAGACGACGGCCGCGATCAAGTTCTACATCGACCTGGTCAAGTCGGCCGGGGAGAAGGGCGCGATAACCTCCGGCTTCACCGAGTGCGAGACGGCCCTCGTCCAGGGCAAGGTCGCCATGTGGTACGACGCGACCTCCGCGTCGGACCTAATCTTCGATCCGAAGCAGGACGCCAACGCCGCCAACATCGGAATTGCCTACGCGCCGACCGGCGTCAAGAGCCCCACCGGCTGGTTGTGGGCCTGGGCCTTCGGGCTCGAGTCCACTTCCAAGAACAAGCCGGCGGCCTATGAGTTCTTGGAGTGGGCGACCGGCAAGGCCTACCCGCAGCTTGTCTTCGACAAGACCGGCAGCTGGGGCGGCGCGCCGTCTGGCGCCCGGAAGTCGCTCTACGACAACGCGGGCTACAAGACCTACGGGCAGGCGTTCAACGCCGTCGTTGTGGACAGCCTCAACAAGGTTGACCCGATCCACGCCACCAACTTCTCGGACACGCCGTACACCGGCATCCAGTTCGTCCAGATCCCGGAGTTCCAGGATCTCGGTACCAAGTGCACCCAGGAATTCGCGGGAGCTATCTCCGGCACGCAGACGGCAGACGCCGCGATTGCCAAGTGCCAGAAGTACGCTGAGGACGTCGCGACCGCAGGCGGCTACAAGAAGTAGCCTCCGCAGCGCGGCACGCCCAGCGCATGAACAACGGTGGCGGCCGGGCCCTTTTCCCCGGCCCCCACCTCTCGTTTCAGGGACACGGGGCCGGCTGCTCCGTTGCTCGCTCGTTCACGGCCCTGCTCAGCGGGTGTCGTGCCGGGCGTACGATAGAAACCTTCCTGGATCCGTCAGCACATTCGCAGGAGCGTTGACATGGCGCTTTCGGCACGGGAAAGGGCCCCGACCCGCGTCCCGATCATCAGCGGGTTCTTCAACTTGCTGCGGGGCAACGAGTTCGTGGCGCCCGCCGTTATCTATGCGATCGTCGTCACCCAGGCGCCGTTCCTGCTCACGATCTGGTTCAGCCTCCAGAAGTGGAACCTGCTGCGCCCGGAGAACAGCCGCTTCAACGGGATCGGCAACTACATCGACCTATTCGAGACGGACGAGTTTGTCGGCGCCCTGGTCAATACCGTCATCCTCACGGCGGCGGCCGTCCTCATCTCGCTGGTGGTCGGGCTCTTCTACGCCGAGCTGGTCAACCATCGCTTCCCGGGCCGAGGGATCGTCCGAACTCTCCTCATCACACCCTTCCTGGTCATGCCCGTGGTGGGCGCACTGGGTTGGAAGAACATGATTCTGAATCCGCTCTTCGGCGTCCTGGACTGGCTGATCACGTCACTCGGCGGCCCGCGCGTCGACTGGTTCGCCCAGTTCCCGCTCGCCTCGGTCGCGGTCATCGTGATCTGGCGCTGGGCGCCGTTCATGATGCTTCTCCTGCTTGCTGGGATGCAGTCGCTCAATGAGGAGGTGCGGGAGGCGAGCCGTGTCGACGGCGCGACCGCGATACAGGAATTCCGCTTCATCGTGCTGCCCCACCTGCGGCGCTACATGCAGCTGGGGATTCTCCTGGGCACGATCTACATCCTGAGCGAGTTCGACAGCATCGCCATGACGACCCAGGGCGGTCCGGGTAACGCCACGATGAACCTGCCCTACTTGATCTACCGGACGGTCTTCTATTCGTACGACGTCGGGCACGCGGCGGCCATGGGCGTGGTCGTCGTCGTCCTGACCTTCGTCTTCGCCACGTTTTTGATCCGGCTACTCGGCCGGCTCATGGAGGGCAACCAGTGATCGGCATCCACCGTCGGCGCGCCAGCCACCGGACGGTGCTCGTCGAGCGCGTTTCGCTCTGGCGCGGCGTGCTCGCCTGGATCGTAGGGCTCGTGGCATTTTTCCCGGTCCTCTACATTTTCGTGACCGGTTTCAAGTCCGAGCAGAACGCCCTCGCGGAGCCGCCGACGATCATCCCCTCGGTGAACGGCGGCTTCCCGTTGTCCTTCCCGTTCACGACTGACAACTACGCCGCGGTTCTCTCACCCGAACGGCACTTCTTGCCGTTCTTCATGAACTCGATACTGCTGGTCGTGGTCTCGGGGCTCCTGGTCATGCTCCTGGCTATCCCGTGCGCATACACCCTGAGCTGGAAGCGCCGCGGGCAGAACCGGAGCATCCTCTTCTTCTTCCTGTCTACGAAGTTCCTGCCCGCCGTCGGCGTGATCATCCCGATCTTCATCATCGCTCGCGATCTCAAGATCATCGACCAGCCGATAGCGCTCCTAATCATGTATACGGCGATGAATCTACCGATCGCAATCTGGATGCTCCGCTCGTTCTTCGACGAAGTACCCAGAGACGTCATAGATGCCGCCCGGGTGGACGGGGCGAGCACGCGCCAGGAGCTCTTCGGTATCGCCCTGCCCATGATCGCGCCCGGCCTGGTCGCGACGCTGTTCATCTGCAGCATCTTTGCCTGGAACGAGTTCTTCTTTGCGCTCAACCTGGCCGCGACCCGTGCGGCCACCGTCCCGATGTTCATGATCGGGTTCGAGACCTCCGAAGGACTCTTCTGGGCGAAGCTGGCCGCAGCGGGCACCATGGCAATGATGCCCGTCGTCATCGTCGGCTGGGCTGCCCAGCGCTCACTGGTGCGAGGTTTGTCCATGGGCGCCGTCAAGTAGGGCGAGGGTCCAGTAGCCCTTTAGGGAAAGGAGCGTCACGGTGCGTGCGGTCGTGTTCCCGAGAGTCGGTAGCGTCGAAGTCCGCGACGTGCCTGAGCCAGAGCCTCGCCCAGGCTGGCTCATCGTCGAGGTCGGGGCGTGCGGGATCTGTGGCACGGACCTGCACATCCTGGCCGGCGAGTTTCCGCTGGCCACGTATCCATGCATTCCTGGGCACGAATTTGCCGGCACGGTTGTGGTCGTGGGCACGGGAATCGATGGCTTCACGGTCGGCGACCGGGTAGGAGTGATGCCCTCGGTCTTCTGCGGCACGTGCCACTTCTGCCGAAACGGCCGGGCCAACTTGTGTGAACGCGGCGGCGGGTTCGGGACGTCGCTGCCGGGCGGGTTCGCCGAACGGGTCGCCGTTCTTCCGACGCATGCCTACCACCTCCCGGACCACCTCTCGTTCGCCGAGGCGGCGATGATCGAGCCGCTTGCCTGCGTCGTCCACGGCTTTCACCGGCTGGCACCCCGCGCCGGGCAGAGCTACCTCGTTTACGGCGCCGGAACGATGGGCCTGATGCTCGCTCAATACGCGCGGTTCGCCGGTGGACGGACGGTGGCCCTGGTCGATACGAACCCGATCAAATTGGAGCGCGCGCGCGAGTTCGGGTTCGAGATCCTCGGGGTCTCGTACGACGATGTCCGCGCCGTCGCCCCGCTCGGCTTCGACAACGTCATCGAGGCGACAGGGGTTACCAGGGTCGCCGAAGCCGCGTTCGATGCGGTCATTCGAGGCGGGCGGCTGCTCTTGTTCGGCGTCTGCCCGCCCGGCGAGAAGGCGGCCTACGAGGCCTTCCGGATCTACAACAGCGAGATTGACGTGATCGGCTCGATGGCGGTCTTCGACAGCTACGAACCGGCCCTCGAGGCGATGGCGGCCGGCGCGATCGACGCCCGGCGGATGGTCACCCATTCCTTCCCGCTCGAGGCATTCCCCGAGGCGCTGGAGGTCCTTCGTCGAGGCGAGGCGATGAAAGTCCAGATCGTTCCGTCGTCCTGAATACCGGCGACCTCCTCCCTCGTCCGGCCCCTGGAAACGCCACAGCTTAGGAGCGAACCTGCGATGTACCCGACGACGATGAAAGCGGCCGTCCTCCATGCCGCTCACGACCTGCGTGTCGAGGATGTGCCGATCCCGGAGCTTGGTCCGGAAGATGCATTGGTGCGCGTTCGCGCGTGCGGGATCTGCGCATCGGATGTCCACTACTACGTTCACGGCCGGATCGGGAAGTACGTCGTCGAGGAGCCGATGATTGTCGGCCACGAGTTGGCCGGCGATGTCGTGGCGATCGGGTCTGGGGTGCGCCACCTGGCAATCGGAACGCGCGTGGCGGTGGAGCCCGGCGTGACCTGTGGTCGCTGCGCGATGTGCAAGTCCGGCCGCTACAACCTCTGTCCCGATGTCGTTTTCTATGCCACGCCGCCGGTCCAGGGTGGAATGTCCGAGTACGCGAGGATCCGCGCGGATTTCGCGCATCCCATCCCGGACCATGTGAGCTACGAGCAGGGCGCCCTGTGTGAGCCGATCTCGGTTGGCGTCCACTGCAGCAACCTAACCGGCATTCGGCCGGGCGATACCGTCGTCATCCTTGGCGCGGGACCGATTGGGCTGACCGCGATCGTTGCCGCGCGTCAGCACGGAGCCGGCCAGGTCATCGCTAGCGACGTTTATCCGCATCGCCTTGAGGTCGCCCGGCAACTCGGCGCGATCGCCGTCGACGTCCGGACGGATGACCTCGCCCAGGTGGTGATGGATCGCACGGGTGGTCGCGGTGCCGACGAGTTGTTCGACACGTCCGGGGTCAGGTCGGTCATCGAAGCAGCCCCGGACCTCATGCGTAAAGGCGGCGCGATCGCGCTCGTCGGGCTGCCCGCGGACGACAGTGTCACCTACCACATGCTCAAGGTAGTGGATAAGGAACTGTCGATCCACGGCGTGTTCCGGTATTCCAATACATACCCGGCCGCCGTGGCTCTCGTGGCGTCCGGCCAGTACCCGGTCGAGGCGGTTATCAGCGATCGCATCCCGCTCGACCAGGCGGTCATGGCCTTTGAAAAGGCTCTCAACGAGAAGGACAGGGCGATCAAGGTCATCGTGACGCTTTGATCCCCCGGCCGACGCCCACAGGAGGTCCAAAACCATGCGCGTCTTCACGATAACGGCTCCCAACCAGGGCGAGGTCCGCGAGATTCCGATGCCTGTCCCAGGCCCGGGAGAGGCCGTCCTAAAGGTCGCCTACTGCGGCATCTGCGGCACCGACTACCACATTTACCAGGGCGACTTCCTGTCGCCATACCCACTCGTCAACGGCCACGAGTTCAGCGGCGTCATCTCGGCCCTCGGCGATGGCGTCGACGGCTGGCAGGAGGGCGACCGGGTCGCCGTGGATCCGACCCTCTACTGCGGCCACTGCTACCACTGTCTCCGCCGACAGGCTAACCACTGCGACCATTGGGGGGCCATTGGAGACACGACGACCGGTGCGCTCGCCGAATACGTCCGCGTCCCAGCCCGGAACATGTTCCGTGTCGAGGATCACGAGACGCTTGAGGAGGCTGCCTTCACCGAGCCACTTGCATGCGTGGTTTGGGGCGTCGAGCGGCTCCGGGTCGTGCCCGGGAATCGTGTCCTGATCTTCGGTGCCGGTCCGATCGGCGGCCTGCTGACCCAGATGCTCAACCTGAGCTGCACGGCCGACCTTACGGTCGTCGATGTCCAAGACGAGAAGTTGAGGGTCGTTCGTGAGCTGGGGGCCACCGCGACATTCATCAACGGCCCCGACCTCAAGACCCAGCTGATGGACCGAACCAGGGGCCGCGGCTACGACATCGTCCTCGACTGCACCGGCGTCGCGCCGGTCATCGAGGGGATGTTCGAGTACGCGGGGCCCAATGCCAAGATCATGTTCTTCGGGGTCGCGTCGCCGAAGGCCCGGATCAGCATCGCCCCATTCGATGTCTATCACCAGGACTGGGAGATCCTCGGTTCGATGGCAATCAACTACACCTTCCAACAGGCACGCGACCTGCTGGCCGCGGGGCGGATCAAGGTCAAGCCGCTGCTGACGCGTATCGCAGGGCTCGAGGAGGTGGCCGGTATCCTGGGCCGGCCGAAGACGGCCACAGAGCTGAAGACGCTCGTCCGACCGAACGCCGACTGACCGTTCTCGCGTGAAGCGCCGAGGGCGCCTGGCGAGAGCGCCGGGGCCTCGGTGACCGAGGATCGGCTGCGGGAGTCGACCGAGCCCGCTGAATCTCGCGCCTTTAGCCGGAGGCCGACTTGGGCTGGCTCGCGCCGGCCATGAAAGCGAGGGTCTCAGGCATGGCCCGGATTCCGTCGTAGGCACCGAGGGCGGTCACACAGCAGGCAGCGACCGCGTTTCCGAGGCGGCCCGCCTCAGCGAGGTCGCGCCCGGACAGGACTCCGGCGATGAACCCTGCGCACCAGGCATCGCCTGCTCCCGTCGCGTCGACCGCAGTCACCGGGAACGCCGCCACGGTTACCTCCTCGCCATCCGGTCCGCGCAGGTAGCAGCCGTCCTCGCCGAGCTTGATCCCGACCGTACCCACGCCCCGATCCTGGAAGGAGCGGGCCATCGCGCGAGGGTCCGTCAGCCCCGTGATGTCCTTCGCCTCGTCGTAGCTCGGCAGGAAGTAGTCGAGCAGCGGGAGGCACGGTGCGACCTTGTCGGAGAGCCTCCCGGTCGCGTCCCAGACTGTGTCGAGAGCCGTCAGCATCCCGCAGTCTCGGGCCCGCGCGAGGGCACTTGCCGCCGACCAATCGAACCGGCCGAGAAGCCCGAACTGGGCCACGAAGAAGACCCGGGAGCGGGCCGCCAGCGCCCAATCGATGTCGGCCTCGTCGAACGTCCCCATGGCGCCGAGGGTGTGGAGCAGGCAACGCTCTCCCCCCGGTGAGACGAAGACCATGCTGGCCGATGTGCCGGTGTCGGTCCGGACGAGGCAGTCGACCTCGATCCCGCGCTCGACGAGTGTTCGGACGAGGAAGTCGCCGAGACCGTCACGCCCGATCCGGCCGACGAGGCGAGCTGGGACACCGAGGCGGGTGAGCGCGCTGGCCGCGTTGACCGCGCAGCCGCCGGGCGCCAGCCTCATCTCATCGACGAGCTCGACTCGCCCGGGGTTCGGCATCATCGTGACGGGGCGGGCCAGGATGTCGACCAACGTCCCACCGACGCACGTTACGCCATCCATCTGAGTCTTCTCCCGCTATGCCAGCTCGGCCAGCGCCGCGTCGAGATCCCGACGCACCATCGCGACCGTGAGCGCCCGGGTCATCTTGGCTGGATTTTCGTGCTGCCAGACGTTCCGGCCAATCGTCAGGCCGACCGCTCCCGCCTCGGCGGCAGCGATGACGTCGGCAAGCGTTTCCCGCTGGGTGGGTCGCTTGGGGCCGCCCAGGATGACCACCGGCACGGGCGACTCCGCGACGATCTCCCGGAAGCGAGCCGGGTTCCCGCCGTACTCGACCTTGAGGATGTCGGCGCCGATCTCGATCGCCATGCGCGCTCCGTCGGCATTGAGTTCGGCACGGGCGTCGGCATCGCCCGGGACGTCCTCGCCCCATAAGTAGGGTTCGATCATCAGCGGCATCTCCCACAGGCGGCATCGCTCGGCGGCGTCGGCCAGGTAGGCGAGATTCTCGGCCGTCGCGCGCCGGTCTGGGTCGCCCATCAGGAACATGGCCTTGACACAGTCGGCGCCGAGGCGAACCGCCTCCTCGACGCTGACCTGGGGCACGTGGGCAACGCCCGCGCCCGCGCCCCGCTGCGCTCTGTGGATGACATGATCGAGGGCCAGGACGAGGGACGGGCTGGTCCGATCGGCGAGGAGATCGGCGCAGCGGCGGGCAAGACCGGCGTTGAGCAGGACGCCGTCCGGTTCGGCTCGAAGAACGGTCTCGAGGATGCTGCGAGGATCGTGGAATCCGCCGGGAACACCGACGATGCCGTGGTCCATCGCCACGATGATCGAGATTCCGGTCTGGGAGTCGAACAGGCGTCCGAGGCGACGCACCATGCCCGCGGGGGCGATCGCTGGTATCAAGGTGGTGTCCTCCTGGGTCGGCGCCCGCGAGGGCGTCGGAACCGACCGGGCTATCCGGGTCTTGCTTGCCGGCCCCGGCGGACACGCGCCGGTCCTGGAACTATGACACGTCAGCGGGTTCTGGACAGCCGTCGGCGTATGCTTCGATCGTGTCTATCGAGGACTATGTGACAAGGAGATCTCAGAACGCAATGTTGACCACAGCGCAGGTGCAGCAGGCGCGCGATCGCGCCGCCAAGATGCTCGTCGCCGCCGGGTTGGTGATCACGCCGACGGAACGGGCGGTCATCGAGGTGGTGGACTTCGGCTTGGGCGACCTCGAACATCTGGGCGTGGAGATGGTCGTCTACGTCAATACGGAGCGCGTCTGCGCCAAGGAGCTGATGCTGTTCCCGCACCAGACGTGCGCCGAGCACCGCCACCCGCCGTTCGCCGGCACTCCCGGTAAGGAAGAGACCTTCCGCGTCCGCAAGGGCGTCGTGTACCTGCACGTCGAAGGCGGCGAGCCGACCCCGAACCCCATGGCTCACCCGGTGCGCGCGGAGCGCGGCGTCTACACCGCCGAGCGCGAGATTGTGCTCCATCCCGGCGAGCAGTTCACCGTCCCCCCGAACACCAAGCACTGGTTCCAGGGCGGACCCGATGGCGCCGTCGTTTCGGAGTTCTCGACGCAGAGTCGCGATGATCTAGACCTCTTCACCGACCGCGAGATCAGCCGGACACCCGTCCAGACGGACTGACGCTAGATCCCGTCGCTCGACGGGCGGTTGCCCTCCACCCGTGCGGCACGCCTATCATTCGCCTGTGCTCTTGTCTCGGCATCTCTTTCGAGTCGCTCGACTAGACCGACTGGACGCTGTCCTGGCGGCAATCGTCATCGTTCTGGCCGCCCTGTCCGCCGCGGTCGTCTTTGTTCCGATGCTCGGCGGCCAGCATGTCGAAGCCGGCCTGGACCTCGTCCTGGATACCTTCGCCACGGTCGTCGCACTCGGCGTGGCCGTTGTAGCTTGGGTTCGCTACCGCGAGATCGGAGCCCCGGTAGCCCTCTTCCAGGCGTCGGCCTTCCTTGTTCTGGCAATCGCCAGTGGGGCCAGCCTGCTCTTCATCGTGGGGCGGCTGGACGTTGCCTTTTCCGACTTCGGGCTGAACATGCCTCGCGAGGCACAGCCGCAGATCACCACCGCCGGGCACCTCATGGCGGCCGCGCTCCTGGTCTGTGGCGCGGCGGTCTCACTACTGGGCATCCGCGTTCGCCACCACTGGCTTATCCTGCTCGGCCCCGCCGTCGCCCTTCTAGCGATCATCCAATTCGCCAGTGCGTGGAGCCCCTATGTGCCCCCGCTGAGCAGCGTCTTCATCCTCTCCAACCTGCCGACCTGGCCGAACTTCCAACCCGTGCCGCCGTCGCCGACTTCTCTGGGGGTGTGGCTGCACCTGGTCGCGGGCGGACTCTTCGTGCTGGCGGCCGAGCTGACGCGGCGGCACCATCGCCGCACCGGCGCCATGGGGGACGGGTTCCTATCGGTGGGGCTGGTCTTTGCGGCCTTCGGCGAGTTTCACACCGCGTTCTACCCGAGCACATATGGCGGGCTCGTTTCGAGCGGCGACATCCTGACCGTAGCCTTTGCGGTCGTGCTGTTGATCGGGATCGAGGCCGAAGTGGGAGCTACACGGGCCCAACTCGGTCAAGCCAATGAAACCCTGGGGCGCTTAAAGGACGTCGAGGTGCGACAGGCCGCGCTGGAGGAACGAACGAGGCTGTCTCGCGAGCTCCACGATGGGCTCGCCCAGGATCTGTGGCTGGCCAAGCTCAAGATCGGACGCTTGAGTGCCATAAGCGACCTCGGGCCCGAGGCCAGGGCGGTCTGCGACGATCTGACGGGGGCAATCGACGCGGGACTGGCCGATGCCCGCCAGGCGGTGATGGCCCTGCGTCTGGGCAGCGAGCCGGCACTATCACTGCGCGAATTGATGGCGAACTACGTCGCCGACTTCGCCGATCGTTTCGGCCTGCGCGCCGAGTTCGAATGCGAAGGCGAGTTGCCGCGGTTGACCCCGCGAGCCGAGGCCGAGTTGCTCAGAATCGTCCAAGAGTCACTTAACAATGCCATTCGCCACGCCGACGCGACCGTCGTGCGCGTTCGGGCATGCGTCCTGGACTCCCATCTGGAGCTCGTGGTGGGCGACAATGGCTGTGGCTTCGAACCGTCCGCCGTCAGGGAAGGCTGCTTCGGTTTGGCTTCGATGCAAGAGCGAGCGCTCATTATCGGAGGCGAGTTGACGATCGATTCACGGCCGCAGGATGGCACCCGGATCCGGGTCAGTGTGCCCCTCGGCACCGGTAGGCGTGCCACCGTGGGAGAATTCGGTGACTGAGCCGCCGCATCAGCCCGCCCGCATCAGGGTGATGCTCGTGGACGACCACGCCCTCGTGCGCGCGGCGGTCACTCAGGCGATCACCGCGGCCGACGTCGAGATCGTGGCCGCCGTCGCCACGGCCGAGGAAGCCCTTCAGGTAGCTCCCAAGGTACGGCCCGACGTCCTCTTGGTCGACATCGACCTGCCCGGGATGGACGGAGTCCAGCTTGTTCGGGAGTTGGCACCACGGCTGCCCCAGACCCGGATCGTCATGCTGACGATATCGACATCGGACCGAAACCTGCTCGACGCGATGCGGCACGGAGCCATCGGTTACCTCACGAAGGACATCACCCCCGACGCTCTGCTGCGCGCTGTCCGAGGTGCGTACGCGGGCGACCTGGCGATGGATCAACGCCTTGCCGCGCACCTCATCCGCAGGCTCGTAGAGAAGTCCTGGCATGCCCCTGTGGCGGCCGACGGTCCGGAGTTGGCCACCCTGAGTGACCGTGAACAGGAAGTGCTGCGCTACCTTGCCGATGGTCTGACCGACCGCGAGATCGCTGAAGCGCTAACAATCTCGCCGCGGACCGTCGGGACGCACGTGAGCAGCATCCTCCACAAGCTCGGAGTCCGAAACCGGGCCGAGGCGGCGCGCCGGTACTGGGACCGGGGCTGAGTCAGCGCGGCCCAACGCAGGACGTTGCGGAGGCTAGCCAGAAGCGGCCACGATACGCTAGCGTAAGTGCAGTCGCGGGCCGTGGGCCCCCGGCCACCGGTAGAGGAGAGCAGCATTGGGTGGAGGCCGCCGATCGCACGGGCGGGTCTCGCAGAAGCGGTTCCTGTCCACGCTGTGCTCCGTTGCCCTGGCGATCTCCGTAACGGGTTGCAGTGCGGCTTCCGCCATTCCATCCTCCGGCGCGAGCCACGACCTGACCGTATACCACTGGTGGACCGCCGGCGGCGAGCGCCAGGCGATGGTCAAGATCGAGGCGGACTTCCATGCCGCCTACCCCGACATCGTCGTCCATGACAACCCGACCGCGGGCGGTGGCGGCATCACCCTCAAGACCGTTATGCAGGGCAAGCTGGCTGCCAACGTACCGCCGGATACGTTCCAGTCTCTCGCCGGCGGCGAGCTCAAGACCTACGTCGACGGCGGCTACCTGAGCAACGTTGATGACATCTGGGCCGCTCAGAACCTGGATCTGAAGTATCGGCCGATCCTCAGCAAGATGGTCACATTCAACGGCCACAAGATGGCCATCCCGGTGAGCATCCACCGGGCCAACTGGCTCTTCTATAACGTTCCAATCTTCAAGCAATTCGGCCTCGATCCCCCAAGAGATGTCGACGAACTCATTGCCGACGCGAAGATCCTGGCGGCCCACGACATCATCCCGATCGGCCTCGGGACTCGCGACAAGTGGACTGCTGTCTTCCTCTTCGACGCCGTCCTTCTGTCCGTCGCTGGACCCGATGTCTACGAGCAGTTCTACACCGGCCTTCTCGATCCCCGGACCGATCCCCACTCCTTTATCCGGACCGCTTTCCAGAAGTTTGCCCAGCTCATTCCATACTTGTACCCGGACCACGGCAGCAACACCTGGAGCGATATGCCGACGCTGCTCGGCAGCGGCAAAGTGGCGATGATGGTCCTGGGCGACTTTGCCGCCCCGCTTCTTACCGACGCCGGCTATCGCGAAGGCACGGACTGGGAGGCCGTTGGCTTCCCGCAGAAGCCGACCGAGGTCTTCTTGATGGTCATAGACACCTTCACGCGACCCAAGGGGGTCCTGCACCCGGACGCCACGACTGATTGGCTGCTCAACCTCGTTAGCGCCAAGACCCAGGCCGACTTCACCATTCTCAAGGGTTCGATTGCTGCCAACCAGGACGTGCCGGTTTCGACCTACCCCGATTCGCTGCATCAGCGAGCCTCCGAGGCCTTCCAGACCATGCGGTCGGTTCCTTCGTCGATCCACGGTGCTCTCTCACCGCTCGCCTTCCTCGACGAATGGCAGGATCTCTTAACCGTCTTCCTGTACAGCCCCGACGTCGTCCGGGCGCTGAGCCAGACGGCGATGCTAATGAAGAGCGATGACGTGGCCGGCAACAGCGCCTGGTACTGGCCGAAGTAGCGGCCACATCGGACCGCGACGTGAGGGTACGTACCGCGGTACTGAGCCGCGGATCGGTAGTCGGCTACGTGTGATTCCCGATGGCCGGCGGGACGCGCAAGCCTAGCGTTTCAGCACGGCGAGCTCGGTCAAGCCCAACGAGCCCGTCGAACCACGACGGCCGCGTCGATGGGGCGCTAGCGGACCTCAATCGGAGAGCGAATGGCCGATCCATTGCTGCAAGCCCGCGGCATCTTCAAGAGCTACGGGCACGTCGAAGCCCTGCGCGGCTGTGATTTTGAGGTCTACCCCAACGAGATAGTCGCCCTCATCGGCGACAACGGCGCCGGCAAGAGCACGCTCATCAAGATCCTCGCCGGGACGGAGCAGGCGGACAAAGGGGAGGTATTCCTCGACGGGCAAGTGATCCACGTCGGCTCGCCGTTCGAGGCGATGCGGCTCGGCATCGAGACGGTCTATCAGGACCTCGCCCTTGCGCCCGACCTGGATGGTTCGGCCAATCTTTATCTCGGCCGCGAGCTGATGAGGCCGGGTCTTCTCGGCAAGCTTGGATTCCTCGACAACCGGGCGATGCGGGCCGGGGCTCGCAAGGCGTTTGGGGAACTGGGCGTGGACCTCCAGAACGCCCAGAGTGCCGTGGCCAACCTGTCGGGCGGCCAGCGCCAGAGTGTCGCCGTGGCTCGCTCGGTGGCCTGGGCGAGCAAGGTCGTATTCCTCGACGAGCCCACCGCCGCTCTTGGCGTAGTCCAGACCGCCCGTGTCCTCGAGACCGTCAAGCGGATCCGCGATCGGGGAGTGGCCGCGGTGCTTATTAGCCACAACATGCGCCAGGTCCTCGAAATCGCAGATCGGATCGAAGTCCTGCGGCTTGGCCGCCGCGTGGCCCGCTTTGACCGCAAGGGCGCCACCATCGAGCAGCTGGTCTCGGCCATGACCGGCGGCGTCGCCGAGGAGGGAGTCGCGTGACCGTCGATCGGCCAAGCCCCGCGGAGTCCGGTCCAGGCGCGGTCCGTACCAGACTGAAGCCCGGCGAGCAGCGCTGGAAATCCTTTGGCCAGACTCGCGTCGGCTCGGTGATCGTCCGAGCGTTCTCCACCAACGGAGCTTGGATCTTCCTGCTGCTAATCGCCCTGATGGCGGTCTTTAGCTTCCTGGCCCCGGGTAAGTTCCTCACTGAGTTCAACGTCCGGAGCATGGCCGAGAACGTTGCCGTCCTCCTTGTCATCGCGGTTGGCGAGACCTTTGTCATGGCCACCGGTGGCATAGACCTGTCCGTCGGCTACGTCCTGCTCTTCTCCGGCGTCACGTCCGCCCAGGTGATGAATTGGGGCGGCAAGGATCCGACCAACAGCGGCTGGGACATCGTCATTCTCGGCCTGGTCGTCGCGCTCGGTTCCGGTTTCGCATGGGGGGTCCTGAACGGGTTGATCGTCGCCAAGGCCAAGGTCCCGGCGCTCATCGCGACGCTGGGCACGCTGGGCATGTCATGGGGTCTGGCGGAAATCCTCAGCAATGGCCAGGACCTTCGCTACCTCCCCAAGATCATCGCCGACATGGGTGCGGATCGCGTCATCTTCAACAAGGTCCCTGTGGTCGTCATCGTGGCTGTCTGTTTTGCAATAGCCGGCGCGGTGATCCTGGGATTGACCAAGTTTGGACGCTACACCCTGGCAATCGGCTCGAACCAGGAGGCCGCGCGCAGGGCCGGCGTCAACGTCGATCGGCACCTTGTCTCTGTCTACGCCCTGAGCGGCACGCTGGCCGGATTCGCCGGCTTTATGAGCCTCGCGATCTTCACCACGACAACGATCTCGGGCCACGCAAATGACAACCTGCAGGCGATTGCGGCCGTAGTCATCGGCGGTACGAGCCTCTTGGGAGGCGTCGCCACCATCGCCGGCACGACGATCGGCGTGTGCATCCCCATGGTCCTCTTCAGCGGCTTCACGATCCTCGGCTACCAGTCGTTCTGGCGGGACGTGGCCGTGGGCGCCGTTCTCGTTCTCGCCGTCTATGCCGACCAGCTACGCCGACGGCGTCGCCAGCGGGGCTGATCTCACCTCATGCGTAATACGGCCCGCCGGGAGTTCCGGGTGCCGGCGCAGTCAGTCCAAGGAATCAGGAATAGGAGAGAGGTACCGCTAATGAGAATTCGGACCGTCGCGATGCTGGGCCTCGCGCTCATCACCGTAGGCGCCTGCTCCAGCTCAGCCGCAAGCTCGTCCGCGCAGGCTTACAAATTGACTCTTATCCAGGGAGTCGCCGGGGACCCGTTCTACGTGACCATGGCCTGCGGAGCTGCGGCCGAGGCCGCTACAGAGGGCGTCACCCTCAACGTCACCGGTGGCAACAAGTGGGACGCGACCGTTCAGAAGCCCGTCATCGACTCGGTGACCGCTGCCCACCCGGATGGCGTATTGGTCGCGCCCGACGACTCCAGGGCTCTGCTCTCGCCCCTCAAGGCCATGAACGACGCCGGCATCAAGGTCACGTTCGTCGATACGCAGCTCGACGACACATCCTTCGCCCAATCGGTCATCTCGACCGATAACCTCGCCGGCGGAACGCTGGCTGCGACGACACTCGCCCAGCTCATCGGCGACAAGGGCTCCGTCCTCGTCGTGAACGTCGATCCAGGTATCTCGACGACGGATGCCAGGGTTAAGGGCTTCTCCGACGAGATGAAGAAGCATCCGAACATCACGGTTCTGGATGTCCAGTACACCCACGACGATCCTACGGCCGCCACCACGATCACCACCTCCACCCTGGCCGCCCACTCCGATCTGGCCGGCGTCTTCGCGACGAACGTCCAGAACGCTGAGGGAGTTGCGACTGGTCTCAAGCAGGCCGGCAACACAACCGTCAAGACCATCGCCTTCGACGCCGGCCCCAAGCAGATCGCCGACCTCAACGCCGGCATTGTCCAGGGCCTCATTGCCCAGGATCCGTACGGCATCGGCGTCGCCGGTGTTCAGCAGACGGTCCTCGCGCTAAAGGGCCAGGCGACTACCAAGGTCATTCAGACCCAGCTGGCCGCCCTCACAAAGGACAACGTGAACGACCCCGCCAAGCAGAAGTTCCTCTACAAGGCCTCCTGCAGCTAGATCTTTCGCCGTCGATTGGGGCCCGTCTCCCTTCGGGCCCCAATCGCGATTCGCTTCGCCAATAAGCCCCGGATAGGGCGCCATGAGCCCATCGGGCTGTGCTACCGACGAACTGCCTGGGCAACGAAGCGTTCCCCGACGCGCTCTACTCGTATCGGCAAACCGAACGCCTCCGACAGCACCGCACCGCTCACGGTTTCCTCGACGGGACCGCACGCCACGACGCGGCCGGCCCGCAGGACCAGAGCATGCGTCGTGCCCTCCGCTATCTCCTCGACGTGGTGCGTTACCACGACGATCGCTGCCAGCGCGGATTCGGTGTTCAGACGGGCGAGCAAGATGGCCAGTTGCTCCCGAGCCCCCAAGTCCAGGCCCGCGGCCGGCTCGTCCAGCAGCAGCAACGCGGGGTCCAGCATCAAGGCCCGGGCGATCTGCACGCGTTGCCGTTCGCCCGATGAGAGCAACTCGAAGCGGCGGCCGGCGAGCGACGAGCAACCCACCACATCCAGAAGCTCGGCGGACTTGGCTCGGGCGGCAGCGCCGAACGTATCCCACCACGGGGCGGTCGCGCCCGTGGCTCCGGCCAGGACGACGTCCCCGGCCGTCAGCTGCCGCGGAATCCGGGCCTCCAGCGACGCGCTGACGAGACCAATCCGCTTGCGCAATTCGCGCACGTCAACCGCCCCGAGGGCGTGTCCCAGGATAGCGACGGAACCGCGCGACGGCCACAGGTAAGTCGCAGCAACAGAGATCAGAGTGGTTTTGCCGCTTCCGTTAGGGCCGAGAATGACCCACCGTTCACCCCGGGCGATGGTCCAGCTGACCCGATCGAGCAGGGCGGTGCCGGCCCGGATCACCGAGACATCGCTCATGTCCACCGCCGCCCCGAGTTCATCGGTCATCGAGCGTCGGCCTCGCCGGATCCGTCCAGGATGTCGTCCAGGCGGTTGAGGAGCGGTATCTGCGTCTCCTTAATCTTGAAGCGCGCTTCCTCGTGTCGGAAGTAGACCCATTTGTCGACCTCGGGGAATCGTTTCACGCGGCCCGAGAATGGGGGCCATTCGAGCTCGATGAAATTGCTCGACATGGTTGCGCTATCCAGGTCTGCTTCCACTGCCCAGGCGAAAACGACCTTGCCGCCGCGCTGGCGGATCGAGCCCAGGTCAATCAGTGGCACCTCCGGTACAACATGGCCGGTCTCCTCCAGGAACTCACGGCGAGCCGTCGTCTCGTAGTCGGCATCTTCCGCGTCGTGTTCGCCTTTGGGAATGGACCAGTTGCCCTCATCCTTGTGGCCGAAGAAAGGGCCGCCCGGATGTACCAGCAGAACCTC
>JANYJI010000030.1 GCA_025358525.1 Chloroflexota bacterium | reverse complement strand
CACCTGAGCCCTTGCGTGGGTGGACGGTCTCCGTCCACGAAGCCTCGAGGTCACTCAATCGCAAGCCAAGCCGCCGCGACGCCGCTGCAGCATCTGAGAGAGACCTCGCGAAGAAGAGGAGCCATCCGTTCAGGTCACCCTGACGGTACGCGGTCAAACCGTCGACGTAGCGGCTCCTGTTGGTGGCAAGAATCACCGACACCGGTGGTACGACTCGGCTGGCCACGGCTCCTCGCCGCAGGACTATGTGAATGAGCGCCCTGCCTGTGCGACCGTTGCCATCGACGAATGGATGGATGGTTTCGAACTGAGCATGGGCGACCGCAGCCTGAACGATGGGCGAAAGGTCGTCGCGATTGAGATAGTCGACCAGATCGCTCATGAGCCTCGGAACTTGATCCTCCGGAGGCGGGATGAACTCCGCGTCGCGCGGCGTGTTCCCTCGTCCAATCCAGTTCTGGACATCGCGCGGCCGGCCAGCGAAACGCCGTTCTCTTGGCAGCACCATCAGCCGGTCGTGGATGGCCAGGATGTCATCGACAGTCAGCGCGCTCGTCCCTGTCGCGATGTCCACGGCCAGTTGCATCGCCGAGATGTTGGCGATGACGCTTCGCACGGTCTCGTCTCGATCCTCATCGGTTGCTAGAGCCCGTGCGATGCGGCGCTGGCTTGCCTCCAGTCCTTCGATCCGACTGGAAGCGAGAGCTTCGGCTCGGAGCAGCTGACGGCCGACCGCCTCGAGCCCTCGAAACGTTGGGCTGTACTGGAGTTCTCGGACTCCGACAGCGGCCGCCTCGATCTCCGCAAGGACCGCGTCTGTGACGTGAGTCTCGAGCCGGTAGATCGGATCTGGCAGGAAGGCTGAATAGCGAAAAGAAGTCCGCGCAGCTCGGGAGCCGTAGGCGTCAGGCGACGCTTCCCAGAGCCTCTACGAAACCCGGCATCCTTCACTCCGCAAGCTTCAAATTCAAGCGTAGGCAGATAACCTTGAACAAGAAGAAGCATATTCAAGGCCGGCCCAGCCCGCAAGCCTGGAAACGTGAAGAGCGCGGTTGGAGGAGTCGTCCGAAATCGACGGCCGACAGTTATCCGCTGATCAAGTCCCTGAGCGTTGTAGCATCTCCACCCAGCCTCCACATAGGCGACCGAAAAGGCTGAGTGTCGTGCCAAGCACGAAATGGGAAATGGAGCGGGAGACGGGTCTCGAACCCGCGACATTCAGCTTGGAAGGATCAGACCACCTGCAGCGATAGGTACGCAAACCTGAGCGGCGTCAAGGACGGGTTCGACGATGAGGCTTGGCAGTCGCCGAAGCAAGCGTCGTTGGACAGGGAGTTGAGACCGCGCCAGCGAGGTCCAGCTACGATTGGTCGACGACGGGATCGATCGGATAGTCCGACAGGATCTCGGAACCGGCAGCGCCCACCCGATAGACGTCCTCGAAACGCACTCCCCCGAAGCCCGGAATGACCAGCACGGTATGGCCGATGGTGAAAGTCATCCCTTCGGCCAACGGCAAGTTCTTGTGAGGGGAGATGATGGTCGAGGCTGGCGGCTCTTCGAAGCGAGGCCCGATACCGTGGCCGATGCCGCAGACTTGGTAGTCTCCGAAGCCACGGGACGCGCACGCAGCGCCAGCCAATTCGTCTAGTTGCGCCACGGTCACGCCTGCGCGCATGCCGCTCCGAACATCGCCAACGATCTGGCGGTAGGCGGCAATGGTCTCGACTTCGGCGTCGAGGGCGGCGCAGATCCGGCTGACTTCACTGCGGTTGATGCCGGTGATGCCGAGGCTCTGGACGAAATCGTCGACGCGGCGGGTTGAGACGCCCAGGACGTATGCCTCCTGGACGACCGCGAGAAGAGCTCGTTCGGCTCGCCGGCGTGGCTCCAGGAGCGAGGGAAGTCGCCGTCACCTTCTTCGATTGCCTTGCGAACGCCATCGAGCAAAGCCATGCTGTCGTCGGCCATCGTGGTGTCCCTTTCGTCGTCGGTTCTCTACTTCCAACGATGCGAGGATGACGCGGTGGCCGTTCTTCTTCTCGGCCTATCCGCTGCTGTTACACCAAGGCGGGGGACACGACCCATCTGCTGCATGTGAGACTCGGCCCTGGCGAACCAGCACCCTCACCTCGCCGCGGGGATCGTTCTCGTCGAACCGATCATTCGCTGTTGCGTCATGTCGGCTCCGTGTTTCGGCCCGGCCGCCGTTCTGTCATGGGTGGAACCAGTTCCTTGTTCGCAGCTCGGAATCCGTGGGACGGTAGGTCCCGCGCCGGTGTGCGGCGTACTACACGGAGACCACCCATGCTGCGCAGTCTGCTGAACTTCCACAAGCGTCATTGCC
>JANYJI010000029.1 GCA_025358525.1 Chloroflexota bacterium | reverse complement strand
CACCTGAGCCCTTGCGTGGGTGGACGGTCTCCGTCCACGAAGCCTCGAGGTCACTCAATCGCAAGCCAAGCCGCCGCGACGCCGCTGCAGCATCTGAGAGAGACCTCGCGAAGAAGAGGAGCCATCCGTTCAGGTCACCCTAACGGTACGCGGTCAAACCGTCGACGTAGCGGCTCCTGTTGGTGGCAAGAATCACCGACACCGACTGAGCATGGGCGACCGCAGCCTGAACGATGGGCGAAAGGTCGTCGCGATTGAGATAGTCGACCAGATCGCTCATCAGCCTCGGGACTTGATCCTCCGAAGGCGGGACGAATTCCGCGTAGCGCGGCGTGTTCCCTCCTCCAATCCAGTTCTGGACGTCCCGCAGCCAACCAGCGAAACGCCGTTCTCTGGGCAGCACCATCAGCCGATCGTGGATGGCCAGGATGTCATCGACAGTCAGCGCGCTCGTCCCTGTCGCGATGTCCACCGCCAGTTGCATCGCCGAGATGTTGGCGATGAGGCTTCGCGCGGTCTCGTCTCGATCCTCATCGGTTGCGAGAGCCCGTGCGATACGGCGCTGGCTTGCCTCCAGCCCTTCGCTCCGGCTGGAAGCGAGAGCTTCTGCTCGGAGCAGCTGACGTCCGACCGCCTCGAGCCCTCGAAACGTCGGGCTGGACTGGAGTTCTCGGACTCCGACAGCGGCCGCCTCGATCTCCGCAAGGACCGCGTCTGTGACGTGAGTCTCCAGCCGGTAGATCGGATCTGGCAGGAAGGCTGAATAGCGAAAGGAAGTCCGCGCAGCTCGGGGGCCGTAGGCGTCAGGCGACGCTTCCCAGAGCCTCTCTACGAAACCCGGCATCCTGCACTCCGCAAGGTGCAAATTCAAGCGTAGGCAGATAACCCTGAACAAGAAGAAGCACAAGGCTGGCCCGGCTCGCAAGACACGGGAACGTGAAGAGAGCTGTTGGATGAGTTGCCCGAAATCGACGGCCGACAGTTATCCGCTGATCGAGTCGCTGAGCGTTGTATCAGCCCCACTCACCCTCCGCACAGGGCCCGCCGAAAAGGCTGAATGTCTTGCTGAGCGTGACAAGAGGATTGGAGCGGGAGACGGGTCTCGAACCCGCGACATTCAGCTTGGAAGGCTGACGCTCTACCGACTGAGCTACTCCCGCTCGGTTGCCTTCGATCATTAGGCAATAGTTGTCACATGCCTAATGAACCGCGGCTGATGCCTGGCGCCAGGCGCTGTGGGGGCGCCGTCATGGTTAGCACCACGCTCCCAGAGCCTATAACTGTAGCCGATTGCGAGCGTTTCACGTTCAGCGCACAGTGTCTACTTGCACGCTGACGCTCCGATTTCAGGATCGTTCAGCGCTGGAGGGCCGATCGGACGCCCTGGTTGCATTTCAGACGCGGAAGGAAGCGGCCCGGCGATGGGCTGTGCTCACTGGGCGTCATGCCTGACGGCAATATCGACGCCGCGCTTGAACGATAACGCTCCTCGAACTGCCCACGACTGAGGTCTCCGAGGCTGCAGTGGCGACGGATCCGGTTGTAGAAGACCTCGATGTACTCGAAGACCGCGGCCTGGGCCTCGGCCGCACTCGCCCAGTCGGAGCGGTCGATCAGCTCGGTCTCGAGGGTCGCGAAGAAGCTCTCGTCCATTAATCGGGCCGCTGCCTCAGGGACAGACAGCTATCGCTTCATGCCACATATCATCGAATCAGGCTCCGCCGCCAGGGCTGTGCCAGGCCTTTGGAATAGCCCCTTGGTCGACCTCGTTGCCGAGAGCGATGAGGGCCTCGGCAAGGGTCGCTTCGCCTTCCTCCGTCAGGTCCACGAAGCGGAAGGCGACAACCACCTGGCGACCGGAAGGATCGTCCGGATCGTCGTCCAGGCGAACCACCTGAGCGTGACATTCGAACGGGTCCAAAGGCGTCAGCATCAGCGTAACCGGCAGCTTGTGTCCAACCGCGATCGGGATAGCCAAGAGACAGTGGAAGCCACCGACACCGATGTTGGTCGTCCGCGCGGGCACGAGTTGGGTGTCATCGTCGGGATGCAAGTAGGCGGGGATGGCCAGCCCGACTCGGCCGTTTGCCCGTCTCGAGGGAGCGCCCCAGCCGTCGGGGCGCGCGAGCACAATCACCAGATCGTCGCTGCCGATGTGCCGCCGGACCGTGGTTTCGGCCGTCAGGCTCCGATCGCCGGATTGCGGGATGACGATGCGAACCCTGCGATCGGGGTCAACGAGTTCGCCCAGCGGCTCCTGGAGGCCCAGCCAGACTTCCCGGGGCGTCAGGTTGGCGATTGTGGCGCTGTGAGGCAGCCACTTCGCGCCGGACAGGGTCTCGATTACCACCCGATCCAGAATCGCGGGTTCGTCCGAGGGTCCGGTCACGCTGTCACCCGCCTATGGAATGTCCTGCCAGTAGATTAGCGACTCGGAGGCTCTCAACATGGGGCGCGCCGCCACCCGCATTCGCGTCGGCGATCCCCTACCAGATGCCATTGACGACCAGCTGGGCGCCCCAGGCCTGCAAGACGGCGGGAACCTCGTAGCGGACCTGCGGCCAGCCGTGCGTATAAGGCGTGTTCACCAGGAGGTGCTTGAAGCCGTGGGCACTGAGGATCTTGTCGAAGCTCGCCGCCCCCGGTCCGTAGAAATCCTGACCCGGGTTGGCAACGAGGATGAAGTACATCTGGGAGCGATCCAGAGCCGGGATCTGGGGGGCCAGCAAAGCCGGGGAGTGGGATTCGATGTCGGCTGCGTTTCCAAACGGCCGAGCGGCATTCGAGCCGGCGGCGCCGGCCCAGAAATAGCCCGAGAATGAAATTGAGGAACTGAAGACGTCAGGGTGCCGAAGGGCCAGCATTGGGGCACAGAAGCCACCGGCGGACATTCCCATGATGCCCCTGGCCCGCGGGTCGATCATGGTCTTGTAGCGCTGATCGACGAAATCGACCACGGTCTTTGAAATGTATGTTTCGAACCATTGCTGGCCGTCGGACATATCGGCGCACTGCGTGTCGCCGTACGGCGGGCCGAGCGAGTCGATGAAGACGACGATTGCGGAAGGCATCTGCCCTGAGTCGATCATGGTGTCCAGCGTAGACAGCATGCTCGTGCCCTTGTTCCACAGAGTCAGACCCGTGGGTGCCTCGTACAGCACTGGGTAGAGCCGATCGCCAACCGCGTCGTAGCCCGGCGGGGTGTAGATGTCGATCTCGGAGGTCGACTTCGTCCCGCCAATCCACGGCGCAGGCATATTGACCGTCGTAAGGTGCCCGCCACCAGTCGGCTTCCAGGCGAGCCAGGGCTTGCTACCCGGCTTCGCGGTGGCCACGGGGCTGGGAGTTGGGCCTGGCGTCTCGGTAGTCAATGAGCTCGGAGAGGGCTCGGGGCTGGGAGTTGGGCTCGGCCTGATGGACGCCTGGGCCATGGGGTCGATGCCAGGGACTGAGTTGCCAGGCACCAGGCCCGGGCCATGGTCGCCGTTGAGCATCAGCGCATCCGGCGAAAGGTTGACCATGTCGCCAAAGGCAGGAACGGTGACGGCGAGAAGAGCGGCGATCAGTATCACGGCAATGGGTCCGCGGGAGAGGTGGCGGCTGGGCCGGCGGGCCCTGACCATCTCCCGCACGGCGACGCCCGAGCCTATCAACGCCGGCCGCGCCGCCCCGCCGAGGGTTGCCCCAATCCAGGCCGCGATGACGCCGATCGTCAAGAGGGTGCCGAGCGTCAGGATCCAGCCTCTTAGGTCGAAGTTGCCCGCGACCCCGGTCGCGCCGACGGCGTTCTGGGTCTCAGTTACGAACGTCTGAGCGAACAGGACAACCAGCCCGTATGCGCCCAGCAGCGTGGCAAACCCGGTCCGGTTCACGACCAGGGTCACTGCGGCCGCCGCAGTCCCGCCGATGATCAGGGCCGTGATCAACTGAGACCTGTCCGGATCGAAGCCCATGATGACCAGGGTCGCGTCGGAAGACTGCACGGTGCCCGAGAAGACTGAGACGAGGACGACGATAGTGGCTGTGGCAACGCCGGCCGGGAGCCAGGCGAGCTTCTCGAAGCGAGCGCCGGGCCGCGGCACTCTGGCGACGGCAGCCCGAGCTGCACCGAAGCGGGCCAGGTCGAAACGGGGTCGGCCGACCTTCGG
The DNA here is from genome assembly GCA_025358525.1 of Chloroflexota bacterium. Classification (GTDB taxonomy): domain Bacteria; phylum Chloroflexota; class Limnocylindria; order Limnocylindrales; family CSP1-4; genus Fen-1039. Next base: position 15,491 of record JANYJI010000029.1, on the reverse strand, counting down.
GCGAGCGAACCTCATGCGGCGACGGCCTGCCTTGCCGCACGACGGCGGCCAGGGAGATGGATTGCGCCGGCAAGGTGGACCCGGAGGAGCCCGACGATGAAACCGATCAGGTCGCGGCGACGCCGAATGGCGCCATAGCGCGGGATCCAGTACGGATCGAACTTGTTCTTGAACCTGGCCAGACCGTTGACGTCGTACCAGCGGCGCACCATGCGGCCGCCGTTGGCGAGCAGCCGCTCTTCCCAGGGGCCGTTGACGTCGTCGAGGCCGGCCAGCGGAGCCAGGCCCAGAGAGAGCGTCCGAGCCCCAGCGGCGCGCATGGCGATGGCCGCCTCGGCGATGCAGGCTTCGACCACGCCGGGGGGTCCGCTCGGGTCGCGGCGCATCAGGTCCAGGACCCAGCCACCGTCCACGCCCGTCCTCCGGTACGTGGTGAAACCCAGCGCCGTGCCCAACTGGCCGATTGCCACCGAAACCGGTTGCCATGCCATCGACGCGCGGTAGAAGTGGCTGATCGTGAAGCCCATCTCCGGACCGGCGGTCTTGCGCCAGGTGTTGTCAATCGCCTCTAGCTGATCGAGCAGGGCGGACTCCTCCGCCGGAATGCCATGCTCGAACCAGCGGAAGGTCACCCCGTCCTTTCGACAGCGGGTGATGGTGTGGCGCAGGTTTGCCCGGCGATTTCCTGTCGTGTCGAAGGTTGTGAGATCGACGATGGCCTCCTCGCCGACCTTGAACGTACGGAACCCGGCCCCGACGAAGGCCGCCCGGCCGGCCGAGCTGGCTTGATACACGACGGGCAGGCGGTCCAGCCTGCGGCAGTGCGACAGGAACTGGTCGAATACCTGTGGCGAAGCTTCCGGGCTACCGATGAGGTCGCCGAGAACGACCACCGTTCGACCCGCCATGCCATACACAACGAGGCCGTCTGCATCGGGCGGGCTGAACACGAGCTTGTCCTCGCCCAGCTGGAAGGGCAGTAGTGCCCCGCAGCCGTACTTGTCGGCGATCGCCCGAGCGCGCGTCCGCGTGGTGGGATCGGCCGGAGGCTCGGCTACGCGGCTGAGGATGCCGACGGCAGCGAGCACGATCGGGAGGCGAGATGCCAGCAGTAGGAATCCGAGGAGGGCATCTCGGCTCGTCTGACTGAGAACCCGGTTGGCTGTGGTGTCGCTCATGCCAAAGGCATTGCCGATGGCCGCGGTAACGTCGCTGAACGCGGCGAGTGGGTGAGGCCAATCGCCGGTGGTGGCGACGATGAGCGACGTCTCGAGGCCGACGACCAGGCCGCCGACGATCACCAGGCCAACGGTGATGCGGCGCCAACCCGGGGCCGACTCCACGACGTAGCGGCGGCGATCGGCAAGCAGTACGGCGAGCAAGCCGCCGATGACAATCACGACGAGTGGGTGAGACAGAGCGCGCGCCTGGCCGATCAACGAAACGGAGAGAGTGGCGATCGCGAGCCACCACGCGACCGACTTGCCGCGCAACAGCCCGATCGTCAATGCCGCCAAACCGATCGCAGACAGGACGGCGACTGCGGGATTGGCATCCGCCGGGTCGACCGGCAGGAAGCTGTCCATAAACTCGGTCGCTGGCCGCAGGAAGCTGAACAGATAGGCCAGGGAGGCCACGGCGCTGAGGGCGAGCAGCATCGCCGGAGCGGACAGGGAGACATGGATGGCGATTCGCAGCGGGCGCCGCCTAGACGATAGTGCTGGCGCTGCGTTGTGGGTCATGGACGGCACCCTAGCCCTGGCCCGGTCGACGGGTATCTAGAATCATGACACCCCCGAGGCACGGATCTGTGCGTAGATGAAGACGCTCCAGGTCCCACTCCGGTTCCGAGACGAAGATGTCCACCTCGGCTGTCCCGCAGGGTGGGCCTCCCGGTACGTCTGCCTGCTCCGCGGATCGAATGCTCCCCATGCGACCTCTCCCAGGTCCTGGTCCCACCCAATAGTTCGAAGTGATCGGTTCTGGCAGTTCTGCTGAGACGCAGAACCCGTATTCCCTCGCAGCTGCGTTCGGCGGAGATTATCACACGATATCCGCTCGAAAATGCCTCGCCAACCACCTCCGAAGTACGGGGCCGCCGCGCAACGGGATCTCGCGTGCCGGTTCCCGGTCGTGTACCGTCACGGGCGTTCCAGACGGCCCGCTCGGACCGCCAGGAAGCCCTGGAGCGAGGACCCCGATGGCCATCGACGTCATCGAACTCACCGATGCCAGCTGGCAACGTCACGACTTCTACATGCGGCTGGCGCTGGTCGTCGAGTCCGGGGCGAAATGCCTCGGCTCCCACGTTGGCGCCGTGATCGTCCGCGACGACCGCGTACTGGGGAGCGGCTACAACGGGACGCCTGCCGGCTATCCAAACTGCACCGAGGCCGAGCGCGGCTGCCGCCGCTGCGCGCTCCGCGTCGAGCAGCCCGAGGCGGGCCTAGCGGGGAAGCTGTATGACATCTGTCTGTGCGTCCACGCCGAGCAGAACGCCATGGCCACGGCGGCCCGGTTCGGCGTGGCAATCGACGGGGCGATCCTTTACACGTCCCTTCAGCCCTGCTTCAACTGCCTCAAGGAGCTGATGCAGGTCCGACTGCGGGGCGTGGTTTTCCGACGTTCCTGGCAGGCCAGCCACCCAGACTACGCCTGGGTTTCCGCCGAATACGAGCGACTGGTCGACCACTACCGATCCAAGGGCAACATCTTCGCCCGGCTGGACCAGGGCGAGCCGCTTCCAACCGTCCAGGTCGAAATCGGCCATCCGATCTAGCAAGGACGGCGAGGCCACGCGGGCTAGCTGATGGCGATCATCCGCTCTAGGGCGAGGCGGGCCAGAGTTGCGGTCTCGGCCGGGACGTGGATCTCGTGGACGCCGAGGCGGAGCGAGTCGCGGACCTTCTCGAGCGTGGTCAGCTTCATGTACTGGCAGACGGCCTCCGGGTTGACCGGCACGAACCGCTTGCCGGGCGCCATCTGCTTCAGGCGATGGAGGATGCCGGTCTCGGTCGCGATCAGAAAGGCTTCAGCGCTCGAACCCTGGGCGTAGGTGACCATGCCCTCCGTCGAGAGGATATGCACGTCGTCGCCGGCGGCCTCCAAGACCTGGCTCGTGCAGCCGCACTCAGGGTGGATCAGCAACTCGGCAGCGGGCAATTCGCGGTGCCACTGCTCCACATCCGAAGCTCGGATGCCGGCGTGGACGTGGCATTCGCCCAGCCAGATCGAGAGCTTGCGGCCGGTCACCCGTTGCAACCACAAGCCCAGAAACATGTCCGGCAGGAAGAGGATCTGGCGATCGGCTGGGATTGCGTTGATTACGGCTCGGGCATTGCTCGACGTGCAGCAGTAGTCGCTCTCCGCCTTCACGGCAGCAGTCGTGTTCACGTACGAGACGACGACGGCGCCCGGATGCTCCGCCTTCCACGCTCGGAGCTGTTCGACCGTGATCGAATCAGCGAGGGAACAGCCGGCGGCCAGGTCCGGCAGCAGGACGCGCTTGTCGGGTGACAGGATCTTGGCCGTCTCGGCCATGAACGAGACGCCACAGAAAACGATCGTCGATTCGGGCGCGGACGCGGCAAGGCGGGAGAGTCGGAGCGAGTCGCCGACGTGGTCGGCAACGTCTTGGATCTCCGGCCGCTCGTAGCTGTGGGACAGAATGACGGCGTGGTGGTCACGGGCCAGCTGACGGATCTCGGCCTGGAGGGCCGGAAAGGTCGCCGTGTCGCCCGGTGGCGGAACCAAGACGGACGCGGGGCCAAAGGCGACGAGTGCCTTCGTTGCCTGTGGGGCAGGCGAGGCCGGCGACTGCCCGTCGGGCCCCGGCAGGACTGGCACGGGATCGGCCGAACTCACTCGGCGACCTCGAGCGAGACGTCAAGGGTGCGGGCGGAATGCGTTAGCGCGCCCAGGGAGACGAAGTCGACCCCCGTCTCACCGACGCCGCGCAGCTTGTCGAGCGTGATAGCGCCCGACGCCTCGGACTCGACGTCATGCCCGATCATCGCGACCGCCTGGCGCATCTCGGCAAGGCCCATGTTGTCGAGCAGGATCCGATTCACCCCGGCATCGAGCGCAGTCTGGACGTCGGCGAGCGTCTCGGCCTCGACCTCCAGCCGGAGACGCGGCGCAGACTGGCGGAGGCGGGCCACGGCGGCGGCGATGCCACCGGCGAGGCGGAGGTGGTTGTCCTTGACCAGGAGCGCCTCGCCCAGGTTGAGGCGATGGTTGGTCCCGCCACCGCAGCGGACGGCGTACTTCTCGAGATCGCGCAGACCGGCAGTGGTCTTGCGAGTGTCGAGAAGCGTGGCTCCCGTACCCTCCAGTTCGGCGACGCAATGAGCCGTCAGCGTCGCGATGCCGGAGAGCCGGCCCAGGAGATTGAGCGCAGTTCGCTCGCCCGAGAGGATGGCCCGGGCCGGGCCGGTGATGCGGGCGATCTCCATTGGAGCGGCCGTGACGCGATCACCGTCGGCCACCGCGGCAGTCACAACCACGGCCGGATCCAGGGCCGCAAAAACGGCGTCGACGAGGGGCAGCCCGCACACGACACCCGGCTCCTTGACGAGGAGCGAGAAGGTGGCCGTGGCGTTGGGTTCCAGAAGGCCATCGGTGGTGGGGTCGCCCAGAGCGAGGTCCTCGGCGAGGGCCGCGGCCACGACCCGGTCCACGGCCACGGGATCGGGCGGGCGAATCGGGCGGCGGCCGACCCCGGCACCAGTGGCTGCCGCGGCGCCCAGAGTGGCAGTTGCGCCCAGCGCGGCCGCGGCGTGGGGAGTGGCGCCGGTCGCGTCCGGAGTGGCGGTCGCGGCTTCAGTGGTGCGTCCGGCGGTTGTCTCGGTGGCTGTCACGTCCAGCGCTCCAGAACAAGATCGTGGCCCGGCCGCAGGACGAGGTGCCCTTCGAACGCCGGGTCGGTGACGGGCGCATCGATACGGTAGTGGACACCGCGGCTTTCGGCGCGGGCGAGGGCGAAGCGTGCCACGAGCGAAGCCACCGGGTCGGCGGTCGCGGCCAGGCTGGCCAGACTGGCGGGGTCGCGGATCACGCCCGCCTCGCGCCACACCTGCTCGAGCAGCTGCGGCGACGCAGCGCGTTCCGGCGGTGCCGCCGCCGGGGTCGGCAGTCTGGCGGGGAATTGCGGCTCGTCGAGCGCGGCCAACGCGGCTCGTCGCCCGAAGACGAGGCACTCGAGTAGCGAGTTTGACGCGAGACGGTTGGCCCCGTGGACACCGGTGGCGGCGCACTCCCCGGCTGCGTATAGGCCGTCGATGTTCGTCCGGCCGACCAGGTCCGTCACCAGGCCGCCGATCGTGTAGTGAGCAGCCGGCGAAACGGGAATCGGTTCGACCGCCGGATCGAAGCCGGCTTTTGCGATCTCCTCCATCAACCCCGGGAAGCGCGACCGGTCGATCGACCGAAGGTCCAGAAAGACACGGCCCTTGCCAACGATCGCCCGAGCAACCTCGTCGCGCGGCGCCAGCTCCTCGACGAATCGCTCGCCCCGTGAGTCGATCAGGATCGCGCCGTCGCCCCGCAGAGCCTCGGTCAGGAGGAGTCGCGATCCCTCCAGGACGGTCGGGTGAAACTGCATGAACTCCATATCGGCCACGGTCACGCCGGCGGCCACGCCGATTGCCACGGCATCGCCGATCTGGCCTGGCGGGTTCGTGCTTCGAGCCCACAGAGCCGCCGCACCGCCCATCGCGAGGATCGTGGAGCGGGCCTCGATCGGGCCGTAGGGCGTGATTACGCCCAGGCAGCGACCTTCATCGACCCACAGGGCCAGGACGGCCGTGGCCTCGCGCATGGCGATCCGGTCGGAGCTGGCCATCCGCCGCCATAGCACGCTCGTTACCGCCGAGCCGGTCGCCGCGCCGTTCACGCTCGAGACTCTGCGCCGCGAGTGTCCGCCCTCCAGGCTCAGCTCCGGATCGAACGGGACCCCAAGGCGGATCAGTTCGCGGACGCGCTCCGGCCCCTCTTCCACCAGGGCGCGCACCGCGCTCGGCCGGCAGAGATCTCGACCGGCACGTTCGGTGTCGACGGCGTGCAGGTCGGCCGTGTCGTCAGCGCCGATCGCCGCGGCAATCCCACCCTGCGCGTGCCAGCTCGACGAGTCGACGCTGTGGCCTTTGGTCAGCATAAGCACGCTGGCGCCGTGTTCGTCCGCAGTCAGGGCGGCCGTCAGGCCGGCCACGCCGGACCCCACGACGAGTACGTCGTATGGCTGTTGTGACATCTGGGTTGATGCGACCTCTTGGGTAGCTGAGGCGACTGCGCGCTGCGATAGTGGCGCTGTCGACCCATTCTAGGCCCGGCTGCGGTAGGTCGCCCAGTTCGACAGCCGGCGCGGCCGAGACCCCAACGAAACGGCTGCTAGCGCTCGCGGCGGAGCGAGATCGCCCGGCGGTAGGAAGCTGTGTATTGCTCGGCGGGGCCGGCCTCCCAGGACCAGTCCACGGCCATGCCCCGATCCTGCAGGGCGGCCCACTCCGCGCCACCGCGGCGGTGATGCTCCATCGCCCGCCGGCAGGCGTCCGTCAGTGCCTCGACGGTGGCGGCAGCGTGAACGAAACCCGTGCCATCCGCTGGGAACTCATCGACATCCACGACGGTGTCCGCGAGACCGCCGGTCCGGTGGACGATGACGGGGGTGCCGTAGCGCAGGGCGATCATCTGGCCCTGTCCGCACGGCTCAAATCGGGACGGCATCACGTACAGGTCGGCGCCCGCGTAGATGCGCCGGGCCAGGCCACGATCGAAGGTTTCCATTACGGCCACGGACTTGGGAAGTCTCATGGCCAGCTTGCGCAGGTCGCGGACGAGCTTTGGATCGCCCGTTCCCAGGGCCACCAGTCGGGCCCCCGATCCCGCCAGGTCGGGAGCGGCACCGGCCAGCAGGTCGAAGCCCTTCTGGGGATCGAGCCGACCGATCATGCCCAGGACCGGGCTCGGATCGTCGGGATCGAAGCCCAGCTCGATCAATAGCGCCCGCCGGCACTCCGCCTTGCCGGCCAGTTTTCCTCTCGAATAGTTGGCGGGCAGGGCCGCATCCGTGGCGGGATCCCAGACGGCCGTGTCGAGCCCGTTCAGGATGCCGCCGAACCGATGGCCCCGGCCGCCGAGCACCGCGTCGAGACCCATACCGAACTCGGGCGTGAGGATCTCGCGGGCATAGCCCGGGCTGACCGTATTGACCAACTCGGCCCGCTCGATCCCCTCGCGCAGCAGTAGTAGCCCGTCGGCCCCCGGCTTCAGAGCTTGGGCGAGTTCGTCCGGGAAGGCCATCCCCGCTGCCTGTTCGCGCGAAAGCCAGCCCTGATAGGCGAGGTTGTGAATCGTGACCATGACCGCCGCCCGCGAGATGAGCGGGTAGGCCTCGTAGGCGAAGTCGCGCAGCACGACGGTCGGCAGCGCCTGCCAATCGTGGAGATGCAGCAGGTCCACCGGACGTTCGTCGGCCAGAAGGGCCTCGATGGCGGCGCGGCACAGCAGCCCGAAGCGCCAGCCGTTGTCCGGGAAATCGCCGCTAGCATCGCCATAGAAGCCTTGGCGGTCGAAGGCGGGCGGGTGATCGATCAGTCGGACGCGATAGCCGCGGTCCTCGAACTCGACCAGGGTTACCTCTGTGGTGCCGCTCTCGGCGAGGGGATCCGGCACCGCCAGCGGCGTGCGTGTAGCACGGTCCGGCACCACGACACCGCGATACATGGGCAGGAATACGTCCACGGGCGGCTCCACTCGGCCGGGCGGCTCCGCGGCGCCGGGCGTCTCCACCAGGCCGGGCAGCTCCACGGCTGCCTTGCCGACGCTCATGACACCGCCGGTTCCCATCCAAACCTGGGATTGGGGCAAGCGCGGCTTCTTGCCCGCGGAGCGCGAGCTGGTACCGACTGAGCGCGAGCTGGTACCGACTGAGCGCGACGCGCCGGCCGTTTCCTCGCGGCCGCCCGATACCAACCCTTCGGTCGCGCCGAGAACGCGGGCCAGGGCATCGACGACGTCACCGAGGCCCCCCGTCTTGGCCCACGGCTCGCATTCGGCAGTGATGCAGACAACCCGCATTTGTGGCTCCCGAGGGATTCGCCAGTCTCGACGAATTCGACGTCATGGTAGTCAATGCGGCCCGAACACGGCAGCGACACCGCCCGGGTTCGGGCCGTTGCCGCCAGGCAATTCATTGGAGGCTGCCCGTGCGCCGCGCTCCCGCTCGCCTGGGCCAAGCCAATGCCAAACCGCCGTCCGGATATGATGCTCGACAAATGGACCACGCCGTGCACGTTCCAACTCTTCCGGGCGCCTCATTCAGGCTGCCCCCGGCGCTCGATGGTTTTCGGCGTCTCTCGTACAACATGTGGTGGAGCTGGAACCCGCGAGCGCGAGCCCTCTTCAGCCGCATAGACGGCCTTTCATGGTCGCGCTACCGCAACCCGGTCGAGGTCCTTTCCCAGCCGATCGCCTGGTCCGAACTGCTCGACGATCCCGCCTTCAAGGCCGAGTACACCCAGGTCTTGGCGGAGTTCGACCACTACATGGCGGGCGGACAAGAGCATTGGTTCAACCGCGAGTACGGTGCCTCTCTCGCCGGCCCCATCGGCTACTTCTGCGCCGAATATGGCTTCCACGAGAGCCTCGGCATCTACTCCGGCGGCCTGGGAGTCCTTGCGGGCGACCACATCAAGACGGCCAGCGACATGGCCATGCCCTTCGTCGGCGTGGGGCTGCTGTACAAGCACGGCTACTTCCGCCAGACGATCGATGCCGACGGCCATCAGGAACACGCCTACCCCGACTTCGATCTGGCGAAGCTGCCGATCCTACGCGTCCTGGGCCAGGACGGCGAGCCGCTGACCATATCGGTCGAGCTACCCGATCGTGACCTCTACGCCGCCGTCTGGCTGGCTCAGGTTGGCCGGGTGCCGGTGCTTCTCCTCGACACGGACATCCCCGACAACGCCGAGTCCGACAGACCGGTCACGCACATCCTGTATGTCCGCGGCCGCGAGATGCGGCTTCACCAGGAGCTGGTCCTCGGCACTGGCGGCGTTCGGGCCCTCAAGGCCCTTGGGATCAAGCCTGCCGTCTGGCACCTCAACGAAGGCCACTCCGCATTCCAGCTCGTGGAGCGCACCCGGGCCCTCGTAGCCCAGGGAGTGGCCCTAGAGGATGCGCTCGAGCGTGTCCGCTCCACCAGCGTCTTCACGATCCATACTCCCGTTTCCGCAGGCAACGAGCGCTTCGACGCGGAGTTGGTGCGGCGGGTGGCCGGCCCACTCTACGACGGCGACAGCCGCAAGGGCACGGGCGGCGTACCAATCGACCGGATCCTGGAGCTGGCCCGCGGCATCGACGGCGATGCTCATCAGCTGGATATGACGGCCCTCTCGCTGCGCCTCTCCAACGCTGCGAATGCGGTCAGCAAGCTGCACAGCGTCACGGCCAACGACACCTGGCAGGGTCTGGGCAACAAGCAGATCCTGGCCGTTACCAACGGCGTGCACATGCCGACATGGGTCGGGCACCCAATGCGCCACCTCTTCTCGCGCCACCTCGGCGCCGAGCTGGACAACATCGACGCACACGGTGGCATCGACAGTTTCTGGGAGCGCACGGACCAGATTCCGGATATGGATCTGTGGGAGGCGCACCAGCGCCAGAAGCTCGAGCTGATGATCTTTGCCCGCAACCGGCTACGCCATCAGTTCGCTCGCCACGGTGAGGCGCCCGGCACTCTCGAGGAACTTGAGGACGCCTTGGACGTCGGCACGTTGACGATCGGCTTTGCCCGCCGCTTTGCGACCTACAAGCGGGCCAGCCTCATCTTCTCCGATATAGATCGACTGGCGCGGCTGCTCTGGAACAAGGATCGGCCACTTCAGATCATCTTCGCCGGCAAGGCCCACCCCGCCGACCGGCCCGGGCAGGGCGTCATCCAAGAGATTTTCGCCCGGTCGCGCTCGCCGCAGCTGCGCGGTCGAGTCTTTATTCTCGAGGACTACGACATGCGCGTCGCCCGCTTCATGGTTCAGGGTGTCGACGTCTGGCTGAACAACCCGCGCCGCCCGCTCGAGGCCTCCGGCACGAGCGGCATGAAGGCCGCGTGCAACGGCGTAGCGAACCTTTCCGTCCTCGACGGTTGGTGGGATGAGGGCTGGGTAGGCGACAACGGTTGGGCAATCGGGGGCCGCGACAACAATCCCGACGAAGGCGCACAGGACTACGCCGACGCGCAGGACCTCTACCGGATCCTCGAGCAAGAAGTCGTGCCGCTGTACTACACCCGCAACAAGGACGAGGTGCCCGAGGGCTGGACAGCCGAGATGCGGCGCTCGATCGCAAGCACGATCTGGAAGTTCTCCACGACCCGGATGCTCCACGAATACGTCGAGCGGATGTACATGCCAGCGGCAGGCCTTGAGGCAAAGAAGCCGGCTGGCCGTCGGACGGCCACCGAAGCGGGCTGAGTTGAGTTTGGGCGGCCGCGTTTCGCTCGCACTCGTCCTCCACAACCATCAGCCTGTCGGCAACTTCGGCTGGGTCATAGAAGACGTCTACGAACACGCCTACTCGCCGATGCTATGCGCCCTGGAGCGTCATCCGGGGATCCGGCTCGGTCTGCACTACACGGGTCCACTACTGCAGTGGATGGCCGCCAATCGCCCGGAGGCGATCGCCCAGATCCGCGCGTTGGTGGAGCGCGGCCAGGTCGAGATCGTCGGCGGCGGATTCTACGAGCCGATCCTCGTGACCCTCCCCGATCGCGACCGCCACGGCCAGCTTGTCAGGATGCGCGACGAGCTGGAGGCTATGTTTGGGCGACGGCCCGACGGGGCCTGGCTGGCTGAACGCGTCTGGGAGCCGTCACTGGCCTACGACCTCGCAGCGGCCGGCTACAGCTGGACGGTCCTCGATGACAACCATCTGCGCGCCGCCTCGATCAAAGAGGACGACATGTGGGCGCCGTTGACGACCGACGACCGCGGCCGCCGGCTCACCGTTTTCGGGACGGAGCAGGGCCTGCGCTATCGCATCCCGTTCAAGCCGGTCGACGATGTCATCTCCTACCTGCGCGAGCGCACGACGCCGGACGGCCGGTTCGTGGGCATGATGGGCGACGACGGCGAGAAGTTGGGCGCCTGGCCGGGCACCTTCGAATATTGCTGGAGCAAAGAGCACTGGGTCGATCGGCTGTTCGAGGCTATAGAGCGGGAGGCCCGCTGGCTCTCCACGGTGACGCCGTCCGAGTGGCTGGTGGGGCATCCGCCGACGACCCGCGTCTACTTCCCGACCGCTTCGTACGTGGAGATGACCGAGTGGGTCCTCCCGCCGGACGAGACGCCTGTCTTCATGGGGCTGCTCGAGCGCGCCCGCGAGCGCGGGTTGCCCGACGCGCGGTTCCTGCGCGGCGGATTCTGGCGCAACTACATGGCCCGCTACCGCGAGATCAACGACATCCACAAACAAATGCTGCGGGCGTCTGAGAAGGTGGATGCGATGGGGTCGCGAGGCGTGGCCGGAACCATCGGTACGGGCGACGCGGATGCGGCGGCCGACCGGGCTCCGAAAGCCGGGGCCGCCGGGACCGCCCGCCGGGCCGCACTGCGGGCGCGCGCGCTCGACCACCTCTACCAGGGCCAGTCGAACGACTGCTACTGGCACGGCCTCTTCGGCGGCATCTACATCGTCCACATGCGCATGGCCACGCTGTCGCATCTGATCGCGGCCGAAGACCTGGCGGATATGGCCGCCGCTTCGGCTGGCGAGGGCCTGGCCGATCAGGCCCAGGCGGCCGACCGAGCTGCAGGCAGCGCTGGCGACGATGCTTCGCCGTATGGCGCCCGGCTGGCCGACACGGACCTGGACTCGCTCGACGAGGTCCTATTCACATTGCCCGGACAAACCGTGGTGGTGGACCCGGCCGAGGGTGCGGGCATATCGTCGTGGGATCTGCGAGCCAGTCGCGTGGCGTTGGCTTCCGTCTTGCGGCGCCGGCCTGAGGCCTACCACGCCCGGCTGGTGGCACACGACGAGGCCGCGGCAGAGCAAGCGGTCGGCGACGTAATTGCGCCGGACCCCGGGACGGTCGCTCTCGACGAGGCTCCCAAGACCATCCACGATGTATTCGCCACCAAGGAGCCGGGTCTGGCGAGCTTCATTCGCTACGACCGCCATGAGCGTCGAAGCGGGCTGGTCCACCTGCTGCCCGCCGACTGTTCCACGGACATGCGCGCCCTCGTCAACGTGACCTACGAAGAGCTCGGTGACTTCGTCGAAGGCGCCTTCGAGCCCATCACCATTGCTGACGACCGGCTGGTCCTGCGCCGTCTCGGCAACTTCGACCTTGACGGCACCGACCGTCCGCTGGTCGTAACCAAGACGTTTTCGTTTGGCGGCAGCCGATCTGATCCAAGCCTCGAGCTTGAGGTTTCGGTCGAGAACTCGAGCGAGTTGGCGCTGTCGTTCGAGCTGGCGGTCGAATGGAACGTCAACCTGATCGGCGGCGGCCACAACCCGGCGGCCTACTACGAGACCGAGTCCGCGGAGCGTTCGCCGCACGACTTCGCGGGTCAGGTCGCCTGGGCCACGACCCTGGCCTTCGGCAACGACTTCGAGGGCGTCCGAATCGATGCCTCTTGCGTGCCGCCCGCCCGCCTGACCTGGTACCCCGTCGAGACCGTCTCCAACTCCGAAGGTGGCTTCGAGCGCGTCTACCAGGGCAGCTCCCTCCTCTTCCGTTGGCCCGTCGCACTCGCTCCGGGCGAGGCTCGGACGTTCACCGTCAGCTTCGCCGTCTCGCAGACCGTCGACCACTCCGCAGCCGAAGCGCAGTAGCGGGCGGTCAGGATAAGGTTGTCCCGGGCGACCCTGCGGATGACGCGCCGAGTCGGAAGTCGCAGTTGTCCGGCCACAGCGGACACGAATCGGCTCGCAAGCGGGATTCACTTGCTTGAGCGACTCGTTCGGGCGTCGAGAACCCATTTGACGCCTGTTACTGCCGTCGAATCGACGTGCGGGCGCCAGTTTCGGGGCTGGATCGCCCTCCGACCGCCCCGATCGTGCGAAATGCCCGAAACCTGTCCGGCTACGCCGGACATACGCAACATCGCCCCGCGCCGCCCCCACTCCCGCCTCGTGGCCGCCGGCCACGCCACCGCCCGCGCCGGCCGCCCCGCCCCTGCGGCCACGCCGCCGGCCGCCCCGCCCCCACTCCCGCGCCCCGCCCGCGCCGGCAACGCCGCCGGCCGAACGACGCGCCATGCCGCCGCCCCTGCGGCCACGCCGCCGGCCACGCCACCACTCCCGCGCCACTCCCGCCGCCGCCACTCCGGTACCATCAGCCCAGTGAGTCGACCCAAACTGGCCGTGCACGGCCACTTCTATCAGCCTGAGCGCCGCGACCCTTTCAGTGGGGAGATCCCGCCGCAGCCGGGCGCCGCACCGTACCGCGACTGGAACGCGCGGATCAACGCCGAGTGCTACAAGCCCAATTCCGAGCGCGGCAACCTTCGCCACGTCTCGTACGACCTGGGGCCCACGCTGGCCAGCTGGCTGGCGACTCACGACGCCGCGACCCACGAACGCTTCGTGGCGTCTGACCTGTCGCCCGAGATCAGCGAATCCGACCGGGGCAACGCGATGGCCCAGTCCTACCACCACGCCATCCTGCCGCTGGCGTCGTTCGCCGACCGCCGGACCGAGATCCGCTGGGGATTGCGCGACTTCGAGCTGCGCTTCGGCCGACGCCCGACCGGCATCTGGCTGCCGGAAACGGCCGTGGATCTGCCCACGCTCCGCATCCTAACCGAGGAGCGCGTCGGTTACACCATCCTCGCGCCATGGCAGGCCGCCGACTCGCGCCTGGATACCCACCGACCGTACCGGGTCGAGCTCGGCAACGGCAAAGCGATCGTGGTGGTCTTCTACGATGCCGTCCTCTCCGCCGCGGCCTCGTTCGAGTCTGACGCGACGATGAACGCCGATGCTTTTGCCCGGGAGCGCGTCCTGCCCAGGCTGGCCGGCTCGGGCTTCCCCGACGGGACTCCTCGCCTGGCGGTGATCGCCACGGACGGCGAGCTGTACGGGCACCACCAGAAGTTCCGCGACCTGTTCCTCGCCCACCTCGTCAACCCGGGCCCCAGCACGCCCGATCGAGGCTTCGACATCACCACCGTCGGCAAGGTCGTGGGCGACACTCCCGCCAGCGTTTTTCCGGCCGTTCAAATCGCGGAGCGCACCTCCTGGAGCTGCCACCATGGCGTTCTGCGCTGGTACGCCGAATGCCCCGACGCCTCCGACGGCCGCTGGAAGGGGCCGCTGCGCGTGGCTCTCGAGCGCCTGGCCTCGGCCATCGACACCGTCGCGGCCGGTCTCGCCGGAGACTTCATGGACCCCGCCGCGTTCTGGCAGGCCCGGGACGAATACGTGGACGTGATCTTCGGTGCGGAGACCGCCGAAGGCTTCGCCCGTCGCCGCCTTCCGATCGGCACCGACGATCAGCGCGCCAACTTACTCACGCTGCTCGAGGCCGAGCGCTGGCGTCTGGCAATGTTCGCCAGCGACGGCTGGTTCTGGGACGACCCGATCCGGCCGGAGACCAAACACATACTGCTGTGCGCGGCCAGGGCTGTTCGCGCTATCGACGCCGCCGCCGGGACCCAACTCGAAGGCCGCCTGGTGGATGACCTCTCGCTCTTCACTTCGCCATCGCGCCGCATCGACGGTGCCGGCATCTACGCCGAGGCACTCACGGCAGCCGACCAGCCAGTCCCAAGGCAGGGCTAGCAACTACCTGCGCGATCGGAGTTACTGCTGCCTGGTAGACTCGCGCGGACCGACCAGTGGCCCAGGGTTGTGGGTCGCCGCCTCCGCTGACAGGTTCGGAGCGAACCCTTGGCATTCGAGTTCCACATCTCGAACACGGCCCGTGTCCGCTACGCGTTCGACCGGGCGCTCTTCCAGACCAGCGGCAACGTCATCATTCCCGACTTCCCGGCCGTGCGCCTCTTTGCCAAGCGCATGAACGATCTGGCCGACCGGGCGCGCTACCCCGATCGCGTGGTCCACGCTGCCGAGCTGAACGCGATGGGGCTGATCGACGAGGTTCTCCACCACGCCGTCGAGATCTACCGCCGGACCGTGAACCCGAGGGTCATGACCGACGCCGTCACTGCTCTCACGGCCAGCCTCAACGTCGAGGTCCTCGACCACGCTCTGGCCCGTTTCGTGGAGCAATTCCCACCGCTCGCCGTTTTCCGTGACGGACAGGACCCCAGTGAGTACCTGGCCGGAGAATCCGAGGGCATCGCCAACCGCGAGATCGCCCTCGAAGAGCTGCTGATGCTCTGGCTGGCCAACGTCAACCCTGCCTTCGCGACGTTCGACGAGTTATTCGACGATGCCGACCTGGTCGAGAAGACTGCCTACGACGAGCTGGTCTTGGGTCTGCAAAAGTTCTTCGAAGCGGAGCCGGGGTTCGGGCC
>JANYJI010000233.1 GCA_025358525.1 Chloroflexota bacterium | reverse complement strand
GGCCTGCGCCACGTCCTGCCGGACGAGGAGGCGCGGCGCGTGGTCTCGATTATCGGCGACTCCACGTTCGTCCACTCCGGCATCACCGGCCTGGTCGAGATGGCCTACAACCCGCCGCCAACCGGCCACGTCGTTATCGTGCTGGACAACGGCACCACGGCCATGACGGGACAGCAGGAGCACCCGGGGACCGGTCGCAGCCTCGATCACACCCCCACAAATAGGCTCTCGATCGAAGGCCTCGCGGCGGCCATCGGCATTCCCAGCGTGACCGTCATCGACGCCTACGCCGAGCCGGAGCGATTCGAGCGGCTGCTACTCGAGCGCCTGGCTGCGCCCGAAATTTCAGTCATAGTCGCCCGCCGGCCGTGCATCCTGGCCGCGGCCGACATCCGCAAATGGGAGCAGCAAGCCGACGATATCCGCGCCGCGCCAGCCCAGGCCTGCAGCGCGGTGGAGGAGCCGTGACCGCGGTCGTCAACGTCGTCCTCGCCGGGCTGGGCGGACAGGGCGTGATCAAGGCCTCGGACATCCTGGCTGACGCCGCTCTCCGGGCCGGGCTGGACGTCAAGAAGGCCGAGATCCACGGCATGAGCCAGCGCGGCGGCTCAGTCACCTCCGACGTTCGGTTCGGAACGAAAGTCCTCTCGCCGATGGTTCCCCGGGGCGAGGCCGACTTCCTGGTCGTTCTCGCGCCTTCCGAGGTGGAGGTGGCCCGGGCCATGCTTAGACCCGGCGGCATCCTCCTTGCCCCGGATCTCATCCCGGAAGGCCGGCTGCCCAACAAGCGCAGTCTCAACGTGGCGCTGCTCGGCGCACTCAGCCACTACCTGGATCTGCCGGTCGAGGCTTTGGTGGCTGCGATGGAAGCGGCGCTGCCCGAGAAGCTTCACGCCGTGAACGGGGCAGCGTTCCAACTGGGCCGAAATGTGGCCGCCGAGCAGGGCACAATCCGCTAGGCAGAGGTTGTCGTTTTTGGCCTGCCGCGCCGCGAGGCTGAGCCCGCTACAGGAGGCCCCAGTGAGCACTTGGAATGACCCGCCCGGCGGATTCCACCCGATCAGCGCGCCGGACTATCTTCCGCGCGCACAGCTGGCGGGAATCCAACTCCAACGGCTCCAGTCTGTCGTCTCGCGCGCCTACGATCGCCAGGCCCTTTTTCGTGGTCGGATGGACGAGCGCGGCCTCGCTCCAGCCTCAATCGCCTCGCTGGCGGACATCGGCAAGTTGCCTTTCACCGTCAAGTCGGACCTGCGTGACACGTATCCGTTCGGGCTCTTCGCCAGCCCAATGGAGGAGATCGTCCGGCTCCACGCCTCGTCCGGCACCACCGGCAAGCCCATCGTCGTGGCCTACACCCAGGCCGATCTGGACGTCTGGTCCGAGGTCATGGTCAGGACCTTCGTGGCCTGCGGTTTGCATCGCGGCGACGTAATCCAGAACGCCTACGGTTACGGCCTGTTCACGGGCGGCCTGGGCGCGCACTACGGGGCCGAGGCCCTCGGCGCCACCGTCATCCCGATCAGCGGCGGCAACACCGAGCGCCAGCTCATGGTCATGCAGGATTTCGGCGTGACCGCGATTTGCTGCACGCCGAGCTATTTCCTGCACCTGATCGAGTCGGCCAAGGAGATGAAGATCGACTTCTCCAAACTGAGAGTCGGTGTCTTCGGGGCCGAACCTTGGAGCGACTCCATGCGGGAGCGGATCCAGGAAGATAGCGGCATCCGGGCTTACGACATCTACGGGCTGTCGGAGATCATCGGGCCCGGCGTCGGCGTCGAATGCTTCGAGCAGCGCGGTCTCCACATCTTTGAGGACCACTTCTATCCGGAGATCATCGACCCCGAAACAGGCGCGGTCCTGCCCGACGGCAGCGAGGGAGAGCTGGTCCTGACGACGCTGTCGAAGCAGGCGATGCCGATGATTCGATACCGGACCCGCGACGTGACGACCTTGGTGTCGGAGCAGTGTGCCTGCGGCAGGACGCTGCGCCGCATCCTCCGCATCGGCCGGCGTTCGGACGACATGTTCATCATCCGCGGCGTGAACGTCTTCCCGTCCCAGGTAGAGACCGCGTTGCTGCGAGTTGAGGGCACGCTGCCCCACTATCAGATCGTCCTCACGCGCGACAAGGGCCTGGATCAGTTGGAGGTCAAGGTGGAAGTCACGCCGGAGGCCTTCTCGGACGAAATCCGGAAGCTAGAGGCTCTCCAGCACCAGCTCGAGGCTTCGATCGAGAACATCTTGGGTATCCGCGTAAAGATCACTTTGGTGGGCCCGCGCTCGCTCGCTCGTAGCGAGGGCAAGGCCAAGCGAGTCACGGATCTCCGCAACGTCTAGCAGACATGCGGCGGCTGCGCGTCGCCAATGGAGGACATCGATGAAACTCCAGCAGCTCTCGCTCTTCCTGGAGAACAGGCCCGGTCAGCTTCGCGAACCGTGCGAAACGTTGGCCGCAGCCGGGATCGACCTTCTGACGATGTCCCTGGCGGACACATCCAACTTCGGCATCCTGCGCTTCATCGTTCGCGATCCAGAGGCGGCCAAGAAGGTCCTCGAGGAGGCCGGAATGGTCGTCCGGATGACCGAGGTCGTGCCCGTCGAGGTCGATAACAAGCCGGGAGGTCTAGCGCGAGCGCTGGCCGCCATTGAGGACGCGGGTCTGGGGGTCGAGTACATGTACGACTTCGGAGCGGCTTCGAGCGGCGGCAAGGCGGCGATCATCTTCCGCTTCGAAAGCCCCGATGTGGCGCTGGCGGCCCTGAGCGCAGCGGGCGTTCGCGTCCTGGCCATGGAGGAGCTTCTGCCGAGATAGGGCCATCGCCGAGGATTACCCGTCGGGCTCCGACTCTCAGTGGCCGCCGGCCGGCAACTCCGTTGCCCCTGGTAGGTGGCCGTCGTGGTCGGTCGAATTGGGCGTTGGGCTGGGCTTGTCGCCGCCCGAGTCGTCGCTGCCGCCGATTCCCGGCCCACTGCCATTGTCGCCGGCACCGCCGTGGCTGCTCGTTGGCCCCGGTGTCCCGGAGCTGCCGTGGTCGGACCCACCACCACCAGAGTCTCCGCCGCGGGCGCTCGAGTCGCTGCCGCCGGGGCTCGGATTGCTTGATTCGTGAGGGCCGGAAATATCGTGGTCCGAAGGGCGAGGGCTGGCTGCGGGCCCAACCGGGGGTGTTGGCACGGGCAGCCCGAGGATGCCGTGCAGAGTCTCGATCGCCCCATCGAGCGCGGCCGTTTCGGGCTCCTTCGAGGTCGTGCGCAGCTGTTCGAGTCGGGCCAGCTGGGCACCGAGCCGCTGCAGAGACCGGCCCCGAGGCCCTGCGTCCGCTGGCAAAAGGATGGCCGATATGACATCCCGGTAGGCGCCGACGGCATCCGCTGCCGTGGCCCAATCCGAGTCCACGGCCCCGCCCGCGATCTCGTTCAGGCGAGCGTCGGCCCGGTCCAGATCCGTGTTCATGCGGTTCAGCGAGCCGACCGGGGGCTGGTTTACCGTTTCGATGACGAGCCTCAGCCTATAGAAGGGCTGGCCGGGGCCGCTCTGCGCCGCCGCCAGGCCGACCGACGAGACGGTCAGGATCGCGACTGCGCCGACGGCCGCCAGCACGCGGTGCCGGCCCCAGGACATCTTGCGGGCGCCCGTAGCGGGGGCGGCCGAAGCATGGCTCCGCGCGATCTGCGACTCGACGAACGCGGCCCGTACCGATGCCCCGATACGCGCGAGCGTCGCGTCGTCCGGCCTCAAGTCGGCGGCGTACGCGTCCAGGAACAGGGCCATGTCGGCGTCGTCGCCGTCATTCCATTCCGCGGAAGGGGCGGCCGAGGGTCGTAGCAAGGGGAGCGGCAGTCTCATTTCGCGGCTACCTCCGACGGCGTGCCGGAACCAGGTTCCTCTGCCGGAAGAAGCTTCCTCAGGGCAGCCAGTGCCCGGTGCTGCAGGACTCGCACGGAACCCACGCTGCGGCCCATCTGGGCCGCTGTTTCGGCAGGGCTGAGGCAGCCGAAGAACCGGCATTCGATGACTTCCCGCTGGTCGCGCGGCAAATCGACGATAGCCCTCCTGAGCTGGTCGGAGTCGAGCGCGGCCGCGGCAATGGCTTCCGGACCGTCGCCCTCGGCCGGACTTTCGGCCAGCGACTCAAGCCCCACCGACTCATGAGTCGTCCTGTTCTGGTCGATCCAGGCGTTCCGGGCGATTCGGAAGACCCAGGCCGCGAACGGAACCCCGCGGGACTCGTACCTGGGCAGCTGCTCGATCATCTTGAGGAACACCAGCTGAGTGAGGTCCTCGGCTGCTTCTGCCTTCGACACTCGGTAACGAAAGAAGCTGTGGACCCTCGAGCCGTAGACGTCGTAAAGCGCGGCGAATGCGGAACCATCGCCGCTCTTCGCGCGCTCAACGAGGCCGTTGATGTGGTCTTCGGACATAAGCTAGTAACCGTGCCAGGCCGTGGCGAGAAGGGACTTGCGGTAGGCAATCGGCTCGCCCCTGCCGATGGCGTGTGCCGCCGATCATCGCGGGAAGCGCGGGCGAGGGCAAACATGGGGATTCCGAGTTGAGGGTGCGCGACGGCGGCAGTCTCGGCCGGCATGGTGTGTTTCACCTCGCAAGCT
>JANYJI010000188.1 GCA_025358525.1 Chloroflexota bacterium | reverse complement strand
TGGCGAATCGTCAGGGCCGAGGGCGATCCCCGGCGCCTGAATCAGGTCCTGGGCGGGACGGCCAGGCTGACGCTCGTGTTCGCGCTGCTCTTTGCCGCGGGCATGGCGGCGGGGCGATGGCAGTGATGGGCCTGGCGCTGCCCAGGCTCGATCGAGTCGAAGCGCTCCATGTACGCGTGCCATTCAATCGGCCGTTCGTGACTGCCAGAGGCATAATCACGCACCGCAGCTCATGGATACTGCGGCTTCGCGACCTCGACGGTCTCGAGGGTTACGGTGAGATCGCTCTGGACCCGATGGCGACGCACGCCGACGAGGCGCTCCTGGCCGAGGCCATCCGGGTTTCGGTAACAGGGCTGGCCCAGGGCAACCTGCCCGACCCAAGCGACCTGGCTGTATGGGCGGTGTCGGGCCGCGCACTTTGGGCTGGGATCGACGAGGCCCTTGGGTCACTCCGAATGCTCGCCTCGGCCACTGCCGCAGACACGGCCGAAGAAGGGGGCCGGCTCAGTCGGTCCGTCGCCGTAAACGCGACAATCGACATGACCCGGCCGAGCGAGGCGCTCGTGGCTGTGATGACTGCGGTCCGGGACGGGTTCTCCTGCCTCAAGCTGAAGGTCGGGTCCGAGGCAAGCGGCGCCCCGCTCCTGGCTCGCGTAGGAGCGATTCGGGCCGCCGTCGGGCCCGCGGTCCGCATCCGACTCGACGCCAACGAGAGCTGGGACCTGTCGACGGCAGTTGAGCGTCTCAACGCTCTTGCCGCTTTCGACATCGAATACGTCGAACAGCCTCTACCGGCCCGCGATTTGGACGGCCATGCGGCTCTTCGGAGGGCCTGTCCCGTGCCCGTCGCACTCGACGAGTCGGTCGACTCGGAGAAGACCGCAATGGAGATCCTGACCGCCGGGGCGGCGGACGTCCTCGTGGTCAAACCGGCCAGGGTTGGAGGACCCGGTGTCGTTCGCGCCATTGCCGAGCAAGCGCTGTTGGCCGGCGTACCGGTCGTGCTCAGCACTTTCTTCGAGACTGGCATCGGGACCGCCGCCGCTCTTCGCGCCGCCGCCGCGCTGCCCATCGTCGGCCGCAAGCGGGCCCACGGCCTGGCCACGGCCGGCGTCCTGGTCCACGATCTGCTGGTCACGCCGATGCCGATGGCGAACGGCCGGCTGGCGGTGCCGAGGCGTTTGAGCGTGGACGCAGAGGCCCTCGAACGGTTCACTGTCGAGACTGTCGAGGGAGCAGGGTGAACCCCGACGTGGGCGGTGGCCCTATGGTCGCCCAGCCTCTGCCGGCGACCGGCCGCCGTAACGCGGCTGACCGCGGCGAGTCCCTGGCGATCATCGACGGACCCCTCCAATGGACCTGGTCCGAGCTCGATGCCCGTGCCAACGCAGTCGCGCACGGCTTCGGCGCGGCAGGCGTCTCCGCCGGGGAGCGTGTTGCGCTCCTCGCCCCCTCCAGCGCCGAGGCCATCGCCCTCCTCCACGGCGCCGCGCGAGCCGCAGTCGTCGTCGTCCCGCTCAACGACCGGCTCGCCATAGCCGAGTTGACTGCGGTCGTGGCAGAGGCCGATGTGACTCGCGTGGTGGCCTCTTACGATTTGATGGCCAGGGCCTCCGAGCTGGGCCTCAACGTCCTGTCGCTCGAGGGGCTTGTCCATACGCCGACTGTTGCGACCTCGCCGCTGCCGGAAGTGCCGCCGGGTGCGCCGGCGGTCATCGTTGCCACCTCCGGCACGACCGGCCGTTCAAAGGGCGCCGTCCTGAGCCATGGCCAGATGGCCGCCAGCGCCGCGGCCTGGAATGGCTTTCTGCCGCCCGCCACGGGCTGGCTGGCATCACTCTCCTTGGCCCACGTTGGCGGACTGGGCATCGTCTGGCGGGCCTGCCTCGCCGGAGTGCCGGTGGTCGTGCCGCATGACAACGACCCGACTTCGCTGCTGGCGGCTCTGGGCGCTCCGCCAGTTAGCCACGCCTCGCTAGTGGCCGTCCAACTCGCCCGACTCCTCGACTCGACTCCCGGCGCAATTCCGCCGTCGGGATTCCGCGCCCTGCTCCTCGGCGGCGGGCCGACTCCGGCAGACCTCGTGG
>JANYJI010000164.1 GCA_025358525.1 Chloroflexota bacterium | reverse complement strand
GGGCCTGGCGGCCGCGAACCTCTCGCCTAGCCATCGCATGACCACTATCCAAGTCCGGGTCCGTATTTGGACGGGTCAAGGCCCGAAATGGTGGCTTGCCACCGCCCACCTGAGCGTGGCTCCTACGGAAGACTCCGACGCGGACACCGAGATTCCGTGCCCCGGCTAGATACGAGTCATGTGGTGAGTATTCGTGAGGTCAAGGGCGGGGCGGGCCCGCCAACGTCCTGGAACGACGGGCGCGGCGCCCAGCGGGCGGGTCTGCGTGGCGTATTCGTGCGGTCCGGCAAGCACGGCGATGCTGAGCTGGCGCGCGTCTCCGGAGAGCGGGGCGGGCGCGCGCCGGATGCGGTGGCGCCATCCCTCTTGGAGGTCGTGGACGCCCTGGTCGGCTGAGGCGCTTATCGGGCGGGCGGCTCTCGGCGGGCTGACAGAGGCCGACCGCCACTGGCGCCATGGGGCCATCTCGGTCGCGACTGTTCCCGACCTTCGCCGCAGGCGGAAATGGCCGCCCGGCGTACACTGGCGCCAGGTTCGTTGCGCCCTGCTGCGAGCGCGGTTCGAGGCGGCGCAGCCCAGATGCCTCGCACCAGGAGGGCGTTCGGATGACTGCGACGTCTGAGCCCCGGCTCAAGATCACATACGCCACGCTTCGGAACGACAACGAGCAGCTTCACGCCTCGTACGACGCCGGCCTGGCCATCGCCAGAGGCGAGCTCGGCGCCACGCACGGCCTCTTCATTAATGGCCAATGGCGCCCCGCCAAGGACACCTTCGAGAAGCGCTCGCCGATCGACGGCTCGCTCGTAGGCCACTTCGCGAAGGGAACGCGTGCGGACGTTCGAGACGCCATCGCCGCTGCCCGCGCCGCCGCCCCGGGTTGGGCCGGAACGTCATGGCTCGAGCGGATCGCCGTCATGCGCCGAATGGCGGACTTGATCAGCGAGCGCCAGATGGAGTTGGCTGCGCTGATGGCCATCGAGGTCGGCAAGGCTCGCCTCGAGTCGCTCGGTGATGTCGAGGAGACGGCCGACCTCATCCGCTATTACTGCGACCAGCTTCAGGCCAACGACGGCTTCGACCATCCGATGGGCAACCTGGGCGATCCCACCGTCCACACTCGATCGGTCCTCAAGCCCCACGGCGTCTGGGCCGTCATCAGCCCGTTCAACTTCCCGATGGCCCTGTCGGGCGGTCCGTCGGGCGGCGCCCTCGTGGCCGGCAACACGGTTGTGTACAAGCCGTCGTCCGACGCTCCGCTGTGCGGCGTCAAACTCGCCGAGATCGCGGATCTGGCGGGACTGCCGCGCGGCGTTTTCAACATGATCAGCGGCCCGGGAGCCACCGTCGGCGCGGAATTGCAGGAGAACGAGGGGGTCGACGGCCTGCTCTTCACCGGCTCGTATGAAATCGGCTACAACGGCGTATTCAAGACGTTCAGCAAGTTGTTTCCGAAGCCCGTCATCGTGGAGATGGGCGGCAAGAATCCCGCCGTCGTCAGCGCTCAGGCGGACCTCGAAGAGGCGGCCGAGGGCGTCATGCGGTCGGCCTTCGGCTTCGGTGGCCAGAAGTGCTCGGCCTGTAGTCGCGTCTACGTCCAGGCGCCCGTTTACGAGGCATTCCTCGAGGTACTCGTGGCCAAGACGAAGGCCATCTCCATCGGTGACCCGACCGACCGCAAGATCTGGCTTGGGCCGCTGGTCAACGCCGACGCGAGGGCCAAGTACGAGACGACGGTCGCGGCGGCGAAGCGCGATGGTCGAATCCTGATTGGTGGCGAGATGCTGACCGGTCATGGCACTGACCTGTATGTTGCCCCCACGATCGTGGCCGACCTGCCGGTCGATCACCGCATCTGGCGCGAAGAGCTATTCGTGCCGATCGTCGCGGTCGCGTCGGTGGCATCGCTGGACGAGGCGTTCGAGCGTGCCAACGACACGATCTACGGCCTGACTGCCGGCTTCTTCAGCGAGGATCGGGCGGAGATCGAGCGCTTCAAGGAGGTGGTCGAGGCCGGCGTCATCTACATCAACCGGCGCGCAGGGGCCACCACCGGAGCGTGGCCGGGCATCCAGCCGTTCGGTGGTTGGAAGGCATCGGGTAGCACGGGCAAGGCCTCGGGCGGCAAGTACTACGTCCAGCAGTTCATGCGCGAACAGTCGCAAACCCTCGTCGACTAGACGAGGTCCTGGCCGACGTCCGGCAGTTGTGATCGGCCGAGTCGCCGGCTGGCGCGAGATCGAGTGATCGCTCAGGAGGTAAGGACATGGCTTTCAACGAGGACATCGTCAAGAGGGCGAAGTCCAATTCGTACTTCCGAGAGGTTCTGGCGACCGGGCCGCACAGCCAGGTCGTCGTTATGAGCATCCCGCCGGGCGGTGAGATAGGCGCCGAGGTTCACCCCGGAATAGACCAGGTGCTGGTCTTCGTTCAGGGCGAAGGACAGGCCATCCTCAACGGCGAGAAGAGCGTCGTCAGCGTCGATCGACTTGTTCAGGTGCCGGCCGGGACCCGCCACAATTTCGTGAACACCGGCACAACCGATCTCCGGCTTTACACCATCTACGCGCCGCCCGAGCACGCGCCCGGAACGATCCACAAGACGAAGGCCGAGGCGGACGCGGCGCACGAAGTCGAGCACGCGAAGTAGCTGAGACGCAGCGCGTCTTCCTTCGAGACTGGGTCGGTGGGGTCAGGCAATCGATTCGGTGGCAGCGCCGGCCTTCCGACCCTTCTCTTTGGCCGCTCGGATATACTGACCGGAGTATCCAAGCTGCATAATCCGTATCCGTCGTGTGGCCGCTGCGACCGTCCCCGCCGCGGCGCCAGGCCCAGTCGAGGTGCATCGTGGTCCAGGCTCCCGGTAAGCTCGCCCAGGCTCCCGCCGTTCCTCACATCGTGACCGAGCTGCCCGGCCCCAAGGCTCGCGCCCATCTCGAATTCGACAGCCAGTGGACTTCTCCGAGCGTGCCACGGGCCTACCCGGTTGTGCCGGTTCGGGGCGAGGGCTGCACGATCGAGGACATCGACGGCAACCTTTTCCTCGACTTCAACGCCGGCATCGCGGTTACCTCGACCGGCCACTGTCACCCGGATGTCGTGCGCCGCATTCAGGATCAGGCGGGCAAGCTGATCCACTACAGCGCCGACTTCTACCTCCCGATCTACGCCGAAATGTGCGCCGAGCTGGCCCGAATCGCGCCCATGAAGGAGAAGTGCCGGGTTTTCCTCGGCAACTCCGGGACCGAGGCGGTCGAGGGCTCCATCAAGCTCGCCCGCTTCGTCACCAAGCGCCAGTACCTCGTTTCGTTCCTGGGCGCCTTCCACGGCCGGACATACGGCTCAGTCTCGCTGACGGCCTCCAAGGCGAAATACCACGCCGGTTTCGGGCCGATGCTACCGGGCGTCTTGCACGCCCCGTTCGGGCACGTCGCGGACCTCAACTGGTTCGACGAGGTGTTGTTCGAACACCTGGTGCCGGCGAACGAAGTGGCCGCCATCATCGTCGAGCCTATCCAAGGCGAGGGCGGATACATCGTCCCTGAGGACGGCTTCATCCAGGGTTTGCGTCGCATCTGCGATACGCATGGCATCCTGCTGATCTCGGACGAAGTCCAGGCCGGCGCCGGGCGCACCGGCAAGATGTGGTCCATCCAGAACTGGGACGTCGAGCCGGACATCGTCGCCACCGCCAAGGGCATCGCGTCCGGCATGCCTCTCGGTGCGTTCATCGCCCGGGACTCGCTGATGACGCAATGGGGTCCCGGTGCCCACGGCACTACCTACGGCGGCAACCCGCTCGCCTGCGCGGCCGGGCTTGAGACGATCAAGCTGCTCGAGGGCGGCCTGATGGCGAACGCGAAGGCGCGCGGTGAGCAGCTGATGACCGGTCTTCGGGCCGTGCAGGCAAAGTTCCCGTCGGTAATCCGCGACGTCCGCGGCATCGGCCTGATGATCGGCGTGGAGTTTGATGGCCACGAGCGAGCGGCAGCCGCCGAGTGGGCCTGCTTCCAGCGCGGGTTGCTCGTCCTGGAGGCCGGCAAGACGGTCGTGCGAATTTCGCCGCCGCTGGTCATCACCGAGGCTGAGGCCGAGGTTGGCCTGAAGCTCTTGAGCGAGTCCGTGGCCGAGGTTGCCGGGGTCTGAGCTGCCGGGGTCTGAGCTGCCGGCTGCGCTTGGAATGGCTGCCGGCTGCGCTTGGAATGGCGGCCGCCACTGCTCCGGTTCCTCGATCCTGCCAAATGCAAATGGGGATAGCACGTGGCCAGGTCCCGACCCCAAGATCCTGCCAAATGCAAATGGGGATAGCAGGTGGCTGGCTTGCGGAAGCTGTGGCTGCTGCTTCCGGCTTGTCCAGACCGCCGACGTATACGTGGACCTGCCTCGTGCTACCTGGGTTTGAATATGGCAGGATGGCTCAGTGGCGGCCAGTCAGTTTCGCCCGGTCGAGGCTGTGCCCTGGTGAGCGACAGTGCATCGGCAGGTGAGCGACAGTGCATCGGCAGGTGAGCCAAGGTGAAGCGACAGATGAGCCGAAGGTAAGCGCTGATGAGTAAGGTTCGGTCGATGCGCGACGCCGTTGCGGACCTGGTCCACGACGGTGACGTTGTCGCCATCGAAGGTTTCACCCACCTCATCTGCTTCGCTGCAGGCCACGAGATCATTCGCCAACGCAAGCGCGACCTGACCCTGGCGCGCCTCACGCCTGACTTGATCTATGACCAGATGGTCGCGGCAGGTACGGCACGCAAGCTCGTGTTCAGCTGGCTCGGCAATCCGGGTGTCGGCGGGCTACACGCCATCCGCCGGCGCGTGGAAGACGCGGTTCCTGCGGGCGAGGATCCGGCGCCGCTCGAGCTGGAGGAGTACAGCCATTTCGGGATGGTCGGGCGGTACACGGCCGGCGCCTCGAACCTGCCCTTCTTCCCGTTGCGGTCGTACTTCGAGACGGACCTGCCGAAGGCGAATCCGCTGATCCGGCCGATCCGCTCGCCCTTCGGCGACGAGACCGTCTACGCCGTCCCGCCCTTGAAGCCGGACGTGACAGTCGTTCACGCTCAGCGGGCCGACGCGCACGGCAACACCCAGATGTGGGGCTTGCTCGGCTGCCAGAAGGAAGCGGCTTTCGCCGCGAAGCGGGTGATCGTCGTGGTCGAGGATCTGGTCGATGAGATGGTCATTCGGGCCGACCCGAACCGGACGGTGATTCCGGGCCTGATTGTGGATGCGGTCGTGGTGGAACCGTTCGGGGCGCATCCGTCGTACGTCCAGGGCGCCTACGATCGCGACAACCATTTCTATCGCGACTGGGATGCTATCGCTCGGGAAGCTGTCACAACGCAGGCCTGGCTCGAAGAATGGGTCTACGGCGTAAGCGGTCGGGCTGAGTATGTGGAAAAGCTAGGGGCCGACAGGGTGTCATCGCTGCGGCCCTCGGGCGAAGCGCCATCCGGATCGGTCGATTACGGAGTCTACAGATGAGCGAGCCGAGGGCTGTGGCAGAAACTGGCACCGCCGCCGCAGCGGGAACTGGCCCCCAGGGCCCGGCCGCAGCAGGAACTGGCCCCCAGGGCCCGGCCGCAGCAACGACGTTCTCAAAGTCCGAAATGATGATCGTGGCCGCGGCCCGCGAGCTGGCCGGCCAGCGCGTTTGCTTCGTCGGCGTCGGGCTGCCGAACATCGCCGTCAATCTGGCCCGTCGCACCGTGGCCCCCAACCTGGAGCTGGTATACGAGTCGGGCGTGTTCGGGGCCATCCCGGCCCGCCTGCCCCTCTCCATCGGCGACCCGACCATCGTCACCGGCGCCACCGCTGTGGTGTCGATGTTCGAGCTGTTCAGCTTCTACCTGCAGGGTGGGCTGGTCGACGTCGGGTTCCTGGGCGCCGCCCAGATCGATCGCTTCGGCAACATGAATAGCACCGTGATCGGCGACTACGAGCACCCCAAAACCCGGCTTCCGGGCTCGGGCGGGGCGTGCGAGATCGCGATCAACGCGCGTCAGGTTTTCGTGATCATGCGCCAATCGAAGCGCTCGTTCGTCGCGGAGATCGACTTCCGAACCTCGCCCGGCAACCTCGGCGGGGCAGAGACGGCGGCCCGCGCGAGGCGCGAACAGGGTTGGCTCGGCCGCGGACCTTCGGTCGTGGTCACCGACCTGGCGATTTTCCACTTCGACGAGACCGGCGAAATGCGGCTCGACTCGATCCACCCGGGAGCTACGCTCGATCAAGTCCGCGAAACAATGGGCTGGGAGCCCAAGATGGCCGACCGGCCGGTGACGACGCCGACGCCCACGCCTGAGGAGCTGCGTCTGATCCGCGAAGAGCTGGACCCGGAAGGCGCCTACACGAAGTAGGGCCGCGAGACCACGCCAAGAAGCGATGCCCGAGACGCGCGCCGCTCGGCGTCTGCCGCGCAGGAGCGCGTGGGTGCCGCGCCGCAGGAGCGCGGGGGGCCGCGTGGGTGCCGCGTGGGTGCCGCGCCGCAGGAGCGCGGGGGGCCGCGTGGGTGCCGCGCCGCAGGAGCGCGGGGTGCCGCGTGGGTGCCGCCCCGCAGGAGCGCGGGGTGCCGCGTGGGTGCCGCGTGGGTGCCGCGCCGCAGGAGCGCGGGGCCCCAGCCTCACGGTTGTTGCGGTTTGCAACTGGTATTTGCGTCAAGCGCGGAAATTGCCACGTTTGAGCCCTGATTGCGGCTGGCGACCGCCTCGGAAGGCCGTCACGAGCGTGGCAATCGCGAGTGTCACGCGGTCAGGGGCTCGCGAACCTCGATTCGGGCGCCCAATCGTCGCTTCGCGCAACTGGTAGTTGCAAACCGCAAGAAGTGGCGCCCGCGATACCAGGCCGAGAAGCGTAGCCGAGGGGCGTGTCGCTCGGCGTCTGCAGCGAGGTACGGCCCGCCCGGGCGCGGCCCGTCCGGGCGCCGCACATGGCGCGGCACATGGCGCGGCACTTTCGTCCGGGCGTGGCACATGGCGCGGCACATGGCGCGGCACATGGCGCGGCCCGTCCGGCCGGCTAGTGCCGCGTCGCCTCGAGTCCGCCTCGGACCACCATCACGGGGCAGTGGGCGTGGCGGACCACGTAGTCCGAGACGCTGCCGATGAAGAAGCGGGAGACGCTGCTGCGGCCGTGGGAGCCACATACGATCAGGTCCGCGCTCTCGGAGTTGGCGGCCGCGACGATTGCCTCGCCCGGTTCGCCGTCCCAGACGAGGAATGTGGCGTCGGCGCCGGCGGCCTTGGCGCGCTGAACGATGGCTTGCGCCTTGGTGGTAAGCGAGTCGCGCGAATCGGCAAGGGCTGTGTCCGGCGAGGAGTGCGGCGATGCGCCCGGCGAGGCCTCCGACGGGCGAGACGAGGCGTTGACGACGCTGATGACGAGCAGTCGCGCCTCGACCTGGGTGGCGAGATCGATAGCCTGCTCGCTGGCAGGTTCGGAGGCGGGCGAGCCGTCGGTCGCGAGCAGTATCGTTTCGATGCGGGCCATTACCTGTCCGTCCGGCCGATGCGCTGGAGTGCTGCCGGTCTTCGTAGTGGCCAAGCGTGGTCACCGAGAGTTGGAGGGCCAAGGGACCTCCGGCCCGTTCCGGCAGGTCCAAGGTCCCCGGTAGCCATCGAATGGGCGGTCGCCCGCGCCGACACGCCCACTCGACCCCACCGACACGCACGCTCAGCCGAGCCGCGCAGCCGGCCGCCTCCTCTCGGCCGCCTCCTCGGCCGCCTAGCAGCCGCCCGCGCCGACACGCACGCTCAACCGAGCCGCCTGCAGCCTCCTCGGCTGCCGAGCCGCCGGCTACGCCTTTTGGCTCTCGTCTTGCCTGTGCCAACACTCGTTCGGAGTAGAGACGTCCCGCGTAACACCCTGCTAGGCTCCGAGCGATGACCTCGACGAATTCGCTCGCGAACGCCAACCAGGACTCGACCGGCCTTCTAGGTCTTCGCGAAGTCAGCGCGGCCCTGGATCATTGGCAGAGCCAACCCGAGCCCGATGTGTACGCTCAGTTGGCCGAGGCGTTTGACCGTGTCGTCTCCAGTTCGGGGCTGGGGGGCGGGCACCTTCATCTAGATGCGCCGCCGTTGATGGAGGTCGAGTTGCGGTCCGGCAGTCTGATGGACGAGACCGCCGAGACGGCCGGATTGCGCACTTACCAGCTTCGGTTCGGCGATCGAGCCCTGGCCACGCTCCAATTGAACGCCCCACCTGCCGCGGTCTTTTCGGTCGATGAGTGTGCCCGCGGCCTGGAGATCGTCATTGGCGCGGCATGGTCGAGAGCCCGGGCGGGCCAGGCGTCAGAAGAGCTGGCGGCCCTGGACACCGCAACTCGTGGCATCGCTGGTGTCCTGGACCTGGACCGAGTCCTGCAGCTGATCACGGATCGTGTCCGCGAGCTGGCCCACGCCCAGTACGCCGCCCTCGGGATTGTGGATCAGGAGGGTGGCATCGATCGGTTCATCACCAGCGGCATCAACCGGGCGGACCGCGAGCGTATCGGCGCTCTGCCACACGGCCACGGACTGCTCGGCGTGATCGCCCGTGAGTCTCACCCGGTCCGCGTCCACGACATTGACGATGACCCACGCCGCTACGGCTTTCCGGCCCACCACCCACCGATGCACTCGTTGCTCGGCGTGCCGGTCGGGGCAAAGGGCCGCTCGGTCGGGCGGCTCTACCTGACCAACAAGCAACCGTCCGGCGATTTCACTCCAGACGACGAGCGACTGGTCGAGATGTTCGCCCTGCATGCCGGCATCGCCATTGAGAACGCTCGGCTGCACGAGCAAGTCCAGCGGCTGGCGATCGTCGACGAGCGCGAGCGGATCGGCCGCGACCTCCACGACGGCATCATTCAGAGCATCTACGCGGTCGGTCTCTCTCTCGAGGACGTGCCGGACCTCATGCAAGATGAGCCAGAGGTCGCTCGAGCGCGAGTCGAGCGGGCGATCGACTCGCTCGATCAATCGATCCGTGACATCCGCAACTTCATCTTTGGGCTCCGGCCCGAGTTGCTCGAGCAAGCCGGTCTGGTCGGTGGCCTGGCCGCGCTTGCCGACGAGTTCCGCGTCAACAGCATGGTCGACATCGACCTGGAGACCGCGGCGGTTGACGAATCGGACCTGCCCTCGGAAGTCGTTGCGCAGCTACTGTCCATCGCCCGCGAAGCCCTGAGCAACATTGCCCGTCACTCAAGGGCAACCCAGGGCAGCGTCCACATCGAGGCGCACGGCGAGGTCGTGGAGTTGATCGTGGCCGACAACGGTATTGGCTTCGACCAGTCCAAGCCACGCAGCGCGGGCCATCAGGGGCTGCTCAACATGCGTGCACGGGCCGCATCAATGGCCGGCCGTCTCGAGGTTCAGAGCGAGCCTGGCTTCGGCACGCGTATCATCGTTTCTGTGCCGCGTCGCCAGCCCTCCAGTGGGGCAGCGGATCGAGGAGATGAATGACCGACCAGATCGAAAAACGACCTCTACGGCTGCTGGTGGTCGACGATCACGAGGTCGTCCG
This sequence comes from Chloroflexota bacterium, assembly GCA_025358525.1. Taxonomy (GTDB): domain Bacteria; phylum Chloroflexota; class Limnocylindria; order Limnocylindrales; family CSP1-4; genus Fen-1039. The sequence continues at coordinate 741 of JANYJI010000164.1, read as the reverse complement.
CCAGGGACTCGTGTCGCTTCTCGAGCGACGTGACCATTTCCAGGTCGTCGCGGAAGCGGGCACCGCGGCGGAAGCCGTCGAGATGGCCCGCAAATTCGAACCGGACCTTGTCGTGATGGACGTGCGCCTACCGGACGGCTCCGGGATCGAAGCCTGCCGAGAGATCAGGGCCGAGTTCCCAACGACTAGGATCGTGATTCTGACCAGCTACCCAGACGAGGAAGCCGTCCTGTCGGCCATCATCGCCGGCGCCTCGGGCTATCTCCTCAAGCAGATTCGGGGCCGCGACCTTGTTAGCGCCCTCGAATCCGTGGGCCGCGGCGAGTCGCTGCTGGACCCGGCCGTGACGGAGAAGGTCCTGGACCGGGTTCGCCGAATCGCGACCGGCACATATACAGACGAGATGGCTCAGCTGACGCAGCAAGAGCAGAAGATCCTGTTGCTCGTCGCCGAGGGGAAGACCAACAAGGAGATCGCCTCCGAGGTCTTCCTGTCGGACAAGACAGTCAAGAATTACGTCAGCTCGATCCTCTCGAAGCTGAACTTGGAGCGTCGAGCTCAGGCTGCCGCCTTTGTCGCCCGCCATCGAATGAAGGGTGGGGTCTAGGCCCGTAGATCGCCTCTTGCAGCGCGGCATCGGCCTTGGCCCCCTACACTCCGCGTCATGCGTATCGTCAGCGCCGATGAGGCCGTCTCCGAAATCAAGTCAGGCCAGCAAGTCTTCATGCACGGCGCGGCCGC
>JANYJI010000143.1 GCA_025358525.1 Chloroflexota bacterium | reverse complement strand
GGGCGGCGGGGTCATGAAGTAGAACGTCTTCTGACCTTTGTCGAGCGGACCCGGCGAGTCGAGCATTGCCCCGGCGAACTCTCGCAAGAACGGCGGCGTCCAGTCGATCTCGAGCGGCTCGTCCGGGACGGTGATGAGGTCGTGGGAGCGGATGAAGTCAACGATCCCGCGGTAGCTCTCGCGGCAATACTCAACGAGCTGGCCGGCCGGATGGTGAGCCTTCCCGATTGCGGCCGTCACTGCGGCGACGGTTCGCTGGTCGGCCGCGTCCTGGCTGCCGTCGCGTGCGGCCGTGGGAAGCGGCTCGCCGGGCAGCCAACGATCCCAGATTTGGCGCGCGATTCGGAACATCTCGGCTCGCACGGCGCCGTACTCGACATGGGCTTGAGCAATGATCTGGTCCGCAGTCAGCTCTGACCGCAAGGTGTGGCGCAGTTTTGCGGCGAATAAGTCAGCCCCGAGGCGGCCGTCGCCGGAAGAACGCGCCAGGAGATCATCGCGCAGGAAAACCTCGAACTCGCCGACCGCAACGATTGCCACCGTCGCGGCGGCACGCAGCCCGGGCAGAATAGCGGCCATTCCGTCGAGGTCCGCGGCGGCCTCGGCTTGGGCCACTGCATCTTCAATGAGAGATACGATCCCCGGCATCTGTTTGATCGCCATATCGGTGTGGAGCCGCGCCGGCGGCCGGCCGGCCATGCTACCCAACTCGTTCCGGGCCGCCAGGAGCATCGCGGGCACGCCCTCCAGGCGCGAAGCCACGGACGCCAGGCGCGCAGCCAGCGGAGCAAACTCGCGGGCCAGCAGCGGAAAGATGCCGCCACCCAGCAGGTAGACGTAACCGAGTGCGTCCCACGCGCCCTCGCGCAGCTCGGTCTCGTCAAAGCGGAGAGCCGCCAGTTCGGAGAGGAGCAGATCGCGGTCGATGCGTTCGTCCGTGGTCAGCGCATCGCCGAAACCGCGGAGTTCCGCCTCCCAACGGTCGGCAAAAGCCAGGCGGGCGTCGCGGCCCGTTTCGCTCAGGTCGGGCCACTCGCCGTCCACGGCGTGCATCCCGGTAGCGGTCGCCGCCACGGGGAAGAGGTGGAAGAATTCGTCCAGGAATGCGTCCACGCGGCCAGCGAACTGTGGCATTGTTTTCCTCGATTGATGGTGGGGCGAGTCTAGGCTCCTACTGAAAGAGTGCCAGATACCGCGCCGACGGCAGGCGCGAGAACAACCAACGCCAACTCTCGGCAGCGGCTCGACACGGGCGCTAGCATCCACGCATGCGACGCCGCAAACGTCGGCGCTCATTCCCGGGAGGAACCGCTCATGATCGACCTGGCCATCAAGGTCGCCGTGAACGCACTTGCGCTGCTGGCCGCAGCAAATTTCGTACCCGAATTCAAGCTCAGCTTCCAGAACAATCCCGCGGACTGGGTGAAGATTGCCCTAATTGCGCTCCTGTTCGCCCTCGTCAACAGCTACATCAAGCCGATCGTGAAGACGCTTGCCATGCCAATCGGCTTTTTGACCATGGGTCTGGTGGCGTTCGTAATCAACGCCGCGATGCTGCTCGGGACCGCCTGGATCGTAAACCAGGCCAAGGGCGGCTTGGATATCGCGTTCACGCTGGGTGGCTACCCGCCGCACTGGAGTTACGAGGCAATCGGCTGCGCGGTTGTGGCGTCCATCGTGATCAGCATCGTGAGCACCGTGCTCAGCCTCGTTCTGGTCCCGCGCAGGATGTTCGGGCTGTAGGAGCCGAGCGCCCGCCGCACCAGGTAGGCTTGCAGGCATGCCCAAGACAGATACCTCGTCATTAGCCAGCCTTTTCGCAGCGTCCGCGACAGGCGACGCGGCGGCGACCGAGCCCGGCGCCCTGACCGACCGCGAGCGATTCCGGATCCGCGTGCGACGCCGGCCGTTGCTCCTCGATGGCGCGATGGGCACGCTTCTGTACAGCCACGGCGTGCCCCAACGGCAGTGCCTCGATGAGCTGGTCCTGACGCGATCGGAGCTTGTGTCGACGATCCACCGCGAGTACGTCGAGGCGGGCGCCGACGCCATTGAGACGAACACATTCGGCGCCAATAGATTCCGCCTGGCCGAGTTTGGCCTCGAGAAGCTGGCCGGTCGACTGAACCGCCGCGCTGCGCAGCTGGCCCGCGAGGCCCGCGAGACTTCCGGCCGCGAGGTGCTGATCGCCGGTTCGATCGGCCCGCTCGGCCCCACTGGCCGATTGCCGAACCGCCCCCATCCCGGAATAGCGCGGGCTGCCTTCCGCGAACAGATCGAGGGTCTGCTCGAAGGCGGGGTCGACCTGTTCGTCCTTGAGACGTTCGACAGACTCGAAACCGTCCTGCTGGCTGTCGAGGAGGCGCGGCGGGCCTGCGATCTGCCGGTCATCGCTCAGATGACCTTCGGTGAGGAGATGATTCTCAACGACGGCTCGACGCCCGAGTCGGCCGCGGCCGCCCTGACAGAGGCCGGGGTCGACGCAGTGGGCGTCAACTGCGGCGCCGGCCCACTCGTCTGCCTGGAGGCGCTCGTCCGAACGGGACTACCAACGCTGACCGTCGCCCGATCCATCGTCCCCAACGCTGGGCTGCCGCAGCGCATCGAAGGCAAGTTCGTCTACTCGGCCGGGCCTGAATACTTCGGCGACATGGTCCCGAGGATGCTCGCGGCTGGGGCGCGCATCCTCGGTGGCTGCTGCGGCACCACACCCGAACACACCAGGGCCATGCGAGCCGCCCTGGACGTCCTCGCAACCCAGGAGCGTGGCGCCCTGACCGCCGTGGCGCCGCGACCCGGGGAGAGCGACGGGAGTGGCACGGCTGCGAACGACGCCACGGCTGTAAGTGACCCCACGGCTGCCGGTTCTGCCGGCCAGGACCCCGCAGCGGCAGCCGCGCCACGCACCCCGCGCGCCGAGTCCACGGGCGGCAACGAGGCAACTCCCCCGTCCGGTCTGGCCCGCAAACTCGCGGCCGGCGAGTTCGTGGTTTCCGTTGAGATCGACCCGCCCCGGTCCATTCGCATCGACCGGACGATCGAGGCCGCCCGCCTGCTCCAGGAGGCGGGAGTGGACCTGGTCAACATTAGCGACTCGGCCACCGGCCGCGTCCGAATGGGCGCGATGGCCGTCGCCTTTGGCATCCAGAGCCAGCTCAATCTGGAGTGCCTGATCCACCTGACTACGCGCGATCGCAACCTCATGGCGCTCGAGTCGGATCTTCTCGGGGCTCACGCCCTGGGCCTTCGCAACATCCTGGCATTGACCGGAGACCCGCCCCGAATTACTGACCGGCCCGCCGCGACCGCGGTCTGGGACGTAGACGCGATCGGGCTGATCGAGATCATCAGCCACCTCAACAAGGGCGAGGACGGAGCGGGGCTATCCATCGGACAGGCCGCCGGCTTCGCGATCGCCTGCGCTCTGGACCCCACCGCCGCCGATGCCGACAAGGAGTGGGCCCGGTTGGAGCGCAAGCTGGCCGCCGGCGCGAGCGTGATCATGACCCAGCCGCTCTATTCGGAGCAGCAGGTGGAATCGATGCTGGCTCGGGCCCGCCAGACATTCGGATCGGGCGGTTTCCCGGTTCCGGTTCTGCTTGGCGTGCTGCCTCTTCACAGTTCCCGGCACGCCGAGTTCCTGCACAACGAGGTGCCTGGCATCACGATCCCCGACGAGCAGCGCGCCGCCATGCAGGCCGCCGGGGAGCGCGGCGCAGAAGTCGGTCTCGAAATGTCGATGAACCTACTGGCGCAGGCCGAGAGCCACGTAAACGGTACTTACATCATGCCGAGCTTTGGCCGCTACGAGCTGGCCGCCGAACTGGTCCGCCGACTGCGCGCCCGCCAGGCCGCCCGATGAGGGGTCGGGGGCGACTGAGTCTGGCCGGGCTGGCGGGCGTCACGATCTGGCTTCTCCTCCTTCTCTCGTTGGGCGCAACCGCCGCAGCTTCTCCGCCCGCGGGGCCGCCATACCCGGACGCCGTCACCGGGCAACGCGTGTACGACCATGCCGGCATCTTCTCGCCCGAGGCGGTCGCGGAGGCCGAGCAGGCGATCAAGACCATCGAATCTCGAACGGGCGCCCAGGTGGCTGTCTACAGCCAGGTCAAGCCGGCGAGCGACACGCTCGAGCTGGCCAACCACGACGCTCTGACTCTGATGAACCAGTGGGGCGTAGGCCGCAAGGGCTTCGACGACGGCGTGGTAATCCTGTTCGACATGCAGGACAACCTGCAGCACGGCCAGGTCTCGCTCTACGCCGGAAGCGGTTTCAAGGCCGCCTACCTGACCAACGTGGATCGCCAGGCCATTTTCGACAACGACATGAAGCCCCTACTGGTGGACGGCAACTTCGATGGCGCCCTGCATATCGCTCTCGTCGACGTGGATGCAGCGGCCACGCCCCAGCATCGGGACCAGTTGAATCAGGCTCGCTTCATCAATGCGGCGGTGGGGTTCGGGGCGGCTCTGCTCGCCATCGCCCTCATAGTCGTCGTGCTATTCCGCTGGTACACCCATGGCCGGGACCCCGTCTACGTTGACGACAACTCCGTTCTTATGCCGGCCCCGCCGGACGGCCTAACGCCGGCCATGGCAACGCTACTGATGGACGACCGGACGTCGAGTCGAACGGTTTCGGCGGCTATGGTCGATCTGGCGGCGCGCGGCTTGCTCCGGTTTCGTCAGGAATCCGACCTGCTGACCAAGAAGACGAGCATCGGCGTCACAGGCCAGGTCGAGCAACTCACGACCCCGGAGGCAGGCCTGTACCAGGCTGTCAGTGCCCACGTCGGGCCAGACGGATTCGTTCCAACCTCGTCTGCGCAGCTCTTGCTCCCGGCAATCGGCCAGCTAAAGAGCGATCTCGAGTCCCTCGCCATCCAGAAGGGTTGGCTGACCGGCAAACCCACTCGCGTCATCGCCCTCTGGATCGGCGCGGCGGTGGCCGAAGGACTGGTCGCAATTCCGCTCTTCCTCTGGACGTTTCTTCTGGACGCCAGCGGTGGCTTTCTTGGCGGCACCGCCCTTGTCATCGCCGCCGTCGTCACCGCCATTACGGCCTGGTTCATGCCGTGCCGCACCCGGCTTGGGGCGATGCTCCAGGCAATGCTCGCGGCCTACAAGAGAACCCTCCAGTACACGATGGCCCAGGCCGGGTCCATGGACGAAGTGGTCGAACGCAAGGCTTTGCCCTGGGTGACCACGCCGGATGCGGCCATGGCCTGGGGCGTTGCCCTGGGCCTGAACGCCGAGATCGAGTCGCTCCTCAATCGGACACTCGGCGCCAGCCAGGCTTCGGGTCGCCAGGTCGGCTGGTATCCAATGTGGTTCCTTGGCGCCGGACACTTAGGTGGCTTTGGCGGCGGTGCCGACAGCGGGCTCTTCTCCGCCAGCCCGATACCGGACGTCGGGTCGATGATGTCGTCACTCGGCTCCATGGGCTCGAGTGGCGGCTCCGCTGGGGGCGGGGGCGGCTTCGGTGGTGGCGGCGGAGGTGGCGGCGGCGGAGCCGGTGGCGGGTTCTAGTCTCCGGCCCGAATGCGTTGGCGATGGGAGGCGCGAGCCGTTGTCCGCTAAACTGCCCGCATGGGTGCAGTCGACACAATGGAGCAGTTCTTCGAGCTGCTGGATTCCGGTGATCGCGAGGGCGCGGTCGCTCTCATGGATGAGAAGGCGGAGCTTCGCGTCCACGTCGCGGGCAATGCCCGAACCCTGCGGGGGCTGCGGGAGGTAGGTGGCTGGTTCCTTCGCGCCGAGCCAGGATTCCGCATGATCCCAGGCGACGTTCGCGACATGGGTAATACCTACCAGGCCAACCTGCTGGTGGTCAGACCGGGCGCCCCGACGCAGCAGCTGGACGCGAGCTTCCGAGTCGAAGCCGGCAAGATCACGGCCATCAACCTGACCCCTCGCTAGTTTCGAGGCGCTCAGCGAACAAACTCGGCGGCCAGAAGGGTAGAGGCCGCGAGACGCCAGGAGTCGGTTAGCTAGCGGGACGGATTGGCCGAGGCCGGAGGAGGGGTGAAGTAGCCGGCCGGCGGGACGTTCAAAGGCTGGCCAACCTCAATGTGTCCGTCGGCGGGTACCTGTGGGTTGGCGGCCTGGAGCTCGTACAGGCTGAGATTGAACAGGGCGGCTATCGCGCCCATGTAGTCGCCCTTCTTGACGGTGTAAATCTGGAAGCTGACGCGGGGGGTGGCGGACGACCCTGTGCCTTGAGACGACGAGGCGCCAGGGCCGTGACTGGCACCGGAGCCAACCGGCGCCAGCGAGCCCGATCCTCCGGCCGTGGAGCCGTAGTTCGAGGGGAACACGAACGGGTAGGCCACGAGCGCCACCATGATGGCGGCCGCGAAGATCGCAACGATGAGAAGCGGCTGGTTGGCCTTCCGATCGTCCCGGCTTCTGAGGCGGGGGAAGCTCTCAACACGTGGCGGGTTCTCCCAGCCTGGGTGCGATGGTCCACGCCGAGCCATGGCCAGGGACGGTGCGCCGAGCGAGGAGGGCGGGAGGGGGGCGGCAGGAGCCGGAGTGCTCCTGGTCTCGGCGTCGTAGCTCCACAGGCCGGCGCTGGCGTCGCCCGTCCGCTTTGTGGTGATGGCGCCTACATCGGCCGTGAATCTTGCGCGGGGGGCAAGGAAGGCGGGGGCGTTGTCTTCGTCGGTGGTGCCACCGACGGCCACGATTGCGGCAGCCGCTGCAGGTGTGGCGCCGCTCTTTACACCGGCAGCCTCCTGGCGGGCCCAATCGAGGAAGATCGGGCACGAGGCAAAGCCGTCTGAGAGGCAGTACCGCTCCTGATGAGGAAACGCCCGCGGCTCGGGTTCAGGTGCGGCAAAGCAGCGGTGGCGATAGTCAGGCGCGTCCGAGCGATGATCCCGATCGTCCTCGAATGCGACGAAGGGACAAGCGCCTGGGCCACCTTCGAGCGAGTTCGTCGGCTCCTCAATCACGCTGCAGATGATACCCGCGTCGACCGCTGTTGTGCCAATCTGGCTGTCACACCACTCCGTGCGCCGGTCCCTCCCTGCGCGGGCAAACCTTAGGTTGGCGGCAGATAATCCGCGACCACAATCGCTCGAGGGCTTGAGATGCGCCGGTTCGGGAGTTCGAAGGGTCGTGGCGGCCTCGTGAAGACCACACTAGCCGCCACGGCATTGGCCTTGACCGTCGCAATTGTCGCTGGCTGCGGCACAGGCTCGGCTACGCCCGCGGCATCCGACAGCGGCCTTGTGTCGGCCACGCCTCCGGCCACCGCCTCGACCCCGCCGTCGGGCTCGACCACAACGCCACCGGCCAGTGCCGCGCTAGCCGCGACCGCCAGACCCACGCCACTGGCCGTCGTCTCGATCAGCCTCAACCGCGTCGCCTCCGGGTTTACGAGCCCCATCGGGATTTCGACCGCCCCCGGCGACTCACGCCTCTTCGTGATCCAGCAGACCGGTCAGGTTGTAGTCGTCAGCGGCGGTAAGGCCGTCGGGACGTTCCTGGATATAGCGGCGCGCCTGTCGTGCTGCGGCGAGCGCGGGCTGCTGGGTCTCGCCTTCCATCCCCAGTACGCCGCCAACGGCCGCTTCTTCGTCCGCTTTACGACTCCGGCCGGCGACCTGCACATCTCGGAGTTCCACGTCTCGACCGACTCGAACAAGGCCGATGCCGCGTCCGAGAAGATCATCCTGACGATCCCCCACCCTGGCTTCGGCAACCACAACGGCGGCCGGATTGAGTTCGGGCCCGATGGCTACCTGTACATAGGCGCGGGTGATGGCGGCAGCGGCGGCGATCCCCACAACCACGGACAGGACCTCAGCACGCTGCTTGGGAAGATGCTGCGGCTCGATGTCGACCACGCCGCCGGAGGTCTGCCTTACGCGATCCCGAACAGCAACCCGTTCGCAGGCCAGGCCGGCAAACGCGGCGAGGTCTGGTCGTACGGGCTGCGCAACCCATACACATTCAGCTTCGACCGAGAGACACACGACCTCTGGATCGCGGACGTGGGTCAGGACGCCTACGAGGAGGTTGATCAGGCCACAGCTGCCAGCGGCGGCGGCCGGGGTGTCAACTATGGCTGGAGCGTTATGGAGGGCAACCACTGCTACAAGCCAGCCACTGGCTGCGCCACCGACGGGCTGACGCCGCCCCTGGCCGAATACGCCCACGGCAGCGGCGACTCGATCGGCTGCGCCATCATCGGCGGCTACGTCTACCGGGGCAGCGCCCACCCGCAGCTGGACGGCCGCTACTTCTTCGGCGACTACTGCACCGGCAGGATCTGGGATATCGCCGCCGCGGGCCCGGCCGGGCAGACGCCGCAGGAGCTGCTTATGAGCGGGCTCCAGGTCACCGGCTGGGGTGAGGACAGCAATGGGGAGCTGTACCTGACGGCCACGAACGGCGTCCTCTACCAACTCGTCTGACCCGAGACCGGAGACTCCGGGGCTCGGCAACGTCCCTTTCGGGGGCTGCTCGTCCCGACCCGGAGCGGCTAAGCGCCGGCCTGATCGAGCGCCGACTGGAGCGACTGGACATAGCCCTCGCTCGTGTAGGTCGCTCCTGAGATCGTGTCGACTTGCGCGCTCTGGGCCTGCAGGACCTCGCTCCGAAGTTGGGGCGAGGCGTACTGGCTGATCTCGGCGGAGTGACCGCGGTCGTTCGGCAGCTGGAGGGCCTGGACATCGGTGATCGTCCCGTTCTGCAGCGTCACCTGGATCTGGACGTCGCCATATGGCGTCTGAACGGCATTGCCGGTCAGTTGGCCCGAGTAGGTGCTCCTAACGCCAGCCGTCTGTCCCGCGCCGCCCGTGGCAGCAGAACTGGGGGCGACGTAAGGCGTCTTGAAGCTGAGCAGCAGCACAAGGGCAGCCGTGGTGAGCAACGTCGCCGCCAGAGGTCGTTTCCACATCGTCATGTCTCCTCGCCTAGAGGGCGAAGCGCTCGTAATGAATCTGCTTGTCTGGGATCCTTAGCCAGCGCAGGCCGCTCAGCACCCGGGTCATCATGCCGGTCGGGCCACAGACGTAGATGTCGCGGTCGGCGATATCAGGCACGAGCCGCCGCAGAGCGCGCGGATCTAGCGGATCGGACGGCATCTCCCGCGACCCGCGGCGTCCCACCAGGTAGTGGACCGTGGCCCCCCGCAGACTGGCCAGTTCGTCGATCTCGCTCTTGAAGATCACCTCATCGGGGCCGCTCGCTCGGTAGACGAGGGTCAGGTTTCCGCGCGACGCGGGCAGCTCCTCGAGCAGGGCCCGAAGGGGTGTGATTCCGATGCCGCCGGCCACGAGCAGAACGCCTGCCCTGGTCCGGTTAGCACCGGTCATGATCCCGTGCGGACCCTCGACAAAGACGGGCGTGCCGACCTTCATCCGTTGCAGCATCCCGGTGTAGTCACCCAGATCCTTGATCGTGAAGCGAAGGTACTTGCTGTTCGGCGCAGCGGAGATCGAGAACGGGTGGGCGCGATACCAGCCGCCACGCGTCAGGAAGCGGAGGCGGAACCACTGCCCGGCACGAACCGGCAGTTTGTCGAGGTTGCGGCCGGTGACGTAGAGCGACACGACTCCGGGGGCTTCTTGCACGACGTTGGCAACGTGGAAGCGGTGCCGCCGGGAGAGGGCCAGCGGACCGCCGAAGCGGAAGACCGCCAGCGTCCCGAACGCGATCACGTATAGGGCGATCCAATACAGCCGCGCGACAAGGTCGGTGGCGAAGTCGGAGCCAACGAACAGCTGATGCAGGAAACCGAGGGCGATGGCCAGGTACGTGGTGAGATGGATGGCGTACCAGGTCTCGTACGACGCGCGACGTCGAGCGGCTCGGACGGAGCTGAAGGCCACGACGATGAAGAGGACGAGGGAAACGGCCGACCAGAGCACGTACGGGTACGAGCTGAGCAGCGTCACGAACTCCGCAACGGGTGAGCTGCCGACGCCGAGCGCGTAACCGATCGTCGTCAGGATCGCGTGACCCACCAGCAACCAGATCGCCCCGAATCCCACCCACCGATGAGCATCGGTGATCCGGTCCTGGCCGAAGATCTGGTCGAGCCAGGGATTGCGCGACATTAGTATCAGTTGGATCAAGACCAGATAGGTGCCATACAAGGCGGCGATCTCGCCGGCCGCGGTGAATGCGCCCGCCGGAGTCGCCAGCAGCCTGAGGCCGCCGTGGCGGACCCACATGGCCGCGATCAGGACGCCATTGCCACCTAGAACGGCGTAGACGTCGACGGCCTTGACGGGCCAGACACGCGGCACCGGCACCCGGCGCGCCTTGCGGGTCGGCACCGACGCCAGAGCCGGGTTCCTGATGGTCGTTGGGCCGTTCATTAAGTCGTAGACGTTCCCGTGGCTACTAGACGAACTGGCGTACATCGCCGGCGCCTGGTAGGGCGCCGCCACGGCCAGTCCGTGACGGCGTCCACGACCCAGATGATCGACCCGCTTTCTGTAACGCGGCTGAAGGGACCGCGGGGCGACCGTGGAGTTCCCGTGGAGACTCAATGGAGATGGAACCCGCCCAGGGCATCGGGCGCGGCGGCCGCGTCCGGGCAGGCTCAAGTTGTCGCCGGACAGCGACTTTGACCGGGCGGATTCAACCGGTCATTGCAACAAGCTCGGCGAGCTTCTCTGATGGTTTCATAAATCCGAGCGTCTTGCGCGGACGGTCGTTGAGACTTGCCGCGATGTCGGCGAGGTCTTCCGCATCGAACGCGGACAGGTCAGCG
>JANYJI010000109.1 GCA_025358525.1 Chloroflexota bacterium | reverse complement strand
CGTCGTTCGGTGACGACCATGCCGCGGCTGCGCAGGACGGCCAGCTGCTGCGAGATCGACGACTCCGGCGCGCCGATGGTGTCCGCGAGCTTGCCCACGCTGCACGGCCCAGCCCGAAGAATCTCCAGAATCAGGATGCGCATGGGGTGGCCCAGGGCCTTGAAGAACTCGGCCTTGAACTGGCGCAGGCCCTCCAGATCGTCGGGTCGCTGGTTGCGGGTCATGCGCCGCTCCCGGGCTCGGCGGCGGTGGTCCGGCGCGTATCTAGGGCCATGAGCAGGCCCTCGATGATTGCCTCCGGACGGGGCGGACAGCCCGGGACGAAGACATCGACCGGAAGAATGGCGGCCGCGCCGTCGCGGATTTGGGGCGAGCCGGCGAAGACGCCGCCACTTATCGCGCAGGCGCCGACGGCCACGACGAGCCGAGGTTCCGGCATAGCGTCGTAGGTGCGGAGTGCGGCCTCTTCCAGGTTGCGAGTCACGACGCCGGTCACGAGAAGCAGGTCGGCGTGGCGGGGCGAGGCGACGAAGTCGATGCCGAGGCGCTGAATGTCGGTGTAAGGGTTGAGCAGGGCCGCGATCTCCCAGTCGCAGCCGTTGCACGAACCGGCGTCGAGGTGCCGGACGTGGAGCGACCTGCCGAGCGTCCCCAGGATTCGGGCTCGGGCGCGGTCGGCGGCCGCCAAGTCGGCGCTCGAGTCGCCCACGGCGGGCGGAAGTTCGATCAACTCGGCTCGACTCGGGCGCGCCAGCTCGACCCGCTTACTCATCGAAATTGCTCCGGCCGGGCAGGCTATGACGCAGGCAGCGCAGAAAATGCACTTGCCGGCATCGATCGAAGGCCCAGTTGTTGCCGCCCAAACTGCCGTCGACCTGGTGGTCGGGCGGGCAAAGAATCCGGCGCCAGCCCCTAGGTCGATCGCAGCGGTGGGGCAGACGCTCGCGCACGCTCCGTTGTTGTCGCAGCGGGCCGGATCGATCGCCGGCAACCCGCGGGTCCCGAATTGCAGCAGTGGCTCGGTTTCCGGGTAGCGCGATGTCGGCACCGGGTTGCGGAGCGGGAGGAGGAGTCGGCGGACAAGGTCGAGTGGCATGTCAGCGGTCCGTGCAGGCGTAGCAGAGCTCGAAGCTCTTGTTGATGAGGGGGAAGTCCGGGACGATGTTGCCCGGCACGACCGTGGCCACCAGCGGCCAGTTGGCGAACGAGGCCGAGCGCAGATGCAGGCGGGCGATGCGACCGCTCGGGCCGGCCATGAGCCACAGCCAGCTGGCCCCGCGCGGACCCTCGGCCCCGGCCAGGGCCACGTCGCCGGAGCGGGGCTGGACGGCGAGCGGCACGGCGATTGGGCCCGCCGGCAGGCGCCCGGCCAGGTCGGCGATGAGGGCTGCGGATACCCTGGCTTCCTGGGCCCGGACGTGGAATCGGGCTGCGGCGTCGCCCGCGGGAGTGCTTATGACCCGGACCTGCAGGTCGCGGTAGCCGTCGGCCGGACGATCACGGCGGAGATCCTGGTCGAGGCCACTGGCTCGGGCCGCGACTCCCAGCGCGCCGAGGCGTCGCGCCTCTTTCGCGGAGAGCACGCCCGTGGTGTGGAGGCGGGCCATGAAGCCCTCGGAGCGGACGAGGAGGCGGACGATCGATCGGACCTCGCGCTCGATCTCGGTCGCTAGCGCACCCAGGCCCACAAGGCCACGCTCGTCCAGTTCGAACCGCAGCCCGCCCGGAGCGACGATGCCCATAAGGTAGCGATGGCCCGTCAATCGCTCGTTCAGGCGGAGCAGCTGCGCCTTCTGCCAGGCCAGCCGTGACATGCCGAAATTGAAGCCCGCGCCGGCGCATATGTTGCCGAGGTCGCCGACGTGGTTGTAGAGGCGTTCCATCTCGGCCAGGAGGACGCGAGCCATCCGGGCCCGGGGCGGCGGGACGGTCCCGGTCAGCCGTTCCACGGCTCGGCTGTAGACGGTGGCGTGGGTCACTGTGCAGACGCCGCAGGCCCGCTCGACGATGGGCAGGGCCTCGGTCATGGTCCGCCCCTCGACCAGTCGTTCAAGGCCGCGGTGGGTGTAGAAGAGGCGAGCGTCGAGGTACAGCACGGACTCGCCCACGGCCGAGAATCGGAAGTGGCCCGGCTCGATGACGCCGGCGTGGATCGGCCCGACGGGCAGCTGGTAGACGCCCTCGCCGTGGGCCACGAACGAACGGAACGGAGCCGCGGGTGGCGCGGGTTCGTGGATGACGAGCGGCCGCGGGTCGGGGTGGCCGACCGGGACGACGCCATGGAGGTCGTGAGCCTCGCGTTCGTCCCACTGCGCGGCGGGCACGAGCGGGGTGATCGAGGGGTAAGTCGGGTCGTCGGCGGGCAGCTCGACGCGGAGGCGTACGATCGGGCCGTTCGGGATGGCGAGGGCTTCCTCTACGGCGAGGCCGGTTCGGCGGCGGATGCTGTGCAGGTCGAAGGCGACGAGCATGAGATGTTGAGCGCCCAGCTCTTGCAGGGCCAGGATGGCGGGGTCCAGCTCTTCGCGGGCCAGGTTGACGAGGAGTTCCTCGTCGCCGGCCGGACCTGGCGCGGAACTCGGCGCGAAGCTCGCGGAGTTCGCGGTACTCGGTGCGCCTGGCGCGGAACTCGGCCCGGAACTCGGCCCGGACGAAGTGACCGAGATGGGGACCGCATGGCCGAGCGCTCGACGGAGCGCCTCCCGAATGGCCCGGCTCGAAATCTGGTCAGACACCGGGCACCGCCAGGACTGCTCGGATCGACTCCAGGGCTGTTGCCAGCGGGCCGGGCGTCCACAGTCCCAGCACCGCGACCGCCAGGAGCGGCAACGCCAGGCGCACCGCCATGCCGCGGTCGAAGCCTTGGGCCTGGACCGGGCCCGAATGGCCCCACACGATGCGGCTGCCGTGGACCGCCATCGCCACGAAGCACAACGCCAGCAGCAGCGCGGCCAGGGCGGCGGCGAGACCGTAGCCGCGGGTCACGCCGCCCACGATGATCGCGAATTCAGTGACGAATATGCCACTCGGTGGCAGGCCGCCGATAAGGACGATGCCGCTCCCCAGCGCGCCGCCCGCCACGGGGGCGGCCGTCAGCGTGCCGCGAATGGCCGACAGCCGCCGACTGCCGTACTGCTGGACCAGCTCACCCGCGGAGATGAAGAGCGTGGCCTTGGTGAAGGCGTGGAACCCGATGTGGGCGATCACTCCCAGCAGCGCCAACGGCCCGCCGAAACCCAAGCCCAGCGCCAACACTCCCATGTGCTCGACGCTCGAATAGGCAAGCAGCCGCTTGATGTCCTCCTGGCGGATCAGGAACGGCAGCGCCACGGCGATACTGAGCAGGCCGAAGGCGACGAGTAGCGTCGATGAGAAGCCCGAACCCAACCCGGCCGCGGTCACCAGGTGGAAGCGGACCAGGGCGTAGAAGGCGGCAATCAGCGAGACGCCGGAGAGGAGCGCGCTGATGGGGCTCGGGGCTTGACTGTGGGCGTCGGGCAACCAGGTGTGGAACGGGGCCAGGCCGATCTTCGTCCCGTAGCCCGCCAGGGCGAAGACGAAGCTGAGGCGGAGCAGGTTGGGGTTCAGCTGGGGCGCGATCGATATCAGGCGCGTCCAGTTCAGGGCGTCGGAGCTTTCGCCCAGAACGCGGACCGATGAAGCGTAGGCGAGCAGCGTAGCGAGCAGCGCAAATCCGACGCCGATTGTGCCCAGGATCAGGTACTTCCAGGCCGCCTCGATCGCCTCGGGCGAGCGGTTGATGCCGACGAGCAGGGCCGAGACGATGGTCGTGGCCTCAATGGCCACCCACAGCAGGCCCAGGTTGTCGACGAGCGGCACGACGATGAGCGTGGCCACGAACCATAGGAAAAGGGCGTAGTACCGGCCTTCGACGTGTGGTCGCAAGGCGTTGGTCGCCAGTTCATGGCGGATGTAGCGCGGCGAAGCCGCCAGGGCCATGGCCGCGACCAGGACGGTCAGGGCCAGCAGGTAGGCGCCCAGCGCATCAATCGAGACGATGCCGCCGAAGGCAGTCACCCGGCCCGTCTGGAGAGCCGCGAGAGCCATCCCGAGGCCAGTCGCGCCAGTGATGTAGAGCGCGGCGTAAGCGACGAGTTCGACGGCCCGACCGTGCATACGCCAGGCGGCCAGCCCGCCCACGGTGGGGGCCAGGACGAGGATCGCGATCACCAGGTCGTTCATCCGCGCAGGTTCCTCAGCTGATCGGTCGAGAGGGTGCCGAAGACGGTCAGCATCCGGCGGGCGTAGACGGCGACCGCGACCACGACAAGCAGCAGGTCGAAGGTCGCGCCGAGTTCCACGACGAAGGGCATGCCGTAGGTCAGGCTGAAGGCGGTCAGGGCCAGGCCGTTCTCGAAGACGAGCAGGCCGATCACGATCGAGAGGCCCTTACGGCGGGTCATGGCGATCAGCAGGCCGGTCAGGACCTCCGCGACTGAAGCGGGCAGGGCTCGCGGGGCGTTGATCGATCCGTCGAACGAGCCGCCGAGTGTGGCGCTGTCGACGGCGAGTGCCGCCGCAAAGACGATGGCGATGGCCACGATCAGCGAGACCCGCGGCCCCAGGTACGGGTTGCGTTCGACCCGGACCGGGCTGGCGCGCAGGATGCGGCCCAGGATCAGCGGCACGGCGATGCCGCGGCTGACCAGGGTCAGCAGGCCACCCAAAACCAGGTGCGCCGAACCGGTGGCGATGCCCACACCCACGACCGCGGCGGAGAGCAGGACCGCCTGGGCCGCCACCAGCCAGATCGCCCGACCCATGGACCGAGTTTCGGCGATGAGTACACCGATCAGAACGACGCCGGCGGCGCAGGTGTCGAGCAGGCGTGCGGCTTCGAGAGGCGTGAAGGTCATGGCAGCAGCACCCTCACGGCCAGACCGGTCAGGGCCAGCAGTGAGGCCAGGCCGAGCAGATCGGGCAGGCGCAGAAGGCGAAGCTTGGCGACGGAGCCGTCGAGCAGGGCCAGCACCTGTCCGACCACGAGCAGTTTGCCGAACCCAACCAGCAGGCCGAAGGCGATCGGTCCGGCGGCAATCTCGGTGGCCGAGCCGAACGGGAAGAAGACGGCCGAAAAGACGGCGGCCAGGACGACCAGCTTGAGTTCGGAGGCGAAGACCAGCATGGCCAGCGACCGGCCGGAGGCCTCGATCAGCATGCCCTCGTGGATCATCGTCAACTCGAGGTGGGTGTCGGGGTTGTCGACCGGGTGATGGCCCGTCTCGGCCACGAGGACGATTGCGAAGGCCGCGGCGGCGAGTAGGTGAGCGGGCCCGAGCAGGCCGACTCCCCGCCAGACGCCGAAGGCGCTGATGGCGCCGAGGTCGCTCGAGTTGGCGGCGACGGCCGCACCGGCGAGGGCCAGGACGAGCCCGGGCTCGGCCAGGGCCGAGATGGCCACGTCGCGGCTGCTGCCCATGCCGCCGAAGGCGCCACCCGCATCGAGGGCGGCGAGGGCGAGGGCGAAGCGGGCCGCCGCGAACAACCCCACGACGACGAGCAGGTCGCCCCAACCGGCGAGCGGCGCCCGGTTCGCGGCGAAGGGCACCAGGAGCGCGGCCGCCAGGACGGCCGCCAGGACGAAGGCCGGGGCGTATCGCGAGACCGGCCCGGAGGCGTTGCTCTCGAGCGGTAGCTTGGCCCACCACTTGGCGAGGTCGCGGTACGGCTGCAGCAACCCGGGTCCGCGGCGGCTCTGCAGGCGAGCCTTGGTGCGGCGGATAGTGGCCGTCAGGAATGGGGCAAAGGCCAGGAAGGTCGCGATCTGGAGGACGACCAGAAAGATGGTTGTGGCGACGGCGTTCAGCTCCATCGGACGGCTCCCCGCCGAAGGCCGGTCATTGGGTCGGACGGGGCCGCATTCAGCTCCATCGGGCCCACAACAGCAGCAGCAACACGGCGATGACGCTATAGGCGATGTAGATCTGAATGGCGCCCCCCTGGAGCTTCCGGGCAAAGTCGGCGCCCCGAAGACTCAGGCCGTGCGCCGGTCGCAAAACGCGCTCCTCGAGCAGCATGGTGACGTGGCTGCGGTATCGGATCGAGGAGGGGAATGAGGTGCCGGGGTGGTACTCGACGCGGATTTCTCGCTCGGGCATGAGGATGCGGCGGAAGAAGAGTCTGATCGGCTTGGAGTAGCTGGTCGCGCTGTACTGGAATGCGGGCTGGGGTGCGATGCCGCAGGTCCAAGTGTCCACTCGGCGGGCCGGCGTCCGGGACCGCATCGCGAACGCGAGGCCGGCGGCTATCAGCGCCAGCAGCAGGCCCACGGCAAAGGCTGCATACGTTGCTCCGTCCCCGGAGCGTGGCGTGGCCGTGACCGAGGGCAGCGTTTCCCGGATCGCGGCCGTGTGAAGGGCGGATCTGGCCACACCGGTCAGTGTCGAAGCAACCGGGCCGGCGGCCACCCCGACTGCAATGCACGCTGCCGCCAGAAGCCCCATGGCGGCCAGCGCGGGGCGAGCAGCCTCGTGCGCTGCAGCGGCCGCCGCGCTTCGTGGCAGCCCCAGAAACGCGACCCCCGTCGCCTTGACGAAGCAGGCCACAGCCAGAGCCGCTGTCAAAGCAAGCGCGCCGATGGCCGCCACGGCGACGAACCTGGCGACCGGTTCCAGGGCGCCACTGCCGGCCATGCCGAACAGCCCCTGGAAGGTCAGCCACTCACTCGCGAAACCGTTGAGCGGCGGCAAGCCGCTGATCGCGGCCGCCCCGACCGCGAACGTAAGCATCGTGGCGGGCATCTTCCGGCCCAGCCCGCCGAGGCGATTGAGGTCTCGAAGGCCGGTGGCATGGACCACTGCGCCGGCGCCGAGGAAGAGGAGCGTCTTGAAGATGGCGTGATTGATGGAGTGAAAGATGGCCGCAGCCAGAGCCAGCGCAGCCAGCTCAGTCGCGCCGTGGGCTGCCAGGAGAAGAGAGCTGCCCAGGCCGATCAAGATGATTCCTATGTTCTCGATGCTGTGAAAGGCGAGCAGACGCTTGAGATCGTGCTGCATCATCGCGTACAGGACACCGAGGACGGCCGACACGGCGCCCACACCCAGGATCAGCAGGCCCAGCCAGTCCGGCGCGCCGCCGACGACGTCGATGACGATCCGGATCAGGCCATAGATCCCGGTCTTGATCATGACCCCCGACATCACGGCCGAGACGTGGGACGGCGCCACCGGATGGGCCCGCGGCAGCCAGATGTGGAATGGCATGGCCCCGGCTTTCGTCGCGAAGCCAACGAAGACCAGGACGAGGACGATGTTGCGAGTCGCCGGAGCCAGGCCGGGCGCGACGGCGTGCCACGTCGCAAAGTCGAGCGCTCCGCCGGTAGAGCCCGCCAGAACGGCAAACCCAACCAGGATCGCGGCAGTGGCAACGTGGGTCAGGGCGAGGTATACGTTGCCGGCCGAGACGACCGCCCGGGTCGGCCGCAGCCCCACGACCAGAAAGGCGGACAGCAGGGCCATCGACTCCCAGGCCAGCAGGAACGAGAAGGCATTGCTGGCCCCGAGGACGAGCAAGATGCTCGCCAGGAACAGCGGATAGGCGGCCCCTTCGGCGGCACTTCGGGGGCGCGCGCCGACGACGGACAGCGATGCGGCCGCGGCCGACGCCCCGAAGGCCAGCAGGAACGCGCCGCTCAGGCCGTCATATCGGATTGCGAACGAAACGAAACCAAGGACGTGCCCGCCACTCGCCGAGAGGGTCGTGCCGGTCATCAGGAGCGCAACCCCGAGCAGCAGCGCCAGGCCCGAACCGGCTGTCGACAGCTGGGGCGAGATCGCGCTCAGGCGGGGGATGCAGGCCGCGACACTCGCGACGGCCAGCAACAGCACGGCCGCGACCCACAGGCCGGGCAGCAGGCCCGCACCGAAGGCTGTCTCGGGCGTAACGGTCACGTTTCGGCTTTACCTCAAGGCGGTCAGTCACGCACCGAACCAGGCGGCGAACTGGGAACGCAAGTATATTTCTGAAATCTCGGATATTGCAATATTGATTCGAGCGGGCGGCCCGAGGGGCGGTACCGCGTGGCGGGATGGACGACCAAGAAGCCGCGCTAGCGGGCTTATCGCCTATTCTGAAGCCCAACACATTGAGGTTGCAGCGACATGTCCATCATCCAAAACATGGGCCCACTCAACGTCGTCCACTACGAACCAGGGGTTTGCAACATTGGCCCGGCAGAAATCGCGCGCCGCCGACGGTTCGGCCATTTGGGCCTTATCGCGAGCGTGATCCTGCTCGGCGGCCTCGTGGCAACGGGCGTGCCGCACCCCGCCCGACTCCTCCTCGTCCTGACGGTCGGCGGATCCGCGTCCGGCTATCTGCAGGCCAGGTTCCACTTCTGCGCCGGATTCGGTTCCGCGGGGGTCTACAACCTGGGTCCGCTGGGGACGACCGTGCCGGTGAGCGACTTGAACGCCCGGGCGCGGGATCGAGCCAAGGCCATGCAGATCGGTCTGGCTAGTCTGGCCATTGGAGTCGTGGTCGCCGTCGCCGCGGTGCTCCTGCCGTTCTGACGCGGCGGCCGGGGCCAAGCAGCCAGCGGCGTCGGCGCTGCGTCAGCTCGGCCCGTTAGCGCCCTATCGCGACCAGCCAGGTGGCGGAGTCATCGAAGTTCAGGCCGTCCCAAGCGCGATGGAATTCGACCGTGGGGAAGCCAGTGTCGGCCAGGAGGCCCGCAATCTCGTCCGGTTCGTAGGCGCATTCGGTGACGCCGAAGACAGACAGCGCGCCGGTCTCGATGTCCAGCACGATGTCGCGTTCGACCGTCGCTCGAGCTTCGCCGTCCCACTGGCGCTCGGTCAGCACGAGCTGGGCGTCAGGCCCGAACAAGCCCCTCGAGCCCGACCACCAGCGCATCTCCGGGCGGCGATCGACGACGGCCGCGTCTCGGACCTCCAGTACGAGCGGGGCACCCGGGCGCAGTGAGCGCCGGATGCGAATCAGGATTTCGCGCTGATCCTCAGGGGTTGGCACGCCCGGCTGGCCATATAGATAGATCGCGGCGTCGAATTCGGCTACGGGCAGCGGCACCTCGCGCACGTCCGCCTCGATGAAGTAGCACGGCAGCCCGGCGGTGATTTCGATAGCGTGGCGAATCGCCGCGGGCGCAATGTCCACGCCCGTGACCGCGATTCCATGGCGGGCTAAGGCGCGGGCCACGAGGCCTGGACCGCAGGTCACGTCCAGGAGCGACTGGCCGGCCTCCAGGCCGAGCCACTTGCGGAGCAGCTCCACCTGGCCATCGATCGTCACGAGTCGGCGGCTGGCCAGCTCGTGGTCCTGGGTCAGATGCTCGCGCAGCATCCGCTCGCTGAACTCGAGATTGGCCCACGGCAGATCCTCGACGCCGGGTCCCCAGGCCCGGAGCGCCTCTCTGGCGGCAATCTTGCGAAGGGCGTCGCGATGCATATCCACGCGCCCATTCTGGCCGGGCGGCGCAAGGACGGCTCGATGGCGGCGCGATGGCGGCGCGACGGGGAGGGGATCTCGCTGAGCGGACAGCTTCCTCGTAGTCACCGCCCCCGCCTGATAGACTCTCCATTCCCCGGGGAGGCCCAACGAGTGGGCTGTCCGGCGGCGAGAGCCAAGGATGGCCAGTCCGAGGATGGCGAGCAGGAGTCGGGTGGTTTCGAAAAGTCGGCGACGGCGAAAGGGAAGCCTTTTGCGTGCGCTTCGTTGGCTAGCCTTCGTGCCTGTCGCCAGCCGGGTACCCACCTACACGCGCCTCATCTGGGCGCTCGCAACGGACGCCCGAGTCCCGGCCAGCCGGAAGGCGTTACTGGTCGGCGCCGCGGGCTACGTATTCGTCGGTCGTGACATCATCCCTGAGCGCATTCCGCTTCTGGGCGGTATCGACGATCTGGCCGTGGTGGTCCTCGCGGTCGAGATATTCCTCGATAGCGTCCCGGACGATGTCCTCGAGGAAAAGATTCTGGAACTCGAGATCGATGAAGAGGCTTTTCGGCGCGACATGGGCCAGGTGCGCCGCCTGACTCCCGCCCCCGTGCGGATACTTATTCGCCGGCTGCCAGAAACGCTCGATGCGGCAGGCCGGCTCGTCAAGAAAACCAGGATCGGACCGCGGGTTCGATCCTGGATCACGGACGCTCGGCCAGGCCGACCGTCACAGGAGGAATCTTTCGCGTGAAGGTCATCCTGACCGCCGACGTCGACAAGCTCGGCAAGAGCGGTGAGATGAAGGAAGTGGCTGAAGGCTATGCCCGCAACTTCCTGATCGCTCGAAAAGTGGCCGTTCCCGCCGCAGGCGGTGCCTATCGCGCCTGGCAGCACGACATTGCCAGCCGCGAGGACAAGCGCCAGCGTGAGCGCGAGGACGCCGAGATCGCGGCAACTCGCATCGGCAGCACGACCCTGACCATGGGTGTGAAGGTGGGCGAGGGCGGCAAGCTCTACGGCTCCATTACGGCCAAGGAGATCGCCGAAGCTCTGGGCCGGCGCGGTATCACCGTCGATCGCCACAAGATCGACCTCCCGGATCCGCTCAAATCGCTCGGCACGTACAAGGTCGCGATCAAGGTCTTCGCGGGCATGACGTCCGAGGTCACGATAGTCGTCGAGCCTAAGGGCTGAGAAGCGGGCACGCATCAGTTGGCCGAAGGTCAACTGTAAAGCCATTGCCCGGAGGGCAATGGCTCGTGATCATTGCGGAATGCAACTGGTTGTTGCGCCGAGTGACGAACGTGGCCGTCGTCCGGATCCTGGGCCCAACTCCTGAGCGTGGAATCGCTGTGCCTACCACGTTCGATCGCCGATCCGGGCCTGGAAGCAACCGATTCGACCCTGATTCGGCCGTCGACGTCGCGCCGCGCAACTGGTAGTTGCATCCAGCAACAGGTGCGGTCGTCGCTTGTGGCGCGGCAGGCTGGGGATGCCGCCTCGCCCGGCCGCGGGCAACAGGTGCGGTCGTCGCTTGTGGCGCGGCAGGCTGGGGATGTTGCCTCGCCCGGCCGCGGGCAACAGGGGCGGTTCGGGAGGTAAGGGCGGTTCCGGAGGTAAGGGCGGTTCCGGAGGATCCGGCTGCGGGTTTTCCCGCCATTTCCAGGCCACCGCCAGGTGCTACCGTTCGAGCGAGACAAACCGCTCGCCAAGAACGGTGCTCGACGGGAGCTGGAGGCAGGACATGGGGGCCGACGTAGGGGATTCGAATGGCGCGGCCGCGCTGGCGGCGCACGGTCTGAGCAAGCGTTTCCGCAAGAAGGTCGCGCTCGACGCGGTCGACCTGACGATCCCGGTCGGGAGCGTCACTGCGCTCGTGGGCCCGAACGGAGCCGGCAAGACGACCCTGATCCGCGTCTGCATGGCCTTCGAGCGGCCTAACGCCGGCAACGTCGAGGTGGACGGCGTGGACCCCTGGAAGCATCGGGGCGAGGCCCTGCGGCGGGTCGGCTACGTGCCCCAGAAGCCGGCGGTTTACGGCGGCCTGAGTGTCGAGGACCACCTGGCAATGGCGCGCAGCCTGCATCCGGGCTTCGACCGCGACTACGCCCGGCGCCGTCTCGAGCAGCTGGCAATCCCGCTCGACCAGCGGGCCGACACGCTCTCCGGCGGCCAGGCGGCGCAGCTCGGGCTGGCCGTGGCGTTGGGGACTCGGGCCAAGGTTCTGCTCCTCGATGAGCCGCTGGCGAACCTGGACCCGCTCGCCCGTCGCGAGTTCATCCAGGTCTTGCTCGATGCCGTCCGCTCCGAGGGTTCGACCGCCCTGCTCTCCTCGCACATCGTCACCGACGTCGAAGATGCCTGTGATCGGCTCGTGATCCTGGGCGGCGGCAAGATAAGGCTCGACTGCCCGCTCGAGGAGGCCCAGCGCACCCATCGCCTGACCGACGCCGACGCGCCCCCAGCGGGCGCGACCGCCGTGGGCTCGTTCCTCGGACGAGGCGGGCAGAAGATCATGACGCTGTGGCGGCTCGCCCCCGAAGGCGCCGCCGACGGCGCGGCCGAAGGCCCGGCCGGGGGGGCTGCCGCAGAGGCCGCCAGCCTGGAAGACGTCGTGCTCGGTTACCTCGCCGCCGGGCGAGGGAACGCCGGCTTGCAACTCAACTGAGAGGGACGACGATGCTCACCAGGACATGGCTCACCCTCAAGCAGCACCGCTTTGAGACGATCGCAGTCGTGGTGCTTTGCCTGATCGCAGCGGCTGCCTCGCTCGGGGAGGCTTACCGTCTCAATTCAATCCAACTTCCCGCCGGGTGTGCGATCGGCCAGAGGTACATGTTCGGCCCCGATGTCTCGGCCCCTTCCACGGCCTGCCAGCTTGCGGCCGATAGGTTTTACGCCGTCAGCAACGGCACCGGCATGGGTCTTGTGCGTGTGCTGCTCGGGCTCCTGCCCTTCATCGTCGGTATTCTCTTCGGCGCCCCGCTGGTGGCCAAGGAGATCGAACAGGGCACCGCGCCGCTGTCGTGGGCGCTCGTCGGATCGCGCCGCCGCTGGCTGTTCGGCAAGATGCTCGCGGCCGCGCTGCTCATCGTGCCGCTGCTGCTGGTTGCCGGGCTTGCGGCCGACGTACTCCAGGGAGCCTCGAGTCCAGGCCTCGATCCGCACGCCTCGTTCGAGAATTTCGGCAGCCGTGGCGTCATGGTCGTCTTCTGGGGGCTGGCGGCCCTGTTTGGGACCGTCGCTCTGGGGACTTGGCTCGGGCGAACTTTGCCCGCGGTGATTCTTGCCCTGGTCGTATGCTTCCTGGCTCGCGGGTTCTGGGACGTTGGGCTGAATCGCACCGTTTTGCCGCCCCTCGCCGTCATGCAGAGCGAAACTCCCCACGACACCCAGAACGGCCAAAACGGCCAGATGATGTACGGCCAATACGCCTGGTCGCCCAGCGATCTCAACGTGTACTACCGGACATACCTCGACGGCAAACCATGGGACGGGGACTGGAATACCTGGTGGAACGAGCACCAGCCCGTCCAGCCGACCGTGAAGATCGATCCGACGTCCGGCCTGCCGGTTGGCGTGGCCGTCGACAATGGGCCTGGGCCGATCAACCAGATCCAGGGACCCTATAGCGTTCCGTTCGTGATCCACGGGGACCGCTACTGGCCGATCGTGGCGCTCGAGTCGGGGATCCTGTTGCTTGGCTCGCTCTTGTGCGGCGCGGTTGCTCTGGTTTGGGTGGATCGGCGCCGGCCGTACTAAGCCGCCCGGCGGCTCGGACAGCGCGCCGAGGCTCCCGGACTCCCGGGCCGGCCAGGCTGTGGCGCCACCCAGTGGCAGGCCCCTCCACGCCCAGGTTGTAGCGCAATGCAACTGGTATTTGCGTTGAGCGAAGACCTCGGCGACCGGCCGCCGCCGTGACCAGCGCCTGAGCGTGGAATCGGGTGAGCTTGGCCCTCCGCACGCGGTTTCGCCGCCGATGGCCTCTGATTCGAGCTGAATTTGGCCGCAGTCTGCGCTCTGCGCAACTGGTACTTGCATCCAGCTATCAGTGGGCCCGCCCGGTCGAGTGAACGCCCCTCGCCACGCACCGCCTGCCCCTCGCCACGCACCGCCCGCCCCTCGCCACCGCCCGGCCCCTATCCGGCTTGCACCTGTCCCTCGCCACGCACCGCCGGCCGCGCCATCATTGGCCCATGTCCGGCGGCCGACTCTGCATCCTCCACGTGGACCTCGACGCGTTTTTCGCGGCGGTGGAGCAGCGCGATCGGCCGGAGTTGCGCGGCAAGCCGGTCATCGTCGGCGGCGACCCGAGGTCGCGCGGCGTGGTCAGCACTTGCAGCTACGAGGCCCGCAAATTCGGCGTGCACTCCGCGATGCCGCTGCGGACGGCGCTTCAACTTTGCCCGAATGGGATTTTCGTGCCGGTGGATGGCGCCAAGTACCAGCGCGTCAGCCGCGAGGTGATGGCGGTATTCCGGCGCTTCACGCCTGCCGTGGAGCAGGTTTCGATCGATGAGGCGTTCCTGGACGTCACCGGCTCGGAGGCTCTGTTCGGGCCCGTGCCGGAGATCGCGCGCCGGCTCAAGCGCGAGGTCGTCGATACGATCGGGCTCACCGTTTCGGTCGGCGTCGCGACCAACAAGCTCATCGCCAAGGTGGGTTCGGACTTGCGCAAGCCCGACGGCCTGGTCGTGGTTGAGCCAGGGCAGGAGGCCGCCTTCCTCGCCCCGCTTGAGATTCGGCGGCTGTGGGGGATCGGGCCGAAGACGGCCGAACGACTGCACGGTCTGGGTATTCGAACGATCGGTGAGCTGGCGGCTCTGCCCCTGGCGACGCTGACGCGCGCCCTCGGCGAGCACGGCGCCACGCTCCACGACCGGGCACTGGGCATCGATGCCGACCCCGTGATCGGCGGTGGCGAGGCGGCCAAATCGGTCAGCCACGAGACGACGTTCGCGGTCGATGTGACCGATCCGGCCGAGATCGACAGGACCCTGCTGGCCCTGACCGAGGGCGTCTCCGCCCGACTGCGGGCGGCCGGAATTCGAGCCGGCACAGTGGCCGTGAAGATTCGCGATTCGCAGTTCCGAACGGTCTCCCGGCAGAAGCAGTTGCCCGAACCTTCCGACCTGACCGAGCCGATCTGGCGGGCGGCGCGGGAACTGGCCCGGCCGGAGGTGCGCGGCAAGAAGATCCGGCTCCTCGGTGTCTCGGCGACTCAGCTCGGGCAGCCGGAGCAGATCACCATGTTCGAGGTCGTGGACGAAAAGCAGCGGCGCGTGGTGGACGCCACGGACGCGGTCCGGCGGCGCTTCGGCGATGGTGCCGTCACGCGCGCGAGCCTGCTGTACCGGGGATTGCCCGCCCCGTTCGAGCGCGATCCCGCCTCAGCCGTCGAGGGCCGCGTCGGCATCCCGAAACTCGAGGATGAGGCGGAGTAGGTCGGCCGACGCGGGCCGGGGCTCGGGCCCTCACGATGGCAGCTAGCGCGGGCCGGGGCGCGGGCCCTTACGATGCCGCTGACGCGGGCCGGGGCGCGGGCCGGTGAAAGTTGCCGATTGAACATCACGACGACATTGGGCGACTCGCCGGCCAATTGGGCGTCTCGGTCGGGGTTTGCCGGCCGGTTTAGGGTCGCTCGGAGGCCGAGTCGGGCCCAATTCGCGCCTCTGCGCCTCGGCAAGCGGCCGATTTCCGGACGAAAGCCGGGAGTGCCGCTCTCGGTTTGCCCAATGTCAATCTGGCGTGAATTGGGAAAGAATCGCTGGCCGAGCGGCCGAAGTCGCGCCGCCGCCGGCCACTCCTTCCGCCTCAGCGTCGAGGAGTTGACGCTTGCGGGCCAGCCCGGAGGCGTAGCCATGGAGCGACCCGTCCGAACCAACGACTCGGTGACACGGAACCACGACCGGGATCGGGTTCTGGGCGCAGGCGGTACCCACCGCTCGGGCCGCGCCGGGCGCGCCGACGACGCTGGCAATCTCCCTATAGGAGCGAGTCTCCCCGAATGGAATCCGCCGCATCGCCTCCCAGACGCGCCGCCGGAAAGCCGTGGCGTAAACATCGATTGGCAGCGAGTCTGCCTCGGGTCGCCGCCGGCCCACGGCCAGGTCGGACACGATCGAGGCCACGCCCGCCAGAGCGTCGTCGTCCCGAGCCAGGGTTGCCAGCGGGAACTCGGCCCGAAGCTCCGCAGCCAGCGCTTCGGCATCGTGGCCGAGACGAATACTGCACAGGCCGCGCTCCGTGGCCGCGACCAGGGCCACTCCCTCGGGAATCGGGGCGATGGTCCAGTGGATCGACTCCCCCACGGCTCCGCCACGATACCGTCCCGGCGCCATGCCGAGTTCGCCATTGGCGGCCTCGTAGGCGGCGCTGGACGAGCCGTAACCAGTGTCGTAAAGGGCCGCGCTCACATCCTGACCGTCCGCCAGACGGCTGCGCAGCATCTCGGCGCGCCTGGCCGAGAGCCATGCCCGGGGCGTCACGCCGAGCGACTCGCGGAACAGCTCGCGAAGCCTACGCTCGGGCACCTGGAGTTCGCCGGCCAGGTCGCGCTCGGTCGGGACCTCGTCGCCTGAGGCCAGCGCAGCCGTCAGGCGGGCGATGGCCGTTTGCACTGGAGCGGAAGACGGAGCTGAAGCCGCACCGAACAGGCGGTCGGGTCGACACCGTAGACACACGCGCGCCCCGGCAGCCAGACCTTCATCGAGTCCGGAGACGATTCGAACCCGATCCCGACCCGGTGAGCGCGCCGGACAGCCCGGGGTACACACGATTCCCGTGCTCGTAACCACGAAGAGGAAGGGCCTCCCCTTGGTGCGTCTGGCCGAGATGGCCTCCCATTCGGCGTCGTTCACGGTTCGGCCTACCGCGGCCAGGCGCTTCGACTCACTCATGCCGCCGAGCATAGGCGGAGATCGAATGCCTGACTTCCTGACGCCGGCTTTGGGCCAGATTCGCAGCCATTTACGGCCGTGCCATACAGTTGTCACAGGCAGGTCTGACGATCTCGCCGAGATCGATAGAACGGCCGGATAGCTTGACATCGAACGTCCGTTCACCTACGCTTGTGCCAATACTAGAACGTCCGTTCATACGCTCAGTGCCTGAGCGAACGACGGCCAGCCAAGGCGAAGAGGAGCCACCGCGATGGCCATGGTCCGAATGCAGCCCGTGAATGTTCGAGTCAGAGCCGACTGGTTTGACGGCAGCCCGCGTGAGATCACCTGGGGCGAGGTCCGTCTCCCCGTTACCCGACTTACAGCCGTCCGGAGCGAGGACTCCGCCTATCGTGCGGATGTCGGTCCGCGCACCGTCTTCGAGGTGGAAACCCCAGGCGCTCGGCTCGCTCTGGTCTTCCAGCACCGCACCCGACGCTGGACGGTGGACGGCGTTGATGACGAGATTGTCCTTTCGTAGACACCAAGGGACGGTCTCGTCCAGCCGCAAATAGGTGGGTTGGTCGAAACCTGAACGGCGAACGCGAGTTGTTGCCTACAATCGCCGCATGAAGCAAGCCGCAGCCGCCACTTCTTCGTTCGCTGACCTGACCCTGGCCCGGTTCGTCGAGCGTTTATCTTCGGCCGATCCAGTTCCCGGAGGGGGAGCGGCCTCCGCCGTCGCTGCCTCTATAGGTGCCTCGCTGATCTCGATGGTCGCCGGGCTCTCGATTGGTAAGCCCAAGTACGCGGCCTACGAGGCCACGCTCACGAGGTGCCTGGCGCTTGGTCAGGAGCTGGCTGCCGAGTTTCTCCGCTTGGCCGATCGCGATGCGGAGGCCTATGGCGCCTACTCCGCTGCTCTCAAGCTGCCGCATGACACCGACGAGGAGAAGGAGACCCGCCAGGTCGCCACTCGGGCGGCCGCTCGCGTTGCCGCCGATGTGCCGTGGGAATGCGTGAAGGCGTGCGCGCCGCTAGTGGTTGCGGCCGAAGCGCTGGCCGGCCGGAGTAACGTCCACGCGGCGAGCGACGTACTTGTGGCGGCGCTGCTCGGCGAAGCGGCGGCTCGCGGAGCAGCCGAGAATGTGAGGATCAACCTGCCCGCCATCGGGGATGAGACCTACGCCGATACCATGAGCCAGCAGGTCGGCTCAGCCCTGCATGAGATCGCCGCAATGGTGGCTCGGACTCGCGAAATCGTGCTTTCCGGGCAGTCCCAGGAACCGGAGGTCGAGTGAGAGGCGATCGCGACGGAGCGGGGGCGGCAGGGGCGGCCTTGGCCGGTCCGCGGTTGCTGGCCGGCGGGCCCATCGCGGCCGAGATCCGCTTCGGGCTGACTCGCGACTTCGCCGCCTTCAGGGAGCGCTGGGGCTACCCGCCGACCCTTGCCGTGGTGCTGGTCGGCGCCGATGCGCCATCGGCCGTGTATCTGCGGCAGATCCTGCGAACGTGCGAGAAGGTCGGCGTCCATGGCCGCCTCGTTGAGATGAGCTTGGACGTGACGCCGGACGGACTGTGCGAGGAAATCGATATGCTCAATGATGATCCGGGCGTATCCGGGATCATCGTGCAGATGCCACTGCCGGCGCACATCCCCCTGCGGACAGTAATCGATTCGATCGACCCCGCCAAGGACATCGACGGTATTCACCCCCGCAACGCTGGCCTGCTGTCGCTTGGCTTCGACGGCTTCCTGCCGGCGACGGCCCAGGCTTCGGTCGAAATCCTGAAGCGCTCCGGCATCGAAATCTCCGGTAAGCGCGTCGTCGTGATCGGGCGGTCGAACGTCGTCGGCAAGCCGGCCGCTCTGCTGTTGATGCGCGAGCACGGCACGGTGACGGTGCTCCACTCGCGGACACGCGACCTGGCTAACCACACCCGCGACGCGGAGATCCTGATCGTGGCCGCCGGCAAGCCCGGCCTGGTCACGGGCGAAATGCTTTCGCCAGGTGTCGTGGTCGTGGACGTCGGCATCAACGTCGTTGGCGACAAGCTCGTCGGGGACGTGGACTTCGAGTCGGCCAGGGGCGTCGTGAGTGCGATCACGCCGGTGCCCGGTGGCGTTGGGCCGCTGACCAACGCCCTGCTGCTGAGCCACCTGCTCCGAGCCGCCACAGACCAGGCCGAGCTCAGCCCACGGCGAGCGGTCCAGAGCCCGGACCGAGGGACGACTGATGCCGGCATTCGCATGAGCGCCCAGCCGATGCCCAGCAGCCCAAAGGCTGCTCCATGAGCGGTGTAGATATGCCGAGTAGCCCAAAGGCTGCTCTATGAGCGGTGTAGATATCCCGAGTAGCCCAAAGGCTGCTCTGTGAGCGGCGTGAATATGCCGAGCAGCCTCGAGATCGCCCGCTCAGTTACCCCACGGCCGATTATGGAACTTGCCCGCGAACTCGGGTTGCGGGACGAGGAAGTCGAGCAGTACGGGCCGTACAAGGCCAAGGTCT
>JANYJI010000103.1 GCA_025358525.1 Chloroflexota bacterium | reverse complement strand
CGCCATGGTCAGCCATCGCTCGGGCGAGACCGAGGACACGACCATCGCCGACTTTGTGGTCGCAATGGGGACCGGCCAGATCAAGACCGGCGCCCCGTCCCGTTCAGAGCGAGTCGCCAAGTACAACCGCCTGCTCCGCATAGAGGAGGAGCTCGGCTCAGCCGCTCTCTACCTCGGCAGCAAGGCCCTGGCGGGCGTCAAGCCGTAACACTCGCGCAAATTGCGGGCCGGTCCTTCGGGGCCGGCCCGCTTTGATTCGGGGCTTACATAATCGCGCGGGGCGGGCCCCATCGACTCGCTGCCGATCTACTCGACCGCAACCCCCGTCTCGTCGGCTCCGCCGGCGTTCTCGAGCAGGGATGCGGCCGTCATCTGTGTTCGGTTGACGAGCGCCAGGCCGAAGTGGCTGATGACCCGGCGATCGGCCAGCGAGCGGGCAGTGACGTCGACCAGAGCAACAAACCGCGGATCCGGGCTGTCGACGAAGCTGACAATATCCGTCTCGGCGAAGAGAAGGATCGTTCCGGTTAGCGTGTGGCCAGGGGTGAAGATGACCAGACGACGCGGCACGCGCTGCATGAGCGGGCGGTCCATTCCTCCTGCGTCGCCAGTGGTCGCCGCCGAGACCTCCGGGAAGGTCTGGCCGATGAAGGTGATTTCGTCCTGGTTGACCATCAGCTCTTGCACGACCAAATTCGTCGGATCGCCGTTTCGGCGCAGGAGTCGCGCGTCCGCGAGGCGCACGTAGCCTCGGCTGTGATTGATCAGGTCAGACAGGCGGTTGAATTTGAGCAGCGAGATCTCGCCACTGACCCGCAAGTGCGGCCCCACGAGCTCGATGGTCTCGCGTTTCGTTGGGCCGGCCGGAACGTCTGGACCCAACGGGTCGTAGCCCTGCGGGTCGAACCCTGGTGAGGGCGTCTCCCAGGTCATCTGAAGCCTCCTCGTGTAGCCGTGTCGGGGCCGCTATTCCAGCGCCGATGGGGACGCCCCGACAGCGCCTGAATTGGCACTTGCATCAGGTGAGACTCCGGGCGGGCAACTCGATCCAGAGACGCGCTCCACCGTCCTGCCGGTTCTCCGCGCCGGCTCGGCCGCCATGAGCTTCGGCCAGCGCCTTGACGATCGACAGACCCAGTCCGCTTGTGCCGGTGCCACGACTACGCGATGGGTCGGCCTGGTAGAAGCGCTCGAATATGCTGGCCAGCGCCTCGACGGGAACGCCGGGGCCAGTGTCCTCGACCGCGATGCGAACGAGCCGTCGGGTCGCGCCAGTCCTCCCGGCGACGGTGGCCCCAGGGGCCGTGGTGGCGAAGGCTACGAGTCGAACCGAGCCTCCCCCGGGCGTGTGGCGCAGGGCGTTATCGACGAGAGCGGTCACGATCTGCCGCAAACGATCGGGGTCGGCTTCGACGATGAGGCCCGAGGGGCCGTCGGTCGACAGCCCGACTGAGCTGGAGACCGCCCGAGCCTCGAAGCCGGCCGCAACTGACTCGAGCACGGTCCGAACGTCCAGCGGCCTGCGCTCCAGAGGCAGGTGCCCGCCTTCGGCCAGGCTGATCGTCCGCAGGTCGTCAACGATGCGGGCCAGGACGCGCGATTGGTCGCGGATGGTCTCCATGTGGCGCCGCTCCGGCGCATAGACGCCGTCGATAATGGCGCTAGACGTGGCCTCGATGACCGCCAGCGGAGTCTTTAGTTCATGAGCCGAGTCCTGTAGGAAGCGGCGGCGCGTCTCCTCTGCGAGTTGCAGCTGCCCGGCCATGGAATCAAATGTCCGGCCCAGTTGTCCGAACTCGTCGGTGCGATCGGCGACGCCCGAGCGATGGCCTAGCTCGCCCTGGGCTACGGCCGCGGCCGCCTGCTCGAGTCTGGTCAGGGGCCGCACGAGCCTCCCCGCAGCCCACAAGCCAAAGAGTGAGGCTACGGCCGCCGCGGCTGCCGCGGCCAGCATGAGGCGGATGATCGTCGTCTGCTCCGCCTGGCCACTCGTCTTGGTTCCGGCCGC
>JANYJI010000260.1 GCA_025358525.1 Chloroflexota bacterium | reverse complement strand
GCCGATGTTGCCGCCTACTTGATGTGGCTCGTCGCTATGTGCGCCGGATTTGGGCGGAGTACACGGCGACGCTCGACCAGGTCAAGGGGACCTATCACGGGACAGTTGACAAGAACGAGGTCAGGCGCATCTGGGGATTGGGACTGGATCACTTACAAGTCGTCACCGGCTTGATCGCCGGCGAACTTCGGCGCCGAGGCCACAAGGCCGATTCGGCGGTAACTGCGTCCGTCCTCTGGATGCTCCCCGAGACCTGGCCAGGTGGCCGAACCAGCACCATGGTTGCCCAGGTGACCTACCTGGGCGCACCTCGGTTCCCAACCGATCCAGCCTTCACCGCGGAGTCTCCGGCTGGCCGCGACCAACGGGCCGCCGAGATTGCCGCCGCGTCGCGGGCTAGACTGCAAGCGAGCGAAGAGGCCATTCACAGCGCCGGTCTCTGACGGGGCAAGCATTCCTGCGGGCACCGGGACCGTGCTGAGAACATTGCGGACTGCGAGCCATTGCCGAGGCTCCGGCGGCAATGATCTCGACCTGCCAAGTCGCTCCTGCTTTGGCCCCACGGTCCGACCATAACGGCATGGGATCCGAACATGCCGACGCGTCAACAGCCGACCAACTCGAAGATCCGCCGTGCAGATCGGCGGCGATGCGGTTGAAGAACAGTCAGCTCTAGTAGCCGTTCAGTTTGAGCGCGCGATATGAGCTGCTCGCTCGCCGAATGGACTCTTCCACCGCGCTCTCGGGGAAGCCGAGCTCGGTGAGGAGGCACGCTTCAACGAGCACAGTGAGCCGGTCGTTCAGGGGCCAGAGCTCAACGCCAGTTGAGGCGCCAGCCCCGCGAACCTCATCCCAGTGGGTGTGGTAGTTCCGCGTCAAGGCCACGTCGTCTCCGAACTGCCTCGGGTTGGCGCTCACGACATCGCCCAGCATCCAGCTGTGGGCCGACACGAGCAGATTCAGACGATCCGCCAGGGTGAACTCATTGGCGGCCTTCTTGAGGGGTAACCTGGCCCACTTACGGTCTTTGGCCGAAAGCGTCGCGAGCACGCGCTTGACGCGCTCGTCGTGGGTTCGTGGGTCTGTCGGGTGGCCGCCCACGCGGATGCGGTGGAAAGCTTCGAGCGCCTGCGTTAGGTTCAAGAGCCGATGTTCTTCGTAAAGACGCTGCCGCCTCCGCGTAGCCAAGTAGAGCTCTAGGACCGGTCGCAACTCCTTCCAGGCGCGAAGCCACGCCGCAAGGATCTGATCCAGGGGAATGGGCGGGTCGGCTGCCGTGAACAGGATCTCGTGCGGGAGCAGGACGTGATCTCGGGGCGGCTGCGGAGGCTCGCCACGCCACAGCAACTCCACCCGCAAGTCTGGTTCAGCTGCCGAAGGGCCCTTGAAGAAGACGCTTTCCATGACGCTGGGTTCGCCTGTTACTAGGCACATCAGGCTCGCCAGGGGTGTGATGTAGGACGACAACCAAACGTCGGGCGACACCGGCTCGTCAAGGTGGAACACCGCTCGCGCCACTCGGACAATCCGGCGTTCACGCCAATGGTCGCCTTCTAGGCTGACGTCGAGACCGACGGTGAGCGTGCCTCCGAAGATCGGAATCACAGTCTCCTCGTCCCGGCTCGCACTCAGCTTCATCCCGACCGGACGATCGTCACGGAAGCTCCATTCTTCTTCGATGGCGTCCCGCCCAAGGAAGTCGATCAAAAACTCGACTCGAACATCCGCGCCCCGAAACGTCGGCGGTTCCGGCCCGAAATGCATCCCGAGGTACGCGCGTTGTGCTTGGAGCTCGATACTAGCGTCCTCTGGCGCCGCGAAGTGAACCTGACGCAGCGAAACGTGGACGCCTTCCAGGCTGACGAGCTTGTGGTCGCTTGTCCGTCCCAGGACAAGAGGATGGCGGACGAACGGTCCCCCGAAGTGCGGAAGGATGTTTTCACGGGTCGCGGGCCCCAGCAGTCCTGTGCCTGTGACCACGGGCCATTCATCCCAGGCGCTGTGCAGCGTACCCGTGACGATTTCTTGCTGGCCGGGTACCCACCATCGGCCACCCAGCTCCCCAACAAACATGCCTGCATGATGACTCAATGGCTCCGCGGGCGGTGGCCGATGTGGTCTGACTCAGTCCGAGGCCGCCGAAAGGGCAAGACCTGCTTCGACGGGGTGGAGGAAGGCGCCGGAGACAGGTATGCACTCCCTGCATACCGCTTTGGGACTTTCCCCCACTGTTCGGCACAGCGCGCGACATTCTTCACATTCATCCTGCGCCCTGACCGCGCGCGAGCCAGACAGCCAACGTTTAGCCCAGCAAGGTGGCCTTAGCCGCTGTGAACTCTTCGTCAGTTAGGAGGGCCCGCTCGCGCAGCGATGCGAGGCGCTCGAGACCGTCCAACACGGTCTGGGCTCCTGAAGGCCTCCTCGAAACGGGCAGAGGCGGAGCCGCATGAACCGGGCGTTCAAGCGCCGATAACACCAGAGAGGATACTGCGCCGATGCCGGGTGACTCGACCGAGCCACGGCGAGTGCCCTTCCTCGCTGTCGGCAGGAATGAAGGCGTGTTCACACGAGCCATGGCAGCAGTCATTGTCTTGAGGTTGGGCTTCGATGCGTAGCCGACCGTGGTGGCGATGTTGTCATGGCCGAGAACTTCCATCGCGATGTGGGCAGGAACACCGGCGTCGAGTGCGTGGCCTGCCAGACGGTGCCTGAGAGAATGCAGGCCGAGCGGACCTTCTCCCCCACCCCGCTCGTGTGCTCCCGCGATTGCCTGATAGATGCCGTTGGGCGTTATAGCGGCACCGCGGTTCGAGATCACAAGCACGTCGTCGGGCATGACGTGTTCGGCTGGGACGTTCGAGAGTTGCGGCCGCGAAGAACGAAGGTAGCGGGAGACTAGCGACTTCTGGACCGCAGTCCATGTCCTTGTGCCTCAAGCAGAACGCGGGCTGCGAAATGTTGCCGTCGAGATCGACGGGAATGTCCATCGGCTCATCGGAACGGACGAGGTCAGGGTTGCGACCCTCGACAAGATCCTCGACGATCCGGTTTTCGAGGCGAAGTTCGGCGCGAACACCGTGAAGAGCCTCCGCGGCTTGCTGACCGACCCCCGCGGCCTGAACCTCCGCAATCTCACCGCTCACGGACTCCTTGACCCGTCCGGACAACACGCTCCCGCTGCCTTCGTGGCTCTGATGTGCGTTTTGGTCGCGATCTGGCTGCGGGCCTCGGTCGTCGCCGCGAAGGCCCAAGCGTCCGCGTCATGAACCCTCGACCATAGGGACATCGTTGGCTACGCTCAGCGCACCTTTGCGGCCTATCACGGCACCGTCTCGGAGCATCTGGTGCCGGACTGCTTGCTGGACCGTGACATCGACGGCACCCGAACCGAGCGAGGGGCTCGACTCGCAGCCTTCTCCCTACGGCCCCAACGCGCCGTCCTCCGTCTCGCCGCCCCCGGCCGCGAGGAACTCGAGCCAGGCACGGGACCCGACCGGCGCGAGCAACAGCCGTCGCGGCGGCTTCAGCAGCGACCTGATCGAGCGGGGTGACTGCCCTCGGTCCAGCGGTCTCAGCCCGACATCAAGGGAGTCTCGGCCGAGTTCGGCACGGGTGACGACCCATGTTTGAGGGCCGAGATCGAGCGATGCCGCCTGGCGGGCCATCCAATTGGCGCGGATGAGGCTTGGGACCACGACGACGAGATGCCAGTTCGGCCGTGACGCTAGGGGATGCCGGTAGGCGGCGAGCTTGGCCCGGATCGTTCGTGAGTGCTCGGTACCCTCGTCGATCTCGAGAGCTAGGA
>JANYJI010000228.1 GCA_025358525.1 Chloroflexota bacterium | reverse complement strand
GAACGCCCTCCGATGGGGGGATGCCCCACATTCTGGCCGGTGCCGATCCCCGGCGCCACTAGGATGATGGTAATAGGACCGACCGCGCCGGACTTGTTGAAGCTGAATCCGGCGTTCCAGGGGAGCAAGTGGGGCCTCCTGGCACCAGAGGGCAGGGCCCTCGGTCCGGCTGGAGCGCCTCCGGACAGTCGGCGCGCTTCTGTCAGACCGCGGATGCGATCAGGCTGAGCAGGGACGACAGCTGATCCCCGAAGAAGACCAGCGAGACAATGCAAGCCACCGCCATGATCATCAGGATCACACCGTACTCGACCAAACCCTGGCCGGACTGCGCGTGGCGACAGGGGCGCCATTGCGTGTAGCCTCCGTCGCCACGCGCACCACTGGACCAGGCCAGAGATAGACCCACGTACGTGCGACAATCGCCAACTGCCGGTGCCCTCATGCGAGCGGGCTGGCGGCCGGCGGTCAACTCGTTCGGAGGACCAGGACGACTTCTCGGCCCTGGTCCACAAGCTCCGCTGTGGCACCGATCGTATCGGCGCGCTGCTGGACCTCGCGCCAGGTGTTGGGCGGCAGCGCCAGCGGCTGGTTGGCCCTCGCAGCTCGCGTAACCTTGGCGGCTCGCGTTTCGTCGATCATCGCCCTGAGCGCCTCCGGGATTTCCCGGTCCTGTCCCTTGCCACGCCTGTCGGCCGGTGGCGGCTCGTCGACTTCCGGCTCCAGCGGCTTCTCCACGTCTTCGCGCCGCGCCGAGATTCGGGCCTCTATCTTGTCCGTGGCCCACTCGAGACGCATCGAGATGCGATCTGGATGGCTGGCGAGGAAGCCTGTCATCGCCTCGTCGATGAGGCGGAAAATGGCGCTCTCCACATCCATCGGCAGGCGTCGATCGGGGCCGTAGGACTCGAATTCGATGGGGATCTGCGAGCGGCGGCCGCGGTCGCGAGCGACACGCCGTAGCGTCGGCACCAGCCCCAGGTCATCGAGAACCATCGGCCTCACATCGAAGATGAAGGCTTTGGTAGCCTCGAGGGTGTGCTGGACCATGCCGACAAGCTCTCCGATCTCGGCCTTGGCCTGGGAGGGGTCGCGGTCGAGGAGTCGCTCCACGATCTGGGCCTGCAGGACGATGTTGGTCAGGCTCTGGGCTGGGCCGTCGTGCATCGCCCGGGCGATCTCGCGCCGCAGGTCCTCCTGGGCCGCCAGGACGAGCCGTGAGATGGCCGGCGGGAGCGGCGTGTTCATATCGAGCTTGCCCGACGTGTGCTGCGGAAGGGCCCCGCCCATCGCGGCCCGGTCCAAGTCGGCGCTATATCGGCGCAGGCTCTCCCGAAAGCGGCTCAGGATCTTGAGCTTGCCCTCGAGGACGTCGACCTGGGCCTCCATGATGGCCGAGCGCTTGGTCAGGGCCACCAGCTGCGCTGCCTGGTCGGCCTCTTCGCCCTCGGTCACCTGGGCCGGTTTATGCTTCTCCGCAGCCTGGGCGCGCTTCTGCTCGTGGCGCGTGGCCTCGGTCCGGGCCTGATTGACGAGCAGATCGATCTCGCCGATCTCTCTGCTCAGGAGGTCGACTTCGCGCCTGGCCCGCTCCGCAATTTCGAGGAGCGGAAGCGGTAGTGGATCGATGGCCACGGGCGGCTCAGTCCTCGGGCATGCGGATCCAGCCCTGGCGCATGGCGTAGACAACAGCCTGGGTGCGGTCGTTGACGCTCAGCTTGCGCAGGATGCTGGACATGTGGTTCTTGACGGTCTGCTCGCTAATCGACAGGGCGTAGGCGACCTGCTTGTTGGTCATGCCCTGAGCGATGTTGTCGAGGATCTCGACCTCGCGCGGCG
The DNA here is from genome assembly GCA_025358525.1 of Chloroflexota bacterium. GTDB lineage: Bacteria > Chloroflexota > Limnocylindria > Limnocylindrales > CSP1-4 > Fen-1039. The sequence continues at coordinate 5,017 of JANYJI010000228.1, read as the reverse complement.
AGAGCGGGGCGAATATCGGGGCGGCTTCCTGGCCGTAGATGGCCAGTTCCCGGAACTCCTTGAGGACGCGGCTGGCGACGGCCGGCTTGGCAAAGACCTTGTCGTTTATGAGGTACTCACCGCTGGCGACGCGGCGGATTATCGCGACCAGATCGTCCGGCGACACATCCTTGAGAATAAAGGCGGCCGCGCCTGCTTTGATGGCGTCAAAGAGGGCGTCCTCATCCTCGAGTACGGCCAGGACGATGATCCCCGCCGACGGCAGTTCGCGCTTGATCCGTTGGGTTGTCTCGATGCCGCCGGGAGGGGGCAAAGAGAGGTCCATCAGGATGATGTCAGGTGAGAGCAGGATCGCTTGATCGAAGGCGCTTCGGGTGTCATCGGCCTCGCCGACGATCTCCATGCCGACTTCCTTCTCGAGGATGTTGCGCACCCCGACGCGGAAGAGGGCGTGATCGTCGACCAGGAGGACCGTGGTCTTGTCTGTATGGCCACCCGGTCGGCGCCGCTCCGGCCCGCCGTAGTCCATCGAACTCATGCGCTCTCCTCGCCCACTACGATTGAAAGGCCGACGGCTGTTCCGCCGCCCGGCCGGGACCGAACCTCGAACTCGGCACCGATGAGCTCGGCTCTCTCCCTCATGAACTGAAGGCCGAAATTGCGCCGGCCTCGAGCCGCAACGGTTTTGACGTCGAAGCCGCGGCCGTCGTCAGAGACCTCCAGTATCCACTTCGATGACTCGAGCCGTGTCGAGACGACAGTACGACTTGCCCCCGCATGTTTGCGGATATTCTGAAGCGCCTCCTGAACGATGCGTAGCACCGCGGTCTGCTGAGTTGGGTTGAGTCCGTCGCCGGGAGCTCGCAGGTCCGTCTCGACGGTTGCCCCAGTGAGGGCAGCCATGCTTTCGACGGCGTCCATGATCGAGCCTTCCAGGCCGAGTTCGTCGAGCAGGGGCGGTCGGAGCTGGCTGATGAACGTGCGAACCTCGCCCAGCTCGCGGCGGAGCAGTTCGCGCAGGAATCGCAGCTCGCTGGCGGCCATGCGGACATCCTCGTTGAGGATTCGCTCGATGTACTCGACCTGGAAGATGGCGTTGGAGAGCGCCTGCGCCGGCCCGTCGTGGACCTCCTGGGCCAGGCGCGAGCGCTCGGCCTCCTGGGCCTGAACGATGCGCATCTGGAGGTCAGTGGCCAGGCCGGCATCGGCGACCTCGGCGAGCAGGCTTGCGTCGCCACGCTCCAGGAAGAGCCAGGCGTTCTCCATGCTCCGAACCGAAAGCTCGAGCTTGGAGAGCTCCTGCTGGTGGCGACCCACATCGCCCGTCAGGCGTTCGACCTCCGACCGGAGGGCCTTCAGGCGGGCATCTTCGGCGCCTGCCTCGGCGGCCGCAGCCGGATCGGCGCCGTCGGCGGGGCTGATCGGGGCGCGCTCAGCCGTCTCGAGCTCGTCGCGGAGGCGGTGCCAGCGACCCAGAGTGTCGCGGTAGGCCTCTCGGTATCTCTCAGTTACCGACCGGAGGCTGTTGGCTCCGTAGCCCAGCGTGGATTTCGCTTCGGCGTAAAGCTCGTCGAAACGCGAATCGCGCGATTCTGCGGCGCCCCGGGCAACATCCATATCGTTCGGAGTATAGGGGGCCTCTCTCATGGGCAGACGATCCAGAAGACGTGGATTTCGGCCAAGGGCGATCCTTCCTCCACCTTGCTGCCTGAGTTATCGGTTAAAGAGACTTCCTGGAAGCATTGTGAGGCAGTTCCGTGCTCGTGCAGAACGCCCGGCCATTTCCGACCGTCCCCGGTGACCACCAAAAGCCTCGCGCTGAAGCGGTGGGCGAGGGCCAGAACGGCGACGGGCGGCTCCTCCGGCAGCGCCAGGGTTTGGACTCGCGCCGACTCGGCCAGCCAGATCGGGTTGTCGCTGATGATCGGGCCGGCGGTCTCAAGCGCTATTCCAGCCCGGAACATTGCCGCGGGCAGGGCCTCGTAGCGAGTCCGCACGGTGTCTGCATGCTGAGCGATGCTGGTCACAGTGACACCGCACAGCGGTGCGATGGCCGCAATTGCAAGGGCGGGTCCGATCCAGGCGACCGGATGCGTCCAGTGGCGCAGCCTGCCGACGCGGACGATGAGCGCGTCCAGGGCTACCAAGCAGCTGACTACCAGCAGGACGTAAATCGCGCCGGCCGCGTGCAAGAAGGTCCCGGCTGTCGTCGCCACAGGGAAGATGAGGCTCGTGACGGCGAAGGTCAGGCTCGCAGCCAGGACAAGGGGGCGGAGGGTGCGGCGGCGGCAAACCCAGGGCAGGGCAAGCAGACCCAGGACGCTCACCGGGAATGCCGGTATCGCCAGCACGCTCAAGAGGTCGTGCGTGATGCCGGCCATGTGCTGGTTGAGTAGAGCGGCCGGGCCCTGGCCCAGGTAGCCGGCCATGGTCGGCTGGTTCTGGTAGGCGAAAACGTCGTAGTCGTGGGCGAAGAGGGCGTTTGAGATGGCCTGCCCCGGCAAGGGAGTACCGAAAACGAGGGCGTTGCGGATAGCCCACGGTGCGAAAACGAGCCCGGCGACGATGGCGGGCGTCGCGATGATGGCGAGCCGGTGGCGACGGCTGCCCGGGGTCCAGCGCCAGGCCACGGCGGCCCACGCGAGTCCCAGCCAGAGTGCCTCGCTGCGGGTGAGGGCGGCCAGGCCGAAAACCAGGCCGAGGCCGATGAGGCGGCCTTCTGTTCGGAAGCCGTCGAGCCGGAGGTGAGTGGCGAGGGTCGTGGTCCCGTGCGTCTCGCGCGCCGTCTCGGACGCCGCGATCCGCGTCATGAGCAGGCACGCCGCGAGAGACAACGCCGCGAAGAGGGCCGTCGAATCGGGCAGGGCCGCATATAGCACCAGCGGTCCCAGCCCGGCCGTCACCAGGCCCGAGCCAACGGCCAGCGTTCGTGCCCGGCCAGCGGGCAGCCCCATCTCTGCGGCCACGTCTGCGGCGAGGCGCCAGGCCAGCACCGGGACGACGGAACTCGCCAGAACCGAGGCCACCTGCGCCGCCCGGAACCAGTTGGCCGCGCCCAGGATCGCCATGGGGATGGCGGCGAGGAGCGACGGCAATGGCATCCAGACTTCGAACGCGGCCCGCGGCACCGCCAGGGGTTGCGTCTGATAGCTCCACAGGCTGTCGCTGATCAGACCGCGCCCGTCGACGAAGTTTCGGGCCACGCCGGCGTAGTAGGCCGTGTCTTCGGGGACCGGAAAGCTGACTGCCGCCGCCGCCACGATCCGCACCACCAGCGCGATCGCGAAGATGGCGCCCACGCTGAGCCATGCCTCGCGCCGGCTCACGGTGCCGCCCTGACCCAAGGCGCCGCTCCGGCGGCCATCGACGGTCCGCATCGCACGTCGTCCGAGCGGTTGCAGACCGGGTAGATCGCCATGGCCGGCGCGCCGTCGACCGCCGAGTCGCCCGTCTTGGCCCCCTTGTAGGGCAGACTGAAGGTCGGCTGGCCAATCCACGCCGGCCGCGCCTTCGACTCGATCACCGGGATCATCGGCTCCACCATGTGGGCTCGCTCCAGAACCAGCCATCTGATGTTGTAGTCGACCGCGACCTGACGGATGACCTCGAGCGAGTCGTTGGGCGTCACCACTCCACCCCGACCTGTGAAGTACTTGAAGCCGCCCGGGTCGGCGCTGAGGAGCAGGTCGGTCTGGGGGGAGCCCGCGGCGTCGAGAGCCTGGTTGGCGGCTACACGGGCGTCACGGTCGGCGTTCCAAGACGGCATCGCCGTGGCCGTAAAGGCCGCAGCATTGAGCACGATTGAGGCCGCGGCGACGACGAGGAAGAGGCGAGCGGCGCCCTCCTCGGTCCAGGCCCGCCGGTGTCGGGCGGCCCATCGCGAAGCCAGGACCGCGCCCTCGAACGCCAGGATGAACGTGAATGGCACCATCGCCACGGCCGAATGCAGGAACGTTCCGTACGGCACGTGCACGGCGAATAGCAGGCCGGAGGCGGCGAATAGCAGGCCGGTATAGACGAAGAATGGCCCGAAATCAAGCGAGTGTCGTCGCGCCCAGGCGCCGATCAGGACGAACGGCGCGAGGACTATCGGGATGGCAACGACGAAGTACACCTGCAGGGCCGAGACCAAGCCGAGCACGCGGCTCTGCAGCAACGGACCGAGGCCCTGACCGAGGAAGCCCGCCAGCGAGGTGTCGCCGGTGACGCTGTTCATCTGCTCATAGGTTGCGATGAGCAGGATCCGGCCCGAAGTCGAGGACGGCGAAAGACTTCCGAACACGGCCAGCTGGCGCGCATACCAGGGCGCCATCACGATCAGGAAGAGTCCGAAGCAGGCGAAGGCGTAGCGCCAGGGGATGGCCGGCACGCGGGCGCCATTCGATTGCGAGGCTCGCGAGGCGAGCCTTGAGGCCCGCCATCGATCCCAGGCGAAGGCGAGGCCGACGACGGCACCGAGGAGAACGCCATCGTTTCGAGCCAGGGTGGCCAGACCGACTACCAGCCCCGCTAGCGCGTATGACCAACGGTGGCCCCTGAGGCCGCGCACGGTCAGCCAGAGGACGGCCGTGCCGAGCGGCTGATAGAGCGCGAGGTTGTCCGGCTGGGCCATGAAGAGCGTCGCGGCCGCGGGCACTGCGACGGCGATGCCGGCCAGCAGGGCCACGCGAGGCGAGCAGCCGATCTCTCGGGCGAGCAGCCAGGTCAAGGGCGCGGCCAGTGAGCCGATGATGGCGAACGGGATGGCTGACGCCAGTGGCGTGGGGCCAAGGAGCCACATGGTGGGCAGCTGGATGACGGCCGCCAGGGGCATCCAGTGGGCGTTGCTGGGGATGGGCAGGCTCGGATGGGCGGGGATGCGGCCGCCGACGTCGACGAATGACCAGATGAAGTCGATGTTGAAGCCCTGCCCGGCGTGAAGGGCGCGGGCCACGTCCACGTAGTAGTACGAGTCGGGGTAGGCGGCGTCCGGATGCAGCCCGAATACGACCCCGCGAACCGCGAGGGCGAGCGCAAA
>JANYJI010000194.1 GCA_025358525.1 Chloroflexota bacterium | reverse complement strand
AGGTCGGGCGGGGCGGGCCTGGTCGTCTTCCCGGAGCTGGGCCTGACCGGCTATCAGCTGCAGGACCTGGCGGCTGAGGTGGCGATGCATGCCGACGATGCGCGCCTCCTGGCCCTCGCGGCCGAGACAACCGATATGTCGGCCGTAGTTTCGTTTGTCGAGGAGGCGAGCGACCACCGCCTCTTCATCAGCGCCGCCCTCATGGAGGATGGGGCGGTCCGCTTCGTCCACCGCAAACTCTTCCTGCCCACTTATGGGCTGTTCGACGAGCGGCGCTTCTTCGCCGCAGGCGATACGCTGCGGGCCTTTGACTCGCGACTCGGCGTCCGGCTCGGCTTGGCGGTCTGCGAGGACTTCTGGCATTTGGCTGTGCCCGAGACGCTGGCCCTCGACGGGGCCCAGATCCTAATCAACGTCTCTTCGTCGCCCGGCCGGGACCTGGCTGCAATCCACGAGGTCGGTCTGGGCACGGCCGCGTCCTGGCGCAACCTGATGCGGACGTACGCCCAACTGACCACCTGCTTCGTCATCTTCTGCAACCGCGTGGGAATGGACGAGACGATCAGCTTCTGGGGCGGATCCGAGGTCATTGCGCCGAGCGGCGCTGCAGTCTTTACGGCGCCGCTTTTCGACGAGGGCCTTCACTTCGTGGATATCGAGTTGGGTGATGTGCGCCGCGAACGAATCGGGCTGCCGCTCCTCCGAGACGAGCGGCCCGAGCTGCACCTGCGGGAGTTGCGACGCATCCTGGCCGAGCGGACCGAAATGGCAATCGACCAGGCCAGCGAGAGGCCTGCGGGTGAGCCGGCACAGACGGCGATGGAGAGCCCGACCGACGGGTCCGAGACGCCCTGATGGTCGACGGAACGCGACCGGATAGCGGCCAGGACGGCGAGCGCAAGAGCCAGCTGTTCGAATTGCCGCCTGAGCTCGCAATCGACGCCGACGTGGCCAGGAGGGTGATGGTCGGCTTCATTCGAAACCAATTGGAACAGGCCGGCTTCAGCCGCGGCCTGTTGGGCCTCTCTGGCGGAATCGACTCCGCAGTGGTGGCGTGCCTGGTGGCCGAGGCGGTCGGGCCGGAGAACCTTCTTTGCCTGCTGATGCCGTATCGGAGCTCATCGCCGGAGTCGATCGAACATGCCCGTCTGGTGGTCGATCAGCTTGGCTGCGCCAGCGACCTGGTCGACATCAGCCCGCTGGTTGACGGCTACTTTGGACGCGACGGTGAGCTGGGTGCGGGCGGGGCGGCGGCGGGCGGTGCGACGCCTTTGAGGCGCGGCAACCTGATGGCCCGAGCCCGGATGGGCGTGCTCTATGACCGGTCCGTGACCTGGGGCGGGCTCGTGGTCGGGACCGGCAACAAGACTGAATCGTTGATCGGCTATTCCACGATCTTCGGAGACTCGGCCTGTGCGTTGAACCCGATCGGAGACCTGTACAAGAGCCAGGTGCGGCAGGTCGCGGCAGCCATGGGCGTGCCCGACGAGATCATCCGTAAGGCCCCGTCGGCTGACCTTTGGCCCGGCCAGACGGATGAGATCGAGGGCGGCTTCAGCTATCCGGAGCTTGATCGGCTGCTCTTCTGGATGATCGACAAGCGGCGCACAGACGAGGAACTCATCGCCATGGGCTTCGCCGACGGCGCCGTGGCCCGGGTCAAGCGACTCATTGCCGTGTCGGAGTTCAAGCGGCAGGTTCCGCCGGTCGCGAAGCTCGGCCCGCGCACGACAGGCGTTGACTATCTCTATCCGCGTCGTCGTCCTGGCTCGGCTCGACGACCGTGACCAACGCCTCGACCCAGGCCGCCACCGCCGGGAGTGGCGTCGCCGGTGGCCGGCTCTTCATCGTAGCCACGCCGATCGGCAACTTGGGCGACGTCACGTTCCGCGCGATTGAGGTGCTCAAGACCGTGCCGCTGGTCGCGGCCGAGGACACGCGCCTGACGCGACGGCTCTTCGCCCGGTACGAGATTGCCACTCGCATGCTCAGCTACCACGCACGGAGCGGACCGCGGCGCCAGTTGGAACTACTCGAGCATCTGCGATCCGGCTGGGACCTGGCTCTCGTCACGGATGCCGGCACTCCCCTAATCAGCGACCCGGGCGGCGAGCTGGCCGCCGCGTGGGCGGCCGATGGGGGAGTGGTTGTGCCGATCCCAGGGGCATCGGCGGTGCTGGCCGCCCTGGTGGCGAGCGGCCTGGCCGTGACTCGCTGGACCTTCGAGGGCTTCCTGCCACGCCGAGGGCGCGAGCGGCGCGAACGTCTGGCGAGGATCGCAGCCGATGAGCGTGCGTGTGTCATCTACGAGGCCCCGTCCCGAGTGCCGGACACCCTGGCCGATTTGGCCGCCGCGGCTGGCCCGGAGAGGCAGGCGGCTGTCTGCCGCGAACTAACCAAGCTTCACGAGGAAGTGGTCCGTGGCCCGCTGGCGGAGATGGCACGGCGGGCCGCCGCCGATGAGCTGACGCTACGCGGCGAGTTCGTCATCGTTTTGGAGGCGGTGACGGCCGGCGAGGCCACGGCGAGACTCGCCGCCGCCAAGAGCCCAACCGCCATGGCCGATGCCCGAGTCGAGGTTGCTCGTATGGTGGCCGGCGGAGAGAAACGCTCCGATGCCGTCCGTCGGGTCGCGTCTGCCAACGGCCTGGACCGCCGCGAGCTCTACCGCCCCGACTGATCTGCGGCCCGGACGAGTGTCCTGCGGCTCCGCGAGTGTCCTGAGTGTCGAGGACCGTGAGGGTGTCTCGGTTGCGCGATATACAATCTGCATAAGAAGGAGGTCTCCCTAGGACCTCCACCCCGGGATCAAGCGGAGGGCCTCATGACCGGCAATGTCCGGACAGTATTTGGGCTCCTGGCCACTGCGGCTTTGGTGGCGGCGTGCTCAAGTTCGGGTGCATCCACGGCACCGAGCGCAGGCTCGACTCTCAAGATCGGCGTCGTCACCGACGTCGGCAAGGTCGACGACAAGAACTTCAACCAGTACTCGTACGAAGGCGCGCAGAAGGCCGCCGCGGATCTCGGCGCCACCGTCCAGTACGTGGTCCCGAAGGATGCTTCCGACTACGCAAAGGACATCCAGGGCTTCGTCGACCAGAAGTTCAACATCATCGTGACGGTTGGGTTCGCCCTCGGCACCGACACGATCAAGGCCGCTAAGGCGAATCCGGATGTCTGGTTTCTCGCCGTTGACGTGGCGCCTTGCGTTGACGAGGCCGGCGCCCCTGACGGCACCTTCGCCTGCAAGGGCGATGCCTCCAAGCTACTGCCCAAGCTGATCGGTATCACGTTCCAGGAGGATCAGGCGGGCTATCTGGCCGGCATCGTCTCGGCTGCCGTCAGCAAGACCGGCAAGATCGGGCAGATCGGCGCGATCAACAACAACCCGGCCGTCGTTCGGTATCTGCAGGGATTCCAGCTCGGCGCCAAGTCCTACAACCCGAACGTCACCGTCGAGACCGCCTTCTTCTCCACCGGAGACCCGAACAAGGCCTACGCCGACCCGGTTTGGGGCAAGACGTTCAGCACGCAGTTTATCGACCAGAAGGGCGTCGACGTGCTCTTCCAGGTCGCCGGCGGCACCGGTAACGGTGCCCTCGACGCGGCCTGCGAGAAGAACATCCTGGCCATCGGCGTGGACGTCGATCAGTACAACTCCTACACGACTGCCGACAAGTGCATCGTCACGTCGGCTGAGAAGCATCTCTCCAGCGCCGTGAACCAGACAATCAAGGCCATCTCCGGCAGCACCGCCAAGGGTGGAGTCTCCACGTTCAACGCAAAGAACGACGGCGTTGGCTACTCTCCATTTCACAACACAAGCATCCCCATCCCGGCCGGTGTTCAGGCCAAGCTGGATGCAGCCGTTGCCGGCATGAAGGACGGTTCGCTCAAGACCTGTCCCGACAAGTGCGGCACCTGGACCCAGCCGTAATCCGATAACGGTAGCGTTCGCAAAGCAAGTCGAGCGGGTCGCGCCTTGCCGGCGCGGCCCGCTCGCTGTATCCGGCCGCCACGGAGCCCATCGAGGAAGGCATGACCGAGGACGCCGTAATTGGCAGTCTCCCCGCCCTCGAGATGCGCGGAATCACGAAGCGATATCCCGGGGTCGTGGCCAACGACCACATTGACCTGGACGTTCGCCGGGGCGAGATTCACGCGCTCCTGGGCGAGAACGGTGCCGGCAAAACCACCCTCATGAACGTGCTCTACGGCCTGGCCCGTCCGGATGAAGGCACGATCCTGCTGGACGGCCAGGAGATCCGGATTGCCGGTCCGTCGGACGCTATTGCTCGCGGCATCAGCATGGTTCACCAGCACTTCATGGTCGTGCCGGTCCTGAGCGTCGCCGAGAACGTGATCCTCGGCGCCGAAACGATGTCGGGTCCTGTCTTCGTGGATCGACGTAAGGCCGCGGCACGGGTTGTGGCCCTGGCCCAACGCTTCGGCTTCGACCTCGACCCTGAAGCACGGGTGGGCTCTCTGTCCGTCGGTCAGCAGCAGCGCGTCGAGATCCTAAAGGCGTTGTATCGAGACGCGAGGATACTGGTCCTGGACGAGCCCACGGCAGTCCTCACGCCGCAGGAGACGGGCGAGATTTTCACGCTCCTTCGCCGCCTGGCAGCCGACGGACGATCGATCGTATTCATCAGTCACAAGCTCTACGAGGTCCTCGAGGTCGCCGACAGGATCACAGTCATTCGGCGCGGTCGAGTGATCGGCGAGAGGCGACCGGGCGAGACCACAGAGGAGGAACTGGCCGAGCTGATGGTCGGCCGCGCGGTCGAGCTGACCGCAGATAGGGGAGTGTCGCGCGTCGGTGAGACCGTGTTGCGGGTTGAGGGACTTCGCGTAGCGGACGACCGCCGCCACGAGGTCGTTCCGGGGGCGGACCTCGAGATCAAGGCCGGCGAGATCCTGGGTATCGCGGGTGTCGCCGGCAACGGCCAGGACGAACTGGTTCAGGCCCTGATCGGATTGCGCCGGTCGCTCGGCGGCAAGGTCACTCTGGCCGGCCGGGACGTCACGGGCTTCTCTCCGCGGCGCATGAACGAAGCCGGGGTTGGCTACGTTCCGGGCGATCGCCACAAGTTCGGGTTGATCCTCTCGTTCCCCGTGTACGACAACCTGATCCTGACAAGCTACTACCGGCCGCCGTTTGCGCGCGGCCCGCTCCGAAACGATGCGGCGATCCTTGAATCGGCCGCGACGCAGATAGAGCGGTTCGACATCCGCACTCCGTCCGCCCAGGTCACGACATCGACCCTTTCCGGCGGCAACCAGCAGAAGGTCGTGGTGGCGCGGGAGTTCGACCGGGAACTCAAGCTCCTGGTGCTTGACCAGCCGACCCGCGGTCTCGATGTGGGGAGTATCGAATTCATCCACCGCCAGATCATTGCCAAGCGCGACGCCGGCACCGCCGTGCTCCTCGTGTCGGCCGAGCTGGATGAGGTCCTGGAAATGTCGGACCGGATTGCGGTCATGTACCGCGGCCGGATCGTGGCGCAACTCGATGGACGGACCGCAGACAAAGCCGAGGTGGGTTTGTTGATGGCAACCGGCGGCCGCGACACAGCCACTATCACAGCCACTCCCGCAGCCACTATTGAGGAGACGCGAGCGTGAGTGGTTTCGGCCGGGTCCGTCGGGCGGCGCTTCTCAGCACAGTGAAGCGGGCTGCCATCGGCGCCGCCCGCCCCATCGCCGAGCCCTTGGCCGCGATCGTTCTGGCACTCCTGGTGGGCGCCGTCTTGATCGTCCTGTTCAGCGGGCTTGTTGCCAGGCATTCGGCCTTCGATCTTGGGCTTCCCGTCGCCGCGTACGCGGCGCTTCTGGAGGGCGCGGTCAGCCCCAACGGCATGACCGCCACGCTGGTGTATGCCACGCCGCTGATCCTGGCTGGGCTGGGAGTCGCGATCGGTTTCAAGGCGGGATTGTTCAACATCGGCGGTCGCGGCCAGTTCCTTATGGGCGCCGTCGGTGCGCTCGCGGTAGCCACCGTCGTCGGGCAAACCCAGAGTTCGTACATCACCATTCCCCTGGCTCTGCTGGTGGGGGCACTCTGCGGCGCGGCGGCCGGGTTCGTCCCGGGCGCCCTCAAGGCCACATCGGGAGCCCACGAAGTAGTGACCACGATCATGCTCAACTACGTCCTTGTGTTCGTCACGTACTGGGCGATCAGCGGCCCACTTGCCCTGCCCGGCTCACCGCAGCCGATCTCGGTCGATGTGGCCACCCGAAACGCCGCCCTGCCGATCATCCTTGGCCGCGACGGCCACCTCGGCATCCTGGTCGCGCTGGTGGCCGTTCCACTTGTCTGGTTCTTGTTGTATCGGACGACCCTCGGGTTCGAGATCCGGGCGGCTGGCGCAAACTCGGATGCGGCCCGATACGGCGGCATGAGGACCAATCGACTGATCGTCCTGACGATGTCGCTGGCCGGCCTCCTTGCCGGTCTCGGCGGCGCAACGACCATTCTCGGCGTCGTCCACCAGGTTGCGCCTGGCTACGACACGACCGTGGGCTTCGATGCCATCACGGTCGCCCTGCTGGCCCGGTCGAACCCGATCGGCGTCATGTTCTCTGGCTTGCTGCTCGGAGCGATGCGGGCGGGAGCGCAGACGATGCAGATCCAGGCCGGAGTCCCACCTGAACTCGTCGATGCGCTTCAGGCGATCATCCTGGTTCTCCTGGTCGTAAACGTGTTGAGGCGCTGGCTAGACGGCAGGTCAAGGCAGCACGGCTCGACACCGTCGGCAGCGGCCGACACGGCCATGCTCGCGGACGCTACCGCATGAGCGGTATCCCGCAGGCGCTCGATGCCATCCCGGTTCTCGGCATCCTCTTCCAGTTGCTCGGCTACCTCGTGGCGAATATCGAGTTTATGTCGCACACGACCGTGGCCGTCGCCATCCCGATCACCCTCGCGGCCCTATGCGGCGTGATGTGCGAACGGTCCGGCGTGGTCAACATCGGTCTGGAAGGAATCATGCTGACGGCCGCGTTCGTGGGCTGGATTGCCGGCGTCGTGGCGGTCGGGATCCTCGGGCCGGGGACGCAGTTGCCAGTCTTTGGTATCACCGTGCCCCTGCTGATCGCCCTCGTAGCTGCCCTTTTGGCCGGCATGCTCGTCTCGCTACTGCACGCCTGGCTGGCCATCTCCTTGCGGGTCGACCAGATCATCAGCGGCACGATCATCAACATCGGGGCGGCCGGGATCACCGGCTACGTCTACAGTCTCATGGCCTCGAAATCGGCGGTCGGCGCCGGCAGTTTCACCACGTATCGGGTGCCTAGTGGCGTTGCGGATTTCCCGATCGTAGGTTGGCTGATCAACGCGGTCCTGAGCCAGGGGCCTATCGGCATCATCACGATTCTCGTTGTCATAGTCCTTCAGATCATGCTGTTCCGATCGCGCTGGGGCTTGCGTACTCGGGCGGTCGGTGAGCACCCGCGCGCGGCCGAGACGGTCGGCATCGACGTGATCCGGCTCCGATATCGGAATGTCGTCATGTCTGGCGCCCTTGCCGCACTCGGCGGCGCCTGGTTGAGCATGGAGCAGACGAACAAGTTCGACACGAACATGACGGCCGGTCGCGGCTTTATCGGCCTGGCGGCCATGATCGTCGGCCGTTGGACGCCACTCGGCGCCTTCGGCGCGGCCCTGCTCTTTGCGTCGGCCACGGCCCTGAGCACGTCGCTACAGATCTCACCGCCGCAGGGTGATCTGGGCGCCCTGATGGGGCGTGTCCCTGGGGAGTTCTGGGAGGCGCTGCCCTACATCATCACGATCGTGATCCTGGCTGGCCTGATCGGTCGGAGTATCGCGCCGGCCGCGGACGGCCAACCCTACGAGCGAGAATCGGCCACCTGACGTCGCGGCTGCAGCCGGCGGCGGCGGAGTGGCGTCTGGGAGCGGCGGCTGCATGTCGGCGGCCGTTGGCTTACCCGGCTCAAGAGCCCAGCAGGAGTGAGGGGTAGAAGTTCGCCTTGCCGGCGGCCGCCTTGCGTCGCGCCCAGTCGCTCAGGATTACGACCGCCTCATTGGCCGCGTGGATGGCCCGCTCCTCCGCGCCGTTGTCCCCGAAGGCGTTCGTGACCCGGTTGGCCACTGCGCCGAGGACCGCGCCGCTGCGCATGCCGAACAATCTGGCCAGGACGAACAGGGCCGAGCATTCCATCTCCAGGCAGGCGACTCCGGCCTTCTGCAAATCCTCGATCAAGCCGTCCGCGGTGGACTGCCAGAAGCCGCCCGTGACCGGGCGTTCCTGGCCAACGTAGAACGAGCCGACGCTGCAGACGATGCCGACGTGGTAGCGGTAGCCGAGGCGCTCGCAAGCCTCGATAAGGGCCATATAGACCTCCGGATCGGCGAAGGCCGGGTGCTCCAGAGGCAGGTAGCGGTCGGCGGTGCCGTCGCGTCGGACCGCGGCGATGGGCACCATCAGGTCGCCGGTCGCGATCTCGGCCCGCAGCGCCCCGCAAGTCCCGACCCGAATGATCGTCTCGCCGCCGATCGTTGCGAATTCGTGGGCCGCAATCTCGAGACTCGGAGCACCGACACCGCTCGATATCGCCCCGATTGGCACGCCTTTGTAGGTGCCACGGGCGGAGCGGTACTCACGGTGGAACGCCAGCTCCTCGCCCTTGTCCCAGCTGGCCTGCATCAGCTCGACGCGGCCCGGGTCGCCTGGCATCAACACGTTGGGCGGGATCTGTCCGGGCGAGAGATGCAGGTGATACTGTGCCCCGGTCTCGTTGGTGGGAGCGTCGGCACGCCGCTGGGCCGGTCCGCTGGTGTCCATCGGTTGTGCACCTCCGCCGCAGTTTGCAGGCCACCAAGCGGGTGGCTCGTCATTGGTGCAGACGCTATCACTCCTACGTACGGCAGTCGCTTGGTGAGGTTCAGTTATGACGGGAACCGGGGTCCAGCTGATCGATAGGGCGGAGGCCGCCGCCCGATTGCCCGAGTTCGAGGGTCTGCTGGCCATGGCCCTGACTGCCCAGGGACGAGCGAGAGCGCCCTATTCGAATTTCCATGTCGGCGCGGCGGTGCTGGGTGGCAGTGGCGCGTCCTTCCCCGGATGCAACGTCGAGTCGGCCTCGTACGGGGCCACGATTTGCGCCGAGAGGAGCGCGGTCGTTGGGGCTGTGGCCGCGGGCGAGACGGCGATCCGCGCCTGTGTCGTGGTCACGCCGACCGTGGAGCCGTCCAGCCCGTGCGGGATCTGCCGCCAACTCCTGGCCGAGTTCGGCCCCGACATTCTCGTGTTCGCGGCATCTAGCCTGAGCGACTCGGTCTATGCGGCACGGCTGGCGGATCTCTTGCCGCTCACGTTTGGGCCACGGAACCTGGCCCAAGCCGAGGCGCGGGCAGTGGTTGAATGAGGGCCACTCCTGGCGCCGCCGGCGAACGTGGCCGCGACTTCCTCCTAGGCCGCGAGATCCCACCGGCCGACCAGCCCGCGCTGTTGGCGGCACTGGAACGGGCCGTTCGGGAGCGTACGGATCTGCGGCCCCGCGTGGGCCTGGTTCTGGGCTCCGGGCTTGGCGGTTTGGCCGACGCTCTCGAATTGGAGGCTTCGATCCCATTCGAGGAGTTGCCGGGCTGGCCCGACGCGACCGCGCCCGGTCACGCAGGGAAGCTGCTTTTCGGCCGCCTGTCCGGCGTGCCGGTGGTGGTTCAGCAGGGTCGCTTTCACCTCTATGAAGGCCACTCCGCCGGGTTCGTGGTCCAGCCCGTGCTGTTGATGGGCAGGCTCGGTGCTTGGGCAGTGGTCCTCACGAACGCAGCCGGCGGCGTCAACCCCGAATTCGGTGCGGGCACGCTGATGGCCATCACCGACCACCTCAACCTGACCGGCCGCTCGCCGCTCGTCGGGCCGAACGCGCCCGAGATCGGCACTCGTTTCCCGGACATGACCGCTGTCTGGGACGTGGACCTGAGGCTGCGTCTCCATGCCGCCGCCGAGGCCGAAAGAGTGGCGCTGGCGGATGGCGTCTACGCCTGCCTCATGGGACCGAGCTACGAGACTCCGGCCGAGGTCAGAATGCTGGCCCGTCTGGGAGCCGATGCCGTGGGCATGTCCACGGCACTCGAGGCGGCCGCCGCTCGATGGGCTGGGTTGAAGGTTTGTGGCGTCTCCCTGGTGACGAACCCGGGCGCTGGACTCTCGGGTGCTCAGCTGAGTCACGCTGAGGTGCTGGCCGCCGCTGAGTTGGCCGGGCCACTGCTAGCCAGTGTCTTGGCGCGTTTCATCGGCGAACTGGATCCGCAATGAGCTGCGCCTGCGGTGACGTGTAAGCAACCTGACCTCGACTTTGGCCGGGACGCGACGGTCTGGGGGCAGCGCGCCGCGCCCCGGGGGTCTGAGGATCAGGCCAGGATCAGTATCTCGTCGCTTTCGGGGGACGTTTCGCCAGTGGTTTCGCTTGCGGCCTCGTCCGGCGCGTCGGAATCGGACAGCCCGCCAGCTGCGGCCTCGTCCGTTTCGGCGCCCTGCCCGGCTAGCGATTCGGCCTCGTAGTCGCGCTTGCGGCGACCCGACAACATCTCCACGGACGTGGCCACGACCTCGGTTTTCCAATGGCGCGCGCCGCGGTCGTCATCCCACTGGCGGGTTTGCAGCCGGCCCTCGATGGCGACCTGTTGGCCCTTGCCGAGGTACTGGCCGCAGACTTGCGCGAGTCGATCCCAAACCACAACATTGTGGTATTCGGCGCGCTCCTTGCCGTTGCCGCGAAACTCGTTCGTGGCCACCGCGAAAGTTGCGACGCTCGATCCGCTGGCCAGCGAGCGAAGTTCAGGATCTCGGGTCAGGCGGCCTGTCAGAAGGACCTTGTTCACGGTCCAAATCTCCTCTACTGCGCCGTTTAGTCGCGGCGTCATGTGTGGCGGCGGGTAATCGGAACCCTAGCCGGGGGCGATTGGCGGCCGCTTATGTGCGGCTTATCCGGGTCAGGCGAAGACCCACGCGGTATGCTGGCTCTGGCTCCGCCGCTCGGCGTGGCCGGGCCGGCATCCGGGAGGGTTCCACATGGTTGCGAGGCGGGGAGCGGTCTCACGAGCATGATTGCGATCGACGCGGGCGGACGCGACGCCCTGACGATCGTAGGCAAAGGTGTATAGCGCGGGAAGGACCGTGAAGCGGGTGAAGCCACGGCTGGCCAATCGCGGGCTCATCGATCTGGCAGCTCTCGACGAGCGGGCCTTGATGGGCTGTATCGACCACTCGATCCTGCGCCCGGAGTTGACTCGGGCCGACGTCAATGCGGCAATTGATGCCGCGATCGAATGGCAGACTGCGACCGTCTGCTGCCGCCCGGCCGATCTCGAGTTCGTGGTCAAGCGCCTGCGAGGGACGGATGTCGGCCCGACCACGGTGATCGGCTTCCCGCACGGCGCCCACACGTCCCAGATCAAGGAGCGCGAGGCTCTTGTGGCCGTGGAGTCGGGCGCCGTCGAGCTAGACGTAGTCGTCAACATCGGCGCCCTGCGCGCCGGCGACCTGGGCTACGTGCGCGACGAGCTGGCGAGCCTGTGCTACGCCGTCGCGCCGACGCCGGTGAAGGTCATCCTCGAGACGGCATACCTCACGCCAGAGCAGGTGGAGGCCGGCTGCCGCGTAGTGGTCGAGGCGCGCGGCTCGTTCGTGAAGAACGGGACGGGCTACTCTCCGCGAGGCGCCGAGGTGGGCGAGATCGCCCTGATGCGGCGCGTAGTAGGCAACAACGTCGGGGTCAAGGCCGCGGGCGGAGTCCGGACCCTGGACGCGCTGCTGTCGATGCTCGCCGCCGGGGCGTGCCGCGTCGGCGCCACGGCCACCGCGTCTATCGGCGCGGAGTGGCGTGTTCGTGGCCCGGAGGCGGTCGCGGCCGCGTTGGCGGCGCGGCAGCGCTGACGGGCCCACGGCCAGCGAGCGGAAGTAGGCGCGCCCCGGCGGTTGAGGCTTGGGCCGGCCTTCACCCCTGCTATACTCCGACTGCCCGCGGCCCTGCGTCTCGGGTTCCAGTGACACCATCGCCAAGGAGTGTTCGTTGCCTCAGGAAGGCGTGGAGTTCGCCCCGTGAGACGAACCACAACCTTCACTCCCTCAAGAGTCGCGGCTCCAACGGAGGGGCAGTCTACCCAGGTCCCCGGCCCCTCGGCTGAGGGCTTTTTAGTTTCTCGGGCCTCTTTCGATAGTGTCGGCCAGTCACAACAACGAGGGGAGAACTAGATGCCCGCCACCGTGATCGTCGGTCTGCAATGGGGCGACGAAGGCAAGGGCAAGACGACCGATGCTCTGGCCGAGCATGTGACGGCCGTCGTCCGCTACCAGGGCGGCGACAACGCCGGCCACACGATCGTACTGGGCGAGGAGGTCTTCAAGCTCCACCTCGTGCCGTCGGGCGTGCTCTATCCGCACATCGCGCCGATCATCGGCAACGGGGTCGTGGTCAACCCGGCCACGCTCATCGCCGAACTGGACATGCTGGCGGGCCGGGGCATAGAAGTGGATCGCGTCCGCGTCAGCAAGCACGCCCACGTGATCATGCCGTACCACATCGCCCTCGACGGCGCGATGGAGGCCAGGCTGGCGAAGGCCGCCGTTGGGACCACGCGACGCGGCATCGGGCCGGCCTATGCGGACCGGGCCTGGCGCATCGGCATCCGGATGGAGGACCTGCTCGACGGTCCGGCGCTGCGCAGCAAGCTCGCTCGTATCCTGCCCGAGAAGAACGCCACGCTGCAGCGCCAGCACCGCGTTGACGGTTTCGACCTTGACGAATTGGTTACGCTGGCGACCGAATGGGGGCGCCGGCTGAAGCCGCACCTCGCCGACACCACGCAGTTGGTCCAGGAGATGCTGGCCAGAGGCGAGCATCTGCTATTCGAAGGCGCGCAAGGGACCCTGCTCGACCTCGACCACGGCAGCTACCCGTTCGTCACTTCCTCCAACCCGATCGCCGGCGGAGCGTGCACGGGCGGTGGAATCGGCCCGCTCCAGGTCGACGAAGTCCTGGGAGTCATGAAGGCCTACGCCACGCGTGTCGGCGCTGGCCCGTTCCCGACGGAGTTGCAGGAAGAGATCGGCGAGGGGATCATCGACCGCGGCCGCGAGTACGGGACGACCACCGGACGACGTCGCCGGGTCGGCTGGTTCGACGCTGTGCCGCTGCGCTATGCCGTCGCGGTCAACAGCGTCAGTTCGATCATGCTCAACAAGATCGACATTCTCTCGGGCCTGGACGAAGTCCTGATCTGCATGGCCTACGAAGTCGACGGGCAACGCGTCGACTGGTGGCCGTCCGACGCGGACATCCTGGCCCGAGCGACGCCGATTTACGAGCGTTTCCCGGGCTGGACTGAGCCGATTCACGAGTGCCGCTCCATGAGCGATCTTCCCGAAAACGCCCGGCAGTACGTCAATGCGGTTGAGCGCCTATCGGGCGCCCCGATCTGTTTCGTCTCGGTTGGGCCGGAGCGCCACCAGACGATCGAGCGCAAGGCGCGGCCGCAGCGGCCGAAGACACCGGCCGACCGATGAGCCCGCAGGCGAAGCCGAGCCAGAACGCCGCGACCAGCGGACCGGCCCGCCTGCTCGTTCTGGGCGGCGGCGGCCGGGAGCATGCCTTGGTCTGGAGCCTTGCCCGTGAGGCTGCCGTGGAGGCGGTGCTGGTTGCGCCGGGCAGCGATGCCATAGCCGCCGAGCCCAAGGTCCGCTGCTTCCCGGACGTCTCGGTGCTGGATCCCGCCGCGGTCGTAGACCTCGCCACTCAGGAAAACGTGGACCTGGTCGTGGTTGGGCCCGAGGCCGTCCTCGCTGCGGGTGTGGTCGATGCGCTAATGGCCGCGGGCGTGCCCGCATTCGGGCCGACGCGTGCCGCGGCTCGCATCGAGTGGAGTAAGGCCTTCTGCCGCGACGTGGCCGAGGCTGCGGGTGTGCGGATGGCTCGGGGCCGTGATTTCATCGCCCTAGAGCCAGCCCTGGTTTTCGCCAGGGAGCTTGCGGATGAACCCGGCGCGCGCGGCCTCGTCGTCAAGGCTGACGGCCTGATGGCCGGCAAAGGCGTGACGGTCTGCGATGGCTACGCCGCTGCCGAGGCCGCGCTGCGGGCCCTCTTCGCCGGGGTGGACGGTGAGAAGTCCACGGAGCAGGCTTCTCGCAAACCGGAGGCACAGCCTCCGGTCCCCGCCGGAGACCCGGCGCAGCCAGTAGTGGTGATTGAAGAGCGCCTGATCGGCGCCGAAGCGAGCCTGATCGCGCTCTGCGACGACCACGATGCCTTGGCGCTGCCTCCCGCCCGGGACCACAAGCGCCTTCTCGATGACGACCAGGGCCCGAATACAGGCGGTATGGGCGCCTACAGCCCTGTCCCCGATCTGCCCGACAGCCTGTGCGCGACCCTCTTGGATGTCATCCACCTGCCAATACTGGCCGAACTCAACCGCCGCGG
>JANYJI010000168.1 GCA_025358525.1 Chloroflexota bacterium | reverse complement strand
AGGGGACCCGCGCAGCTCGCCATCGCGACCGCGCCGGGCGGCGAAGGGGCGCCCTCGAAGGCGCGCATCATCGGGCCCGGGGACCAGCGGATCAGCGAGGCAGGCAAGGGCAATTGGAGCCGCAGCGTCCGGACGATCCTGGGGCCCGAGCACGCCGCCAGCCGGCTACTGCTGGGCGAAACAATCAACCCGCCCGGCAACTGGTCCTCGTACCCGCCGCACAGGCACGATCGAGAGACGCCGCTCGAGGAGGTCCGGCTGGAGGAGGTCTACCTCTTCAAAGTCGACCCGCCCGAGGGCTTCGGGGTCCAAGTCCGCTACGACGACACCGGCACGGAGGCGTTTACGGTTCGCGACGGCGACGCGGCCGTCATCCGGAGCGGCTACCACCCAGTCGTGGCGGCACCCGGCTACTCGCTTTACTACCTGTGGGTCATGGCCGGCGAAGGCCGCCAGATGATCCCCCACTTCGACCCGGCCCACGCCTGGGTCCAGGAGTCGTAGGCATGGCAGCAGGAACGGCCCTCTTCGACCTGACGGGTCGGGTAGCCGCAGTTATCGGCGGAGCCGGCGTCCTGGGCGGGGCCGTCTGTCACGGCTTCGGCGGTGCCGGCGCCGCGGTTGCGGTAATGGACCGCACTCAGGAGCGCGCAGACGATCTCGTGGCAGCGCTCGAGGCGGATGGCATCCGAGCCACCGCGGTGCTGCTCGACGCATCGGATCGGGCATCGCTTGAACGAGCGCGCCTGGAGGTCGAGGAGCGTCTCGGCCCCGTTGACATCCTGGTCAACGCCGCGGGCATCAACAGCTCCACGCCGTTCTTCGATATCGACGTCGAGGAGTGGCACCGCATCCTCGACACGAACCTGACCTCGGTCTTCCTTGCCAGCCAGGTCTTCGGGCGGGCGATGGTCGACCGCGGCCAGGGCGGCACGATCATCAACTTCTCGTCGGCCTCCTCTGACATCCCGCTGTCGCGCGTCCTCACCTACTCCGTTTCGAAGGCCGGGGTGAACATCCTTACGCGCTACCTCGCCCGCGAGTTGGCGCCATATCGGATCCGGGTAAATGCCATCGTGCCCGGCTTCTTTCCGGCCGGGCAGAACCGCCAGCTGCTCGACGAGAGCCGGGTCGAATCGATCCTCCGGCACACGCCCGCGGGCCGACTGGGCGAGCCCGACGAGTTGGTCGGGACGATGATCTGGCTCGCCTCGGAACGCGCCTCCGGGTTTGTGACTGGAGCCCTCATCCGCGTGGACGGTGGCTTCAGCGCGATGACGATCTGAGCCGGGGAGTCGGCGTCAGGCGACCGGTTGTTATCCCCGGCCGCGGGCGATGAGCGCGCCGACCGTGCCGGCTCCCACGCCGTCATCGATGCCGACGACTGCCACCCCGGGAGTGCACGATGAGAGCATCGCCAGCAGGGCGCTCAATCCGCCGAACGAGGCGCCGTAGCCGACGCTCGTGGGACAGGCGATGACCGGAACTCGAGCCAGACCGCCGACGACGCTCGCCAGCGCCGCGTCCATGCCCGCGACGACGACAATTGCGTCGGCTTGCTCGATCTCGTCCTGCTCGGCGAGGAGGCGGTGAAGCCCCGCAACGCCGACATCGGCGATCACACGAACGCCCGCCCCAAGGAGCGTGGCGACCGTTTCCGCCTCTTCGGCCACCGGCAGGTCCGAGGTCCCGGCGGTGAGTATGAGCAGCCGGCCGCGAGCCTCGGGAACGGAGCGGGGGATGGCCAGCAACCCTGGACGCTCGCGCCAGGTCGTCTCCAGGCCGCGAGTCTGGGCCAGGGCACGGATCGCGACGGCGTCCGTGCCCGCGACCCTCGTTACGACGACGCTCGACTCGTCGTGGTCGAGCTGCGCTTCGACGATCGCGAGCAGTTGTGCGCGCGTCTTGCCCGGCGCATAGACGAACTCCACCATGCCCTGGCGGAGGCCGCGATGGTTGTCCACGCGAGCGAATCCGAGGTCGCTGAAGGGCAGCCGGCGGAGTGACTCGAGCGCGGCCGCGACCGGCACGGTGCCCTCCGACACGCGTCGCAGCAGCTCCTCCAGTCCGGCCGCGTAGCCGTCAGGCATTGGGGCTGTCTCCGGCGCCGGTCCCGACGTACGCCGCCGACGACCAACTCTCGAACCCGAGCTCGAAGAGACGAGTCTGGACGTCGACCGACCGACACTCCAGAGCGAGGAGCTCGTCGGTCTCGACCTCGACCCGGGCGTGGCTTCCAAAGTCTCGAACGCGAACCTGGCGAAAGCCGAGCGCTCGAAGGGCAAGTTCGGCCGCCTCTACCCGCCGCAGGCGATCGGCGGTTATGAGTTCGCCAAACGGGATCCGGCTGGCGAGGCAGGCCGACGCCGGTCGATCCCAGCCTTCGATTCCCAGCGACCGAGCCAGGTCGCGCAACTGGTCCTTCGTGATTCCGGCTTCTGCGAGGGGCGAACGGACCCGCAGCTCGGCTGCCGCCGTCATGCCTGGCCGGTCGTGTCGTTCGGTGTCCGAGGCGTTCGTGCCGTCGATGACCCAGGCGTAGTCCTCGGCCGTTGCGATCGCCGACGCGGCTCCGTACACCTCGAGCTTGCAGAAGTAGCAGCGCGACCTCGGGTTGTGCGCATAGCGGGGATCGTCGAGCTCCTTGGTGGGGACCATCCGCCAGCGCGCTCCGTGGCGGCTCGCTTCGCCGGCTGCGACGGCTGCATCGGTCCGATCCCAGGCTGGCACCGCAGCTGAGTCGCCAGTGATGGCCAGGCACCGCTCGCCGAGGAGTGGCGAGGCCACCGCCAGCAGGAAGCTCGAGTCGATCCCACCGGAGAGCGCCAGGACGCACGAGCCTAGACCCTCGACTATCTCGAGCAGATGCTCGAACCGTTCGACCGCGACGAGATCGCCCGCGGCCGGCCCGCTTCGGGCCAGCTCCAGCAGGGTTCGACGGGGCGAGCTTGCGGTCGTCCGGGCCGGCCGAGTCACTGTCTCGACGGGCAGCTGGAGGCGGTCGGTCGGTGGCCTGCGGTACGGCATCGGTCTCCTGACGATACATCCTATCCGTCGACCGCGCCCCGGTGCCATGCGGGAGGCCAGAGGGCAGCCGGTGTAGAGTTGACGGGCGTCCGTCGATCGCGCGGCGCGGAGTCGAAGCCCGGTTTCGAACCTGGCAAGCCCCTGGAGGCGAGCCCTGCCGATGCACGACGAGAAGGCCCGACACCCCGCGCTCATGCCCGAAGCGCTCGCCGATCCGCCCGTCTCCGCCGCCGCACGCCGGCCGCCGAACGCCTCCCGCCGCGAGCCGTTCGACGAGTTCATGAGCGGTAATCTGCCGCGCTGGGCCCTCGTCCGGCAGCGCATGGATGGAGCCGAGGTGACCGACGTGGCCGCGGCCGTTGGCGCGGCGCTCGAGCCCGTCCGGGCGACGATCGGACCCGGATCGCGGGTTTGCCTGGCCGTGGGCAGCCGGGGTATCGACAGGATCGACGAGGTCGTTCGGGCCACGGTCGCATGGGTGCGCGCCGCCGGCGCCGAGGTCTTCGTCGTGCCGGCCATGGGCAGCCACGGCGGCGCCACCGCCCAGGGCCAGCTCGAGGTACTCGCGTCCTACGGCATGACCCCCGCGTCGATCGGCTGCCAGATCCGATCGAGTATGGAGACGGTCGAGTTGGGCGAGGTCGGACCCGGCGTCCCAGTCTTCGTGGACCGCAACGCCTTCGAAGGCGCCGACGTGATCGTGCCGATCAATCGCGTCAAGCCCCACACCGACTTCACCGGCGAGATCGAGAGCGGTCTCATGAAGATGATCGCCATCGGCCTCGGTAAGCAGCGCGGCGCCGATACATTCCACCGTCAGGGCTTCGCCACGTTCCATGAACTCATCCCGGCGGTCGCCGAGTTCACCGTCTCGAAGGTGAACATCCCGTTCGGCTTGGCCCTCGTCGAAAACGGCTACGCCAGGTTGTCGCGGATTGAGGCGGTGCCGCGGGACAGGATCTGGGACCGAGAGAAGGAACTTCTGGCAGCTGCCAGAGAGCAGATGGCCCGGCTGCCGCTCGTGAGAATGGACGTCCTGGTTCTCGATTACATCGGCAAGGACATCAGTGGCCTGGGGATGGATTCCAATGTGGTCGGCCGCTACTACGCGGGGCCGACCGGTGCCGGCCCGAACATCCAGCGGATCGTCGTCCGCGACCTGACGGCCGAGACAGAAGGAAACGCCGTCGGCATTGGCATGGCCGACGTCGTGCTGCGGCGCGCTGTCGCAAAGATGGACGCCCACAAGACGTACATGAACTGCATCACGGCCAAGACTCCCGAGGGCGCGCGTGTTGCGCTGACGGTGGACACGGACCGGCAAGCTCTCGCCATTGCCATCGCCTGCTGCCTCAAGGTCGAGCCATCCGATGCCAGGATCGTCAGGATCCGCGACACCAAGCATCTCGGACTGCTTTACGTCAGCGAGTCGGCGCTCGAGGACGTACTGGTGACCGGGCGGTGCGAGATCGTGCGGCCCCTCGAGGCGATCGAGTTCGACCGCGATGGGATGTTCGCCTCGGCCACGGAGTAGGGCGCCCGCTCGCCCGCCGGATCGGCGAGGTCCGCGCCATGCCTACCGTGTCGGGACCGAAGCCAAGCTCATGACGCCCGCCGCCGTCGCGCCGATCGTGGACTCGCGCGCGACCACCTGCGTGGCAAACACGACCCGCCTGGGTAGCTCGTCCGGTTCGCTCATCTCGTGCATCAGGACGTTGACGGCCTCGCGGCCCATCGCTTCAATTCGCTGCCGGATGCTCGACAGCGGCGGGCGAGACTCCCAGGCGGCGGAGGAGTCGTCGAAGCCGATCACGGCCACATCTTCGGGGATCCGTTTGCGGGCCTGCTGAAGCACGCGGACAGCGGCCGCGGCCATCGGATCAGAGGCGGCAAACACCGCGTCCACGTTCGGATGATTGAGAAGTAGCCGCTCCATGGCCATGTGGGCTCGGTCGGGGAGATAATCGGCGACCTCCTCGAGAGTTGGATCAAGTGGGATTCCCGCCGCAACGAGAGCGTCGCGGTAGCCCATCAGTCGGTCGACGGCAGCGGACATGTCCAGATCGCCGGAGATCGTGGCGATGCATTTGCGGCCCAGGCTAAGCAGATGATTGACGGCCAGCTCCCCGGCCTGCCGGTTGTCGATGTCAATGCAGCTGGCCTCGACGCCTCTGGGCGGGCGGCCGAAGATGACGGTCGGAATGTGGTGCTCGCGGAGTCGCTTGGGGATCTGGTTGTTGTCGTGGAGGCTGACGAGAATCACGCCGTCGACGTGCTTTTCGGTCAGGTACGTCTGGACCAACTCCAGGTCCCTGTCCGAAGTCGGCGCGAGTATCACCAAGAGCAACCCGCGCTCGGCCAGGGCATCGTAAATGCCCTTGAGCAGCGGCGTGAAGAACGGATCGCCGAAGAGTCTGGTCGTGAGTTCTGTGATCACCACGCCGACCGAGTTGGTGGCCAATGCGGAGGCGGGGGGCGTTGGATTGGGCACGTGGTCCACTTCTTCGGTTGCCCGCTTTACGGCCTGCCGAGACTTGGCGCTGCCAAGCAGGCTGCCGCCAGCCGCCCGTGAGGCGTCGGCTCGGGAGGCGCCGACGGTTCTGACGACGCTTTCGGGGGTTGCCCCTCGCTGATTGACAGGACGGGTCGGCGAGACTGGCAAGTCTTTCTCCACGCGAATCAGGGCCGCCTCTGCTCGGGAGGCTCAACCTAGTAATCGGTTGCATTCGCCGCCAAGTCCAATCCCAAGGGGTCCGACCTCACCTTCCCGCACCGGTTTCGGCGACCCGCTCCGGACGGGCCACGGTGCTGGTCGTGCAACATGAAGTGCATGAGGGCGTCGCCCTAGCCGACTCCCCAGACGGCGCCGAATCCGCCAGCGGCTTCAGTCGTGAGGGGGAACGGGCAACGGCTCGAGCCACTCCTGGTACCCTCCCGCGGCGCGGCATGCCAGACTCGCGCCGTTTTCGCTATCGTCTGCATCACAAATCGCCCCCGACCTCAAGGAACGCCCGTGGCCCTGCCTCTTCGCTCTCTTTCGCCCGCTCCACCCGATCCCATTCTGGGGCTGAGTGAGGCCTTCAAGGCCGACACTCGGCCAGATAAGGTCAACCTTTCGGTGGGCGTTTACATCGATGAGACAGGCGTCACGCCGGTCATTCCGTCAGTGCAGGAGGCGGAACGGCGTTTGCTCGAGAGGGCGGGCTCCAAGGGCTACCTCCCCATCGACGGTCGCCCCGCGTTCAAGTCGGCCGTCCGAGACCTCGTCTTTGGGGCCGACAGCGAAATAGTGCAGAGCGGACGGTCGGTGACGGCCCAGACTCCGGGCGGGACCGGCGCTTTGCGTGTTGCGGCCGATTTCCTGCTCCAGACCGGCTCGTCGAAGACGATCTGGCTGAGCGAGCCGACCTGGCCGAACCATCCCCAGCTATTCTCTATCGCCGGCTTCGCGCTGCGGACATATCCCTACCTCGACGACTCGGGTCGCGGGGTTGATGTTGGAAAGATGCTGGGCGCGCTCCGATCGGCCGCCCCAGGCGATGTGGTCCTGCTTCATGGCTCGTGCCACAACCCGAGCGGCGTGGACCCGGACCAGGACACGTGGGCCGCCATCGGCGAGATCGTCGTCGAACGGGAGCTTCTGCCGGTCGTCGACTTCGCCTATCAGGGCTTTGGCTTTGGACTGCGCGAGGATGCCGACTGGCTGTCCGGCCTGGCGCAACCGGGCCAGGAGTTCCTCGTCTGCACGAGCTACTCGAAGAACTTCGCCCTGTATAACGAACGAGTGGGGGCGTTGACGATCGTGGCGGCGGATCCGTTGCGGGCAGCGTCGGCGCTGAGCCACGTCAAGATTGCCATTCGCTCCAACTACTCCAACCCGCCGGCCCACGGCGCCGACATCGTCGAGACAATCCTGAACGACCCGGCTTTGCGGGCTCAGTGGGAAGTGGATCTGGCCGGCATGCGTAACCGCATCCTGGGCAACCGCGCAGCTTTGGTGGATGCGCTCGTGGCAGCGAACGTGCCGGGCAACTGGGAGCCGATCCGGCGCCAGCGTGGCATGTTCGCGCTTCTCGGCCTCTCGGCCGAACAGGTGGCCCGTCTCCGCGACGAGTTTGGCGTGTACGTTGTCGGGCGCGGCCGGATCAACGTGGCCGGCTTCACAGCCGCGAACCTGCCGCTGGTGGTGGTCGCGGTAAAGTCGGTGATCGAGGGTTAGGTTCGAGATGCGGGGCGCCGGAGGCCGCGCGATTGCTGTTCCCTCTCGGCGCTCGTCGGCAATCTTGTGCACTCTGAGAACGTTCTTGCCTGCTGCGACGTCAGTCGGAACCGCAGGAATCGCGGCAGCGTCTGGTGGGTGACGATCGACAATTCGAAGGGGAACAGAAATGCCTTCAGCAAGTGGATCCTTGGGCACCTTCCTCCGTCCCGCCATGGGAATCTTCGCAGCGGCCACGCTCGCCGGATGCGTCGGCTCCGGCTTCGGCTCGCCCGTAGGATCCGCGCCTGTAGGATCCGCGCCTGCAGGATCCTTTCCAGCCGGCCCCGCTCCCTCGGCGGCCCCGTCCGCCCCGGCTTCCGCCGCTGGCTTCTACCTGCGGGCGTGGCAGACCCAGGCCCTGGCTCCGCAGTCCACGTTCACCAGGCTGGCGCCCGTGACGATTTCGGACGGGCAGTTCATTGATGGCAACATCGCGATTCCGGCCATCTATCCTGGCCCCATCTACGTGGGACCCCAGTCGCGACCGATCAGCGAGGTCGGCATCGCGGCTATCATCGCGGAGGCTCGCAAGGGCGGCCTTGTGGCCGACAAGACGGACTTCGCCGACGCCGCTGCCCCCGGCTCTGTCGTGGCGCACATCGAGCTGAAGATCGATGGCGTCAGCCGCCAACTGACCGGCCCGATGCCGCGCGGGCTCGTCCCGGACTCTGCTGCCCCAGGCTCCACCGAGGCGTTCGAGCGCTTCTGGAATCAGATTACGAGCATCAACTCCTGGCTGGCCGCCGATCTCGGTCAGGGCAGGTCGTTCACGCCGACGAGCCTCGCCGTGCTGGTGACGCCGCCAACGGACGCCGCCGCCGGAATCGCTCCAACTGAAAAGCACTGGCCGCTGGCCCCGACCTTGGCAACATTCGGCAAGGCGTACGGCGGAGCGACATATCGCTGTGCCACTGTCACGGGCGCCGATGCCGCCACTCTTCTGGCGGTGGTCACGGCCTCCAACCAGTTGACGCACTTTGTCGACTCGACGGGGGCAAGGGCTTCGCTTCAGGTCCGAGCACTTCTCCCGGGCGAGACCACTCCCTGCCTGTAGACGCCAACACTTGCGGAATCGCCCCGCCACCGGGGTACCTTCGGTAGGGCCGAATGGACGTTGCCGGGCGGTGGGCTCAGGTGAATGCTGGGCCAATGAGACAGCTTCCGAGATCGATCAGTGGCCTCCGTCCCGCCGGCATCCAGCGCGTTCCATTCCGCGGCGCCGAACTTCTGCTGCGCCCGCTGCTGAACAAGGACACGGGCTTCGACGAGGGCGAGCGCCACATCTTTGGGCTGCGTGGCCTGCTTCCCCCTCGCACGGCCGCGATAGAGGAGCAGGTCCACCTCGAGCTTGAGCACATCCGCCGCAAGGGCGATGATCTGGAGCGTTACATCGGCCTCTCATCGCTCCAGGACCGCAACGAGACCCTCTTCTACCGTGTCCTCCTCGAGAACCTCGAGGAGTTCCTGCCGATCATCTACACGCCGACGGTCGGCCGAGCGTGCCAGGCCTTCAGCCACATCTTGCGACGGCCCCGTGGCCTGTGGATAACACCAGCCGACATCGACCGGATACCCGACCTGCTGCACAACGCCCATCCCGATGGCGACGCGGCGGGACCCGCGGCCGATGACATCCGGCTGATCGTGGCCACGGACAACGAACGCATCCTGGGCCTCGGCGACCAGGGCGCCGGCGGGATGGGCATCCCCGTCGGCAAGCTGGCTCTCTACACCGCCGGTGCGGGAATTTACCCGGCCCATACGCTGCCGGTCTCGCTGGACGTGGGTACGGACAACCCGGACTTGCTGGCGGATCCGCTCTACCTGGGCTATCGCGGGCCGCGGCTTCGAGGGGCCGAATACGACGACTTCATCGAAGCATTCGTCGTCGCCGTGCTTGACGTCTGTCCAAAGGCGGTGTTGCAGTGGGAAGACTTCAAGCAGCACAACGCCATTCGAATCCTGGACCGCTATCGAAACCGGATCACGAGCTTCAACGACGACATCCAGGGGACTGGTGCCGTGGTATTGGCCGGAGTACTGGCGGCCGTTCGGGCGCTTGGTCGACCGATCGGCGAGCACCGCTTCGTGTTCCTTGGCGCTGGTGCTGCCGGCGTCGGCATCGCCCGGATGGTTCGTGCCGCCATGCTCGCCGACGGCGTCGACGAGGCCACGATCAAGCGGGCCATCGCCATGGTCGACACGAACGGGCTGGTCTTCGCGGCCCGCGATCAGCTCGATTCCGACAAGCTGGATTTCGCGCTTGGACCCGACGCGCTGGCCCGCCACGGACTGGCCGATCTGCAGCCCAACGACCGCCGCGACCTGGAGGCCGTGGTTGCGGCTGTGAAGCCAACCATCCTCATCGGCACGAGCGGCGCTCCGGGGGCATTTACGGAGGCCGCCATACGCGCCATGGCCGCCTACACCGAGCGACCCGTCATCTTTCCGCTTTCGAATCCGACGGTGAAGTCAGAAGCCGTCCCTGCCGACCTCCTGGCCTGGACAGATGGCAAGGCAATCATCGCCACGGGCGGCCCATTCGAGCCGGTGGTCAGGGACGGTAGAAGCCACCTCATCGGCCAGGCCAACAATGTGTTCATCTTCCCCGGCATGGGGCTTGGGGCAATTGTGGCTGAGGCTCGTGAGATCACGGACGAGATGTTCCTGCTCGCGGCGCAGACTCTCGCCGGCATGGTCTCGAACGAGCGATTGGCGTTGGGCGCGCTCTACCCGGCCGTCTCCGAGCTGCGGGACGTGTCGCGCCAGATCGCGATGAAGGTCGTGTGCCAGAGCCGCGACTGCGGAGTAGGCCGACTCTATCGCGACGACGAGGTGGCCGACGCCGTCGATGCCGCGATTTGGTATCCGGAATACCTGCCGTACCGGCCATTGGTGTAGCCGAAACACCCCAGGCCCACCAATTCGCTAAGCCTTCTGGCGTCCGACTCAACCGATCTGGCCGTTGACCGTGCAGTACGGCGGGAGTAAGTTCAGCCCGTTGCAAGGTCGCACCATAATGCCCTTTCGCAGCATGACCTCCGGCTGGTATTCGCAGGGCCAATAGTCCGTCAAGTTGATGCGATCCGACGCCGAAACCTCGACGGGACCTGCCCTGGAGCGGTTCTGGTTTGGCCCATGTCCGTGCGGTTGGTTCGACCTATCGGTCGGGAACCGGGCCCAGCGGGCGCAAAGGAGAATGCAATGGCCGTAGGCACATTCAACCCTGGGGCGGGTACGACGGGTATCGTCGTCACTCGAAAGAAGCCTGGCCACTTCGTTGCCCTTAGCGAAGACGGCCGGGTTGACGCGGTCCTCGCGCAGGGGGGTGTCAAACTTCCCGACGCGCTCGAGAAGCGGGCCGCGATCAACGTGAACAACGCCCAGCAGGGACCGATCGACGGTTCGTCACTCGCGCCGGCCAGCGGCGTGAAGAATGTCGATCCCTACGACATCACGATCGCCATGCCGGCTGGGGATGGCGAGCCCGTCGTCAGCGACGCCGATCGCGACGCCTGGAGCAAGTTCCGCTTCGCCTACAATGTGACTCTGGATGCCACGCCATTCAAAATCACCGGCGTCTTGCTGCTCCTCCCGTCACAGGACCCGATGTCGCTCACCGAACGCGGCACGGAGCTCTTCCTGCCCGTCTTCGCCCCGACCGTCCAGGTCGACGGGGCCGTTCTCAAGGACACTCCTCGCGACGCGATCCTCGTCAACCGGTCCCACATCCGAAAAGTCAACGCCAGCATGCGGCGCTGATCGCAGGCTAGGGGGTTCGTCCGCGGCTGGCCTGGGTCAGGCGAGCCGGGACGGTGATCTGATTTCACGTTGCTGACGGCGCGGCTCTGGACCAGTCGCGCCGTCAGCACATGTCTGGGTCATTTTTCCGTGACCGCCCCAAGTCGCTTGGACCGCCCGGCGGGCAAGTTCTGCGGCTCGTGGCAGAATGGCCGAGTAGCCGGGATCGCGAGTCGAGCTGTCGCTCGACTGCGCCGGAGAGGTCGAGATGCTTGTCGGTGTGCCCCGCGAAATCAAGGACAACGAGTTTCGTGTCGGCCTGACGCCGAGTTCCGTGCGAGAGCTTGTGGCTCACGGCCACAAGGTCATCGTTCAGTCTGATGCCGGTGAGACGATCGATCTGAGCGACGATCTCTACCGAGCCGCCGGGGCCGAGATCGTGCCGGACGCCGCCGCCGTCTTCGCTCGGGCCGACATGGTCGTGAAAGTCAAGGAGCCGCAACCGTCGGAGATCGGCCTGCTGCGGGACGGCCAGATCCTCTTCACTTACCTCCACCTCGCCCCGGATCGCCCGCAGACCGAGGGCTTGATCAAGTCCGGTTGCGTCGCCATCGCCTATGAAACGGTCACCGACGAGCGGGGCGGCCTCCCGCTGCTCGCCCCGATGAGCGAGGTCGCGGGCCGGATGTCGATACAGGCCGGGGCTCATGCCCTTGAGTGCGAAGCCGGCGGTCGAGGGATTCTGCTCGGCGGCGTGCCGGGCGTCCCGCCGGCCAAGGTCGTCGTCCTTGGCGGCGGCGTCGTCGGCATGAACGCCCTTCGCATGGCCCTGGGCCTGGAGGCGGACGTGACCGTTCTGGACAGATCGCTGCCACGCCTCAAGGAGCTGGACCTGGCGTTTGCTCCGGCTCTCAAGACGCGCTATTCCACCACCGATGCGGTCGAGGAGAGCGTGCTCGCGGCCGACCTAGTCATCGGCGCCGTTCTCACACCAGGCGGAACCGCTCCCAAGCTCGTTACGCGCGAGATGATCCGAGGCATGCACCGTGGCTCCGTTGTCGTGGATGTCTCGATCGATCAGGGCGGATGCTTCGAAACGTCGCGGCCGACGACCCATTCGAATCCGACCTACGTCGTCGATGGCGTCGTCCACTACTGCGTCACCAACATGCCGGGAGCCGTGGCCCGGACGTCGACCTTTGCTCTCAACAATGCGACTCTGCCATTCATTTTGGCTCTGGCCGACAAGGGCTTCCGTGCGGCACTGGCGGCGGACTGCCACCTCCGGGGCGGGCTCAACGTCTTCGCCGGCCAGGTGACCCACCAGGCTGTCGCGGAGGCGCACCAACTGGAGTACGTGCCTGTTGAGGCGGCTCTGGCCGGCTAGACATGCGTTTCGAGCTATATCTCGAGTCGGGCCCGCAGCGCCGCAAGACCTGGGTCTACGTCCCGGGTATGCCTGGCTGCTCCACCGTGGCCGCGACTTCCGGAGTGGCAGTCGAGATGGCGCGGACGGCAATACTCGAACGCATCGACTTCCTGCGTCGCCACGGTGAGACGCTGCCGGATCCCGAACCGATCGAGTTGGTCGTGGCCGATCACATCATCGAGCGGAAAGTGCTGGGGTTCGGCCAGCTGTCCTTCCCGTCGGACCGCCAGCCGATGACCCCGGCCGAAGCCACCAGCCATTTGCGCTGGGCGGCGTGGTCGCGCGAGGAGCTGGTCGCGGCGGCCCAGGCTCAGATCCTGCCGCTCGCCGAGAAGCCGGCGACAGGCGGCCGTTCAGCCGGAGCGATCCTCTCGCACGTGGCCGAAGCGGAATGGTCCTATGTCAGCTCCACGCTCGGGACGGTTCCGGGCCGCAGCGCGATTGCGGCCGCCATTGCGCAGTCGGCGAAAGCACCGTGGGCTGCTCTGGCCGCCGAGCGGGCGGCCCTGATGACCCGCCTGCGGGCCATGACTCCGGCCGAGCTTGCGATCGTCGTCGAGCGGGGCGAGGGAAAGCCGCCGCGAAGCGCTCGACGAATGCTTCGCCGCCTGCTCGAGCACGAATGGGAGCACACTCTGGAACTGAGGTCTCGGCTGAGCCGGTGAAGCGGGTCGCCGCCGAAGTCGCCTGAACAATTGACCCAGGGGCTGCGTCTGGTAATCATAAGGGTCGCAACGATCGTGCCGCCATGCTGCGAGGCGATCTCGACCACCTCGACACAGTGGCTTCAGTCGTGCCAGCCCAGGCCGGCCGAAAGCCCGAAGGGATGACATATGCCCGTCAAGATCCGTCGCCTCGGCAGAAGCCGCCGTGGTCTGGTGAGCCGCATCGGTCTTGTTGCCGTGGTGGTCTTCGTGGCAGCCTGCGGCAACTCCACTGCCACGGGCACGCCGGGTGCCTCGGGAGCCTCTAGCCCGGCGTCCGGGTCGCCGTCCTCGGCCCGTCCGTGGATGGATGCCACAAAGTCGGTTGCTGATCGCGTGACGGCGTTGCTATCCCAGATGACCCAGGCCGAGAAGATCGGTCAGATGACCCAGGCCGAGAAGAACGCCATCGATCCGACCAAGTCGGGGTCGTTTGCTCTGGGTTCGATCCTCAGCGGCGGCGGCGGATCGCCCAGCCAGAACACCCCTCAGGCCTGGTATGACATGGTCAACCA